>JAEKKO010000226.1 GCA_019510335.1 Novosphingobium sp. | reverse complement strand
GTGTTGCGGTACTGGGCTTCGCTGAGCCGACGCATGGCGACGATCTGCCCGGCAGGCGCGGCGTCGATGGCAGCTGCCGGAGCTTCGGCTGCGGCCTGGACGCCGAGGAGGCTGGCGGCGCCGGCAGCGAGTGCCGAAGCGCCGGCGAGGGCAAGCGCAATCTTCGAGAAGCGGCGAATCGAACTCATTTGTTGGCGGTCCTCGTGCCGAGGTTTGGCAGATCGTTGACGAAGGCGGGAACCGCGCTGATGCGCATGGCGCTCGACACGCCGGTGCACTTGCCGGTCTTGGGGTCCTTCAACCCGTCGGCCAGGCTCTTCAGCGTGGTGAGCTCGGCAGCGCAGTCGATCCCGGCGACGAGCGCCGAGCCGGGGCCGCCCAGCGATGTGCTGGTGATCACGTCGAAGATCGGCTCATAGCCACCGACGAGGCCGCGGAGGGTGCCGTCAGGCTGGAACTCGAGGCGCAGCCGCCCTTTGAAGAACCGGTACTGCGAGCGATTGCCGCGAATGTCGCGAGCGCCGCCCTGGCCCCAGGTCTGGGCCAGGAAGATGTTGGCCGAATCGGTGGTCAGCACACCGTTGACGATCCGCCCGTGCAGCACGTTGCGATGCCGGGCGCCCTTCTCGGCGACCGTGAAGCTCTGCCCGCGGAGGAAATTGCCCTTGCTGTCGAGATCGGGACGGTCCGCGGTGTTGGCGTAGATCACCTCGACGTCCGGATCGTTGACCAGGCTGTCGATGCCCCGCAGCAGGATGACCTGGGTCCATTCGCCCGAGTTGTGGAACTGCTTCATGCCGGTAAGGGCATCGCCGCCGCTGCCGTCCTTGCCGCGGATTTCGAGCGTGCAGCCCGTCGCGCGGTATTCCTGGTTGTCGACGCTCTGATCGCCGGCCGGCGACTGGAACGTGTCGTGTTGGCAGGTGTCGGCGTCCTTGCCGCCGTTATCGAGGTCGAGCCCCCAGGCGTACTTGCTCTCGACCGTCGGATACTTGGGGTGATTGAACATGTCCGGCTGCGAGCAGATGTTGGTGCCATTGGGTCCGAACGCGTAGCCGTGCCAGCGGTCCTCGAGCTCTTTCTCGTTGACCTTGAGGCGCAGCCGCGCCTGCTCGTCCTCGGGAAGGGTGCGGAGGTACTGCTCGCGCAGGCGGGGCGCGGTGCCCTTGGGGCAGGAATCCATCCCCGGAACGATTGGCGGGAGAAAGTCTTGAACGACGAACCCCATGACACCGTTCGGCGGAGCTGCCGGCAGATGCCCCGCCGGCGCCGTCTCCGACTTCGCCGCAGCCGCGAGCGGTAGCCTGGAGTTGACGACCGGCCCCAGCGCGATCAGCCCGGCGGCGACCCCGGCTAGCACAATCGCCTTGACGAAACGCGCCGTGCGCTGCCGGTCGTGGGCCCGCTCATTGCGACGGTCATCCATGTCCCCGTTCCTTCTTGTGGTGGGAGCCCGCCGCTTCGTCACGGGCGCAGGACCTGTGCCGCTGCCGGCGCGGTCTTGGGGTCGGCTTCCAGGCTCGCGAACACCGGTTTGCCGCGATAGGTCCACTGCGGCCGGTCGGTGGTGCGACTCACGGACCAGTCGCCGAGCGGCGCCGAGGCCATCCCGCCGCCGAGCGGCTCACCCGGGCACGCCTTGGTGCAAGTGAACAGGACCCGCCCCTGCTTGTCGGCCAGCACATAGCCGCCGTCGAGGGGGATTGGCTGGACGCCTCCCGGCGCGGTCAGCTTCGGCACCGGCGGCATGAACTTCAGGGTGTTCCAGGTCTTGTCCTCGGCTCCGTCGAACGCGGTCGAGCCCGGCTTGTCGCCCTTGCGGACGAACACCATGTGCCAACCTTTGTAGACCCACTGCGGCCCCTGAGGCCCGTCGATCACGGTCCAGTCCGGAGCGCTCTGCTGGGTGAAATAGCCGGTGGGAGTGGCTGGATTGAAAAATGCGGCGACGCGTTCGTCCGCAGCGCTTTGGCCGGATTTTTGACCGCCAGCGGCTGCAGGAGCGGCTGGGCGCGGGGCAGCTGCTGCGGCTCCGCCGCGACCGCCCCCGGGGAAGCGGATGTTCGGCTGCATCCCCGTCGCGAGCAGCGGTTCCCACGTTTTCGTGCACTCGGCATCGCAGTGCTGCGACGGATCCGGCCCGGCACGCAGTAGCACGCGCATGTCCATCCCGTAGAGCGTACGGCCGTGCGAATCGACGTAGACCGCGCCGGCCGGGGTCTTCACCACTTTGATCCCTGCTGGGTACTTGTCGGTCGTAGCAGGCTGGATCGGCAAGTCGGCCGGCTGGGCGTGACCAGCCACGGGAACGGCGACGGTCAGCGCGAGCGCGGCCGTGGCGGCGAGCCTGGCGAGAACCGGTCGGGGCAAGGGCGGCGTTGGGCTCATCGCTTCAGTCCCCTCAGGTCCGCGGCACGCGGAAAGTGTCGTGGCACCCCTTGCAGGTGCCGCCGAGCTTGGCCGTTGAAGCGCGGATCGCCGCGACATCGTTGCTCGCGGAAGCCTTCTGCAGGTTATTGGCCTCGGCGACGAACGCGTCCTGGGCCGCCTTGAACTTGGCCGGCTGGCTCCAGATCTCGGCTTTCGCCGCGGTCTTGGCGCCGGATTCGGGTCCGCTGCCCTTGGGAAACCAGCTTGGCATCTGTGTCGCCGCGTTCTTGATCTGCTTCGCCGACATCTGGATCATGATCATCTGCGGCTCGCTCGCGCGGAGCCCGTCGTTGACCGCCTTGAAAGCGGCGCCGAGCTCACGCAGGCCTGAGACGCGCGTGCGCACGTCGTCGGCCGGCGCAGCCAGCAGCGGGGTAGCGGCGAGCGCCACCGCGGCGAACGCCAACGGTTTGGAAAGCTTGAAGCGACCCATGTTCTCTCCCAAGTGGATCGGAATTCCGGTTTCGCCGGAGTTCGCGCGATAATAGTTCAATTTATGAAGCGGTCAACCCAGAACCGCATCCGCCTCGGCTTCTTCGCGCGTGTTGAACGGCGCGGCCGGGAACTCCGGATAACTGCCGAGCCCGATCATCAGCAGCGCCGAACCGAGCACGACGGGGATCGCGCCGATGAGCAGGGCGGCATAGCTACCCGTGAGGTCATGGGCTTTCCCCGCAAGCGGCGGTCCGACGACCGTGCCGAGCATCAGCATGCTGCCGAGCGCACCGAAGACGGCGCCATAAGCCTTCATCCCGGCGTAGCGCGAGATCAGGTACGCGGTGAGACCGAGTCCGGCGCCCGACGTATAGCCGATGATCAGGACACCGATCGCGACCGCGGCATGCGAATGGAAAGTGTCGAGCAGCAGGAGATAGGCAACCGCCGTGAGCGCATAGCTGAAGAACGGAACGGCATTGCCCTGAACGCGGTCGAGCAGCCAACCGGTCAGCAGCTTGCCGACGATGCCGCCGATTCCTGCGAGCGCCGCTATCTCCGCCGCGCCGGTCGAGGTCAGCCCGGTTTCGACGACGATCGGCTTAAGATGAAAGGTCACGCCCGAGCCGACCAGGGAGCTGAACAAGTTGGCGGCAAAGATCCGCAGGATCACCGGGTCGCGCATCGACTGGCGGAAGGTCAGGCCGGGAAGGCTGGCGAGGGCGGCCGTCGGCTGGGCAGCCGCCTTGGCCCGGCCGCGTCCGGCGTCGAAAAAGAACAATGCCGTAAGCACCAGCGCGAGCCCGCCCCAGCCGACGCCGATCAGGTGATAGGCTTGGCGCCAACCGTAGTCATGGATCAGCCAGTTGCCGACCAGTGGAGCGAAAAACTGCGCGAGCGCGCTGCCACACAGCATGATCGCCAGAGCCATGCCCCGGCTGGCGGTGAATGCGCCCGACACGGCGACACTCCACACCGTCGACTTCACGCCGAGCCCGACGAGCGCGAGCACCAGCCACAGTCCATACCACTGCCACAGAGAGCTGCCGGTGAAGCCGAGCGCCGCGAACGCGAGTGCCGAAAGCAGCACCCCCGGGACCGCGATCGGCCGCGCTCCCCAACGATCGATCGCGGCGCCGACGAATGGGCCGAACAGAAATGCGCACATGCCAAAGATGGAGTAGCCGAGCGAGAATTCCGCCCGTGGCCAGTGGAACTGCTTTTCCAGCGGCTCGATGAACATCTGCTGCGAGTAGGCGAACATCGAATAGAACGACATGCCGACCATGGCCGCGAATACCATCGGCCAATGCGCGCGCCATTCGGCGGCGGCGGTCGCTTGTGTGTCGCTCATCCTGTGTCGGTTCCTCTCCACGCCACAAGCTGACAGGTTGGCGTCAGGATGCAATGTCCGGCGGGAGCACCCAATCGCCATCGCGGCTGCGGATCCACCCGCCCGAGCCCAAGGTACCGCCATCGATCGGGATAATGGTCCCGGTGATGTAGCTCGCCATCG
>JAEKKO010000225.1 GCA_019510335.1 Novosphingobium sp. | reverse complement strand
TCGCCGATGGGGTCCCGTGCGTTCGGCTCGTCGCTCATGCCTTGGCTCCGTTTTGAGGGGAGGACGCGGCACGGGCAACGGCTGCCCGCCGAGGCGCCGCCCCCTTAGGCAGGGGGTGGCCCCGAGTCAACCGGCTGGCCGGAAAGGCAAGTCGAGCATCGGCCCGCCCAGCGAGCGGCGGTCCGCCCATCCACGAAAAAGCCCCCGCCTCGGTGAAGCGGGGGCTCCCTGGTGATCCGGTGATTGCCCGGGCTACGGACAGCGGTTGTCGCGCAGCGGCGGACCATTGCCGCGGGTCTGCCAACTGCCGTCGGGCGCCTGGTACTTTTCCCCGGGGGAGGTCTGGAGGATCAGCTGGCATCCGGAGGTGAAGGCATATTCCTCGACGGTGGCGTGCTGCGCCTGGGCCCGCTCGGCATACACCGCCTTGCGCTTGATGTTGATATCATCGACCATCCCCCGCAGCTCGGGCGTCGCCGCACCGACGATGCCCAGGTAGCCGTTCATCTTCTCGCCGACCTTGCCATCGGTGCGCGCCGCATTGTACGCGGGATCGCGGCCGGCGGCCTGCACCGCGGTGACGGTGCCGATCGTGACAAGCGCAACCGCGGCGGCGCCGAGCGCGAAGCGCCGGACCAGCTTGCGGTCGATGAGGCGGGACATCAGAAAATCTCCTTGTTGCTCTGGATCGTCTTGCCGGCATCTGAGGCCAGGCGATAGACCACTTCCTGCTTGATGTTGATGTTGAGCTCGATGACGATCGGCTTGTCCGGCGCGGTCACCGAAACACATCCCGTCGTCGCCAGCGTCACCCCCAGCACCACCCCCGCCGTCGTGGTGAGGCGGCGGATCGGTCGTCCCCAGCGGCCCGTCACCGCAGAGTTCACGCAAGCAGCGGAACTGGTCAATCGATGCTGCATCATGGCTTTTTCTCGCTGACTGGAGGCTGAATAGGACGCTTCGTCCCGCGTTTGCGCGGCGGCGGCTTGAGCGGTTGTGGCGGGCGCGGTGGCGGCGGGTTGATGGCCTCCACCCGGATCGGCCGGCCCTGCTCGTCGATCAGCCCGAGCGAGCGCGGGTCGCGCACCAGCGAGGGGTCGTTGAACGAGCGGTACGACGTGATCAGCTGGTAGAACGGCGCCCGGACGTTGATGTTGAACTGGATCGGTAGCTTGGCGAAGCGCTGGGTGATGAAGTTGCGCTTGGCCCCGGCGCCCTGCCGAACCCCGCTGAGGCGGACACGGGTGACGATCTCGCCTTCGAGCGCGCCGTTCATCTCGACGCGCATGGTCCGATAGTCGAGCGACTTCAGCGCGTCGAAGGCGAAGTTCGCCATCGCCGAAAGGTCCTTGTAGGTCAGCTCGCCGACGTACGACACATTGCCGCCCGGCGGCCGTGCGGTGAGCACGCCATTGACGATCCGCCCCCCGTTCTGGTCGAACACCAGCGGCAGTTCGCCGTCGAACGTACCGGTCGCCTTGATGTTGGCGAGCTCCATGTGGGCGACGAACTTGGCCGCATCGAGGCCGGTGATCTCCAGTGTGTAATGACGCGTCTCGCTGACGCCGAGGTTGAGCTCGGTCGGCTTGAGCCGCAGTACGCCGCCGAGGAACGGCCAGGTTGCGCTCTTCAGCGCCAGCAGCGCTCCGGGCCGCAGCTCGTAGACGACATCGCCGTCGGTCACCTCGATGCCGGGGTTGACTGAGGCGACGTGGAGATGCTGGTTCGGCGCCGAGATCATCCCGATCAAGTCGGTGAACACGATCGTCCCCGACGCGCCTTTGACCGGGCCGAAGGGCGCCGCGAAATCGAGCGAGGCAGTGCTGAAGCGGCCGCTGCTGGTGACGCCCCGCGCATCCCAGTCGACGCGGCCGCTGCCGCGAATCGTCCCGTTGGCATTGGCGATGGTGCCGAGCGCGAGCCGGGAGATGTTGCTCGGCTGGAGGCGATTGTCGAACGTGAGGCCGGGCACGGCGAGGTCGGCATGGCCGGTTCCGCGGGTGAGGTCGTGGCGGATTGCGACGTCGGTAACCGGCCGGTCGGTCGCCGGCTCGCGCAACAGGGCTTTGGCGGTGATGATGTTGTCGAGCAGCTCGAGGGTCGCGCCGCGCGAGACCAGCGGCTCGAACCGCGCCGCCGGCCGACGGTCGATGAGCCGGAACGTGCCATCGGCGACCGTCAGCTTGCCTGCGCCGTAATGCCACGCACCGCTCGCGCCGAGGATGTCCATCGGCACCGCGTAGAGCTTGGCATCGGTCCCGTCGAAGCGCCCAGCGATCTCCTTGCCGATCTTGGCGGTGAGGTTGGCAAGCGTGAACTGCGTCGGCGTCGCCGCCGGACCCAGCGCCACATCGAGGCGCCGTGCGTAAAGCGCGCCGGGAATGGTGAACCCGACCGGGCCGGCGGCGATGCGGATTGGGGTCGTGCCGAGCCGACCGGCAACGTTCAGCGAGGGCATTCCGGCGGCTATCCGCGTGCCGCCGCGATCACTGCGCACGATCGCCGAGCCCGGCGGCGGGCACAGCGTCAGGTCGCGGTGCTCGAGCGTCAGGCTGCCAACCGTCAAGCTGGCGAAGCGCACCGCCGTGCAGCGCCGCCAGAGCGACAGGCCGCCGACCTTGCCCCAATTGCCGTCGATCGGCAAAACCAGGTCTTGCGCCGAGCCGCCGGGCAGTGGTCCGCTCAGTGCGACCGTGCCGGCGAATCCGAGCGCGCCGTTGGGAGCCTGGGCGACGAGCAGCTGCGGAATGGCGAGGCGGCCGTTGCCGGCCTGGTAATCGGCCATCGTCAGCCGCAGCAGGGCCTGGCCGGCGGCACGCTCCATCCGCCCGGCAATCCGCGGCAGGCCCGTTCCGCCGGTGCTGAAGTTGCCTGAGATGAGCGGCGCACCGCCGTTGGCCACTGGCGTCATCTGGAACCGCGAGAGCGCCAGCAGAGTCTCGCCGGAGCCACCGCGGAGCGCAGCCCCAGGCACCACGACGCTGTCGCCCTGCGGGCTGCGGCGCAACTGGTAACTTGCGGTCAGTCGGCTGTTCGGCCCCTGCCGCTGCAGGGCAGCACGGATCTGACCGAGCATCGGAGCGAGCAATGTCCGATCGGTGCCGCGCTGGAATCCGGCAAGGGTGGCATCGAGCGCTTCGCCCACGCGCAGCCCGCCGGCATCGATGCTGCCGTCGGCCTCGAGGTTGGCGAGGCCGTTTTGAGTCCGCAGCGTTCCCTCGGTCCCGATCGTCGTCGCCTTGGCCTGGCCCATTTCAAGGCCACGGAGCAGAACATTGTACTTTCCCGTCACGCCGCGGCGGCGATAGGTCAGCGTCGCGGTGCCGTTGAAGCCCGAGGCGCGGTTGGCGCCGACGACCATGGCTCCGCTCGACAGCCCGAGCGTGCCCTGCCCGCCACGCAAGGACTGGTCGAGCGTCGCATCGAGCTCCAGCCCGATATTGCTCAGGGCGATGTTCCGGTCGGGGCATGAGAGTGCCGCGAGCCGCAGCGGCCCCTCGAGCCGCGGCTGCTCGTGGGCGATGCTGACGCGGGCGAACAGGGTAGTCCGACCGAGACGGCAATCGCCGGCTTGCGCTTGGGGAGCAAACGCCGCGAGGATGCCCTTGAAGCCGTGGCGCAGCCGCCCGAAGCCCTGGACCTTGACCCCGATCGGGCCATAGTCGCTGTCGATCAGCCCACGTCCGTCGTAAATCGCCACTTCGAGGTTCGGCAGGCGGAATGGGGCGCGGCTCGGACCCTCGAACAGCACTTTGTCGAGGCTGCCGAAGCTCCACTTGCCGCCGTGAAGCGAGCCATAGAGTCGCGGCCGGACCGCCGTGATCACGCCGACCTTCGGAAAGCCCAAGCGGTAGCGGATGTTGACCGCGACTTCCTCGACCGTCAGGTCGGGCCGCCGGGGATCGCCGATGACGACATTCCGCAAGATCTGGTGGACCGGTCCGATCTGGACGACTTGGTAAGTCCCGCGCAGTCCCTGCTTGCGCAGCTGCGCGGCAATGTAGTTGCCGGCGATCTCGTCGCGCGTCAGCCACGCCCAGAGGAACGCCGCGAGGACAACCAGTCCGATCGCGCCGAGCACGACCGGCCAGCGTCGCCGCCGACGGACCACCACCACCGTCTCTGGTTCTGGCGTATCAGCGTCTGGAGAATTGCCGTGGCTTTCCACCATTGCCTGACACTTGCGCCTTCGCTGTTGAAAGGCAATGCTCGTCCGGTAACGCACAGGACAGGGGATTGTGCCGGTGGCCGAGAGCGAAGCGCCCCCGTCCGATACTCAGCCAGCTCCCCCAGGCGACTACGCCGGCCACCGCGCCCGCTTGCGCCAGCGCTTGCTCGCCGGCGGGGCCGAGGCTCTCGCCGACTACGAAGTGATCGAGTACCTGCTGGCGATTGGT
>JAEKKO010000394.1 GCA_019510335.1 Novosphingobium sp. | reverse complement strand
GTCCGCGTCCGGGCCTGCCGTTCGCGCTGGTCAACAATTACGGGCCGACCGAATGCACCGTCGTCGCCACGTCGGCGATCGTGCCGACGGGGAACGAGGAAACCGGCCTTCCCGCGATCGGCTATCCGATCAAGGGTACGACGATCCGTATCCTCGATGGCGAGCGCCAGGCCGTCGCCGATGGCGAACAGGGCGAAATCTATATCGGCGGCCCGCAGGTTGCGCGCGGCTATCGCCATCAGCCGGACCTCACCGCCGCCGCGTTCGTCACGATCGAGGGCGAGCGCTTCTACCGTACCGGCGACCGCGCCGCGTGGCGTCCCGATGGCCAGATCACCTTCCACGGCCGCGTCGACGACCAGGCCAAGGTCCGCGGCCACCGTGTCGAGCCCGAGGAAACCGCGAGCGTCCTGCGCACCCATCCCGGCGTCCGCTCGGGCGCGGTGATCGCGGCGCCCTCGCCCGATGGCGGCGACATGCTGGTCGCCTATGTCGTCGAAAAGGACTCGCTATCGGCCGAAGAGCTGCGCGAGTTCCTGGGCAAGACCTTGCCCGAATATATGATTCCCGGCGCATTCGTCCGCATCGACGCGCTGCCGCTGACGCCCAACGGCAAGCTCGACAAGCGCGCGCTGCCCGAACCGAGCGACGCCAATGCGCTCGCCTCGGCCGGTTTCGCCGCGCCCGAGACGCCCGCCGAAGCGAAGCTCGCCGAGATCCTCGAAGGCGTGCTCGGCCGCGGCAATGTCGGGGTCGACGACAATTTCTTCCTGCTCGGCGGCCACTCGCTGCTCGGCACCCAGGTGGTGCTGCGGGCGGGCGAGGCATTCGGCATCGACCTGACGCTGCGCGACTTGTTCCAGGCGCCGACCATTCGCCAGCTCGCCGCGCGGATCGAGGAGATCGTCTTCGCGATGATCGAGGCGATGGACGACGACGAAGCCGCCACGCGCGCGCAGCAATAACGGCCGAACGGAGAGCCGAGAAACATGACCGAGCATTCGCCCATCGCCGCGGCCCAGCCGTTCGACCCGAGCCT
>JAEKKO010000224.1 GCA_019510335.1 Novosphingobium sp. | reverse complement strand
GAAATTCGCGGCATTCATTCGCTGAAGAACGACCTGCTGTTCACCGGGCCTGCGGCGCCGGCCAAAGGCCCCGACGTGCTGGCGCTAGCGGTGGACAAAGCCAGCCCCGGCCTCAAGGCGTTGATGGAGCGCTGCCGCAGGGCGGAGCGCATCCCCGAAGTGCGCTTCGCCGAATCGTCCGAGCTCGCCCGCCACCCGCAGGAGCACGGCCCGCGTCCGGCCGACGTTCCCGAGTATTACGAGTACGAGCTCACCGGCGTCCGTCTCGCCTGTCCGGTCGTCGCCGGTGCTCCCGAGCAAGCCTTCGAGCTGCAGTTCGAGGACATCCGCTGGCTCAACAGTCACCCGCAGCCGGAGCCGCTGGCGATAACCGCGGTTCGCAGCAGCGGCCGATGCGAAGCCGGATCAATGCGCGCGGATGAACAGCAAGCCGTCGCAGGCGGACTATTTCACTTTGATGCCGGCCGACAAAGCCGCCGCGCTGCGTCGCGAGCTGGAGGGCAAGGGCGGCGTCGGCCCGGATCGGATGCCCTATCGCGGGCCAGATGAAATGGACGTCGCGCTGCTGCCCGGGATCGTCGCCGATCCGGGCCACGCACTGCCCAAAGCCGACGTTGTCGAAGGGTTCGACCTCGACGGCGACGACGGCTCGGGCGCACCGCCGAAGGGCACCCGCAAGCACGTCAACTTCGTCTCTCCGGACGGCCGCCGCGGCATCGACAACCAGCTGTTCACGGTCGAGGGTTGCGTCGAGGGCCTGCGCCGCAAGGGCTTCCTGCCGATGATCTTCAACGAGGGCCGCGCCTCCGGGCGCCCGACCGCCCTCGTCGAGATCAGCGGCATCGACGACGAGCGCAACGACTCCGACGTCTGGGTCACGGTCCTCTACAGCGGCGACGAATTGCGCCGCAGCCCGGCCAAGGTCGTGCTTCCCGACTATACCTACCGGGTCAGCGACAACCCCGCGTTGACCCAGGACTTCGCCCGGTTCCACGGCCGCATCGTCGACGGCGTCCTCATCACCGATCCGATACCGCAGCTCCACGTCCATGAGGTGACGGGCATCGAGACGACATTCTTCCGCCCCCGGCTACGGCTCGAGTTCCTCCCCGACGGACGCATGAAAGGGATCATCGGCGGCTACATCGACTGGCGCAAGCGCGTGGTCTTTCAGATCTACCGGGCCAGCGATTACGAGAACACGGTGGGACTGCAGATGCCGGCGATCTACAACGCCATGAAGCGCGCGGCCGACGGGCTCCAGGACCCCGTCACCGGCGAGTTCAACGGGATTTCGGCGGCGTTCGATATCGAAGGCGTCGCGGGGTTCATCCCGCCAACCCAGCAGACGAAGCTGCTCGCGGGGAACGAAACTCGTACATCGAAAGCAAGGCAGGCGCCGTGATGCCCTTCCCCCTCGATGGGGAAAAATGACCGGACCGACGCTCAGCTCGCCGGCTTCTGCTCGATGATTTCGACCGTGTAGCCGTCAGGGTCGGTCGCCATCATCACGCGGAAGGAGCCGTGGGCGCCGTGGATCTCGCCGGGGACGAAGCCGTTGGCGCGGATTTTCGCGGCGAGCGCATCCAGGTCGCCCATCCGCAACACGACGCGGGCGAAGCCGAAGGCATGCTCGATCTTGCGCGGCCCGGCCGGATTGCGGTCGCTGAGCAGCATCAGCATCGGGTCGCTCGGCCCCGCGCCGAAGCTGAGCACGGTGTCGGGACGAGCCGCCGCGGCTCCGCCGCCAGACGCACTCACCGACGGGCCCGACGGGGCGAACTGCATCAGCACCCGCATGCCCAGCGTGTCGCGATAGAACTTAAGCGAGCGTTCGAGGTCCGCCACGTAAACGGCCGCGCCGATGACCGCATTGCCGGCAGGAATTACCGCCAGCGGCGTGGGCTTGGCCGGCTCCGCCCAACCCGACGCGGACGCAGAAAGGGTGAGGGATAAGGCTCCAAGCGCCGTCAGGGCAGCCTTGCGCATCACGGTAATCTCCTCGTCCTGTTCAGAATTGCTTGTGGGGCGGTGTCAGCGGCTCGAGGCGAGCGCCGAGCTGGGATTGGACTTGGCAGCGGCGGGATAGCGCCCGCCCGCCAGCAGCTGCTTCTCCTCGCCGGGCGGGATGAACGCTGGGATGCCCTCGATGTCGTACGCTGCCGAGATGCCGGTGAACTCGCCGCTGACCGGGTCCTGCAGGCCGTCGGCGGCGCGGCGGACGGCGTCGTACATCGCCGGGGTCTGGTAGCCGATCGTATTTTCGTAATCGGACGAGCGGAAGAACGCCATGCCGAGGTACTCGCGCCAGTCGCGGTAGCCACCGATCAGTGCCGTCAGCGTGCCGTCGGAATTGATCTTCAGCCGCATCCGGGCGTTCATCAGCGGCCAGCCGCTCCCGCCCGAGTTTTCGTGGATATAAACCTTGGGGACGCTCGTTGTGGTGATCACCCCGTCGACGATCTTCGCATGGAAGCGGACGAAGTCCTGCGTGTACTCGGGCTTGTCGGAGACGCGGTAGGTGTAGTCGGGCAGAACGATCTTCGAGGTAGCGTCGCGGCGCATGCCGTCGGTGCTGTAGAGGATCGTCACGGCGACATCGTTGTCGTTGCGCGGATCGTCGATCCCGCTGATGTCGATCAGGATCGAGAGCCCGCCGGCGCGGCGCAGCTCGTTGCCGATCATCGGCAGGAAGCCCTTGCGGCGCCAGCCCTCGACGCAGCCCTGGATCGTGAACAGCTGGTTGTCGATGCCCTTCTCCCCGTCGGGCGAGGTGAAGTTCTGGTGCTTGCGGATGCCGCGCGGGGGAGCCCCGGTGCCGTCGTTCCCATCGAGGTTGAACCCGCGCACGACGTCGACCTTGGGCGTGATGAAGCCAGGATCCGGAACGATCCCGGGGAGCATCGTCACGTTGAGTTCGTCGGGGCCGCGATACGGCAGGTACATGGTGTTGGCGCCGCCCTTGTCGGCGAGGAACGCTCGCTGCGCGGCGGCCCGCTCGGACGACATCTGGGCGTAGTAATCAGCTTGGGACGGCTTGGTGTTCATCTTGGGACACTGGTCGTCGCGGGCGTCGGCCACGCCGGACATCCACGAGACGACGAAAGTCCGGCTGGTCCCCGATTTCGGGCCCTTCGGCAGGTTCGCCGGCTGAGCGGAAATTGCCACCGGCTTGGGCAGCGGCTTGGCGTTGAGCCATTCGATGGCATCGAAGCGGACTTCGATCGCCTGCTCGGGCGCGCCGTCGACCACTGGACACGTCAGATGGACTCCCTTCAGCGCATATTCGTAATACTCGGGAACATCGGCCGGACGGGGCCCGTGCTCTTGCGGGTGCCGGGTCATCTCGGCGGACTCGGCGAAGCGGACTTCGGGGATGACTGCACCCGATCGGCACTGGGCCATCAGCGGCTTGTAAGCGGCGCTGGACTTGTCAACCGCCAGCGCGAGCATGTCGGGCCCCTTACGGGGCGCGCGCGAGCCGGTGAACTGAAGGCCGGAAATATCACCACTGATGCCGCGGATCTCACGCAGCGGTGGGCGCTTGGTCCAGTAGAACGCCTCGGCCCGGACCCAATCCTTGTACCTGGCTAGCCGCGTCCCCCCGGCGACACCTGGCAGCTTCACGAAACTCGGGCCGATGTAATACTGGGCATGGGCCGTGGCGGGCGCGACGGCGAGTGCCAGCGCTGCCAGGCGGCCGAACCCGCAGCCGTCAAAGCGAACTATCTTCATCCTATGTCCCCCGGCGAACCTTCAACCCGAACCCACGACTGGGATCCGGCGTCGAGGGTCAGGCCATGACTTCGCTGATCGGCTTTGACGTCTGCATCGCGCCCTCGCCCCAGCTTTCGACCGGCATCCCGAGAACTTGCTGGATCGTCAGCCCGACCCGCGAGCTTGGCTCGCCCTTGCCGTCGATATGCAGGCCCGACTTCCATTTGCCGCCGGCGAGGCCCGCCACCATGATCGGCAGGTTGTCGACCGAATGGATCTTGGCGAAATTGCTCTCAGAGGTCGCCAGCACCAAGGTGTGATCGAGCAGGGTGCCGTTCCCTTCCTTCACCGCATCGAGCATCTTCAGCATGCTGCCGAACGTCTCCATGCTCTTCTCGACGAAGAAGGTCGCCTTCGGCTGGTAGCCGAGCTTGTCGTCGACCGGCTCCTCGTGCGTGAGCTCATGATGCGAGACCGGATCGCCGGCTTTCCTGAGGTTCGAGCCGGCGTTCGACAGCGCCATGTTGAACACCCGCGTCTGATTGCAGGTCAGCGCCATCACGAGCAGTTGCCCGAGCGCATCGTGCGTGCGCATCGCGGTGTCCCAGGTCGGTCCGAGCGGCTGCTTCATCGGCTCGGTGGGCACGGCGCAAGCCTCGGCCGGGGCCGGCTTCTCCAGCATCAGCGAGAGCTGCTGCTCGACCTGCCGAACCGAGGTGAAATACTGGTCGACCCGCTCGCGGTCGGCGCTGCCGATGGTCCGCATCAGGTCGTCACGGTCCTCCTTGACCGCGCTGAGCACGCTCTTGCGCAGCATGATCGCCGGGTCGGGCTTGAACTCGGCCTTGTTGGGGTCCTGGAATTCCGGTCCGAACAGCCGCCGATACAGCGCGACCGGATCGACCTCGCTCGGGTTGACGAGCCTGGCCGCATACTGTAGCTGACGTTCGACTGTCCGGTGCAGGCGAGCTCGAGCGAGCGGAACCGGTTCGTGGCGCCGATGTGGTCGGAGACCAGGCAATCGAGCGTCGGCAAGACGCTGCTGCCGCCGGTCTGCCCGCCGACGAGCGGCGCCGCGCCCGAAAACGTCGCCATCACTCCGGACCAGTGGACCAGGTTCGGCCGCCCGCCCAACGCACAATTGAGGTTGGAGAAGACCGTAACCTTGTCCTTGAACGGCGCGATCGCCGTCAGCTCCTCCTTGATGTCGTAGTCTCTGCCGAACTTGCTCGGGAACCAGCGCGCCGAATTGACGCCGCAGCCCCAGAACCAGGTACCGAAACGGGTCGGGATCGGCTGGCCGGTCGCCGCCATCGCCTCGCCGTTGCCGTCGAGGAACAAGTCGAGCAATGGCAGCGCCACGGCCACGGCCGACCCACGCATTGCCCCGCGCAGCATGTTGCGTCGTGTCCAGTTCGCCATCACGTCCTCCAGAAATTCGGGTTCATTTGACCGCGACGAGCTTCGCAGAGGTCAGCGGCGCCGCTGGGGCGACCGAACGAAACGCGGCGCTGACCGCGATCCGCCGCATCAGCGCCGGGAACTGGTACTTGTCGGCCGCGAATCGCGCCGTCGTGTACTCGAGCCATTTCTCCTCGGTGCCCGTCAGCGGGCGGCCGACACCGTACTCGTAGGCGCGCTGCGCCACGCACGCCGGCACTGCCGGGTCGTCATGCAGGAGCTGCTCGAGCTCGAGCACGCTCTTGTACGGTTTGTCCTCGAACGTGCCGCTGGCGTCGATCAGTGCGCCGTTCTCGTGACTG
The DNA here is from genome assembly GCA_019510335.1 of Novosphingobium sp. Taxonomy (GTDB): domain Bacteria; phylum Pseudomonadota; class Alphaproteobacteria; order Sphingomonadales; family Sphingomonadaceae; genus Novosphingobium. The sequence goes on along the minus strand of JAEKKO010000224.1, from coordinate 2,985 downwards.
CGGTACGCGCCGATGGCGTCGTAATTCTCCAGGGAGAGGCCGATCGGGTCCATGATCTTGTGGCACCCGGCGCAAGCATCGTCCTCGGCGTGGACTTTGAGCCGATCCCGCGCGGTCCGGTGCAGCGGATCGCTGGTGTTCTGGACGGCGGCGAAGTTGACGTTGGCCGGCGGCACCGGGACGGGCTCGCACAAGAACAGCTCGCGCAGGGTCTTGCCGCGGATTGTCGGCGAGCTGCGGCCTTCGTGGGTCGGGTCGAGCATCAGAAACGCGGCGAACGTCAGGATGCCGGCGCGGTTCTCGCTGGCGCCGAAGGTATAGGGCACCCACCCCGCAAAGCCGTTCTCCTCCACGGGCACGCGATACAGCGCCCCGAGATTGCGGTTGAGGAAGGTCTTCCGCGTCGTGAACAGGTCGCGATAGTCGCCCTTGCCGGTGACCAGCAGGTCGACGATCGTGCGCAACGTCTGTTCCTGCGCGTCCTTGGCCATCGCCGCGTTGAACTTGGGATAGATGCCCTGGTCCTTGCTCAGGCCCTCGAACTTCTCGAACCCGAACATGTCGGAGAAGAACGATCGCGCGCCCTGCTCGAACCGTGGCGAGGCGATCATCCGGTCGACTTGCGCGGCGAGCTTGCCATCGTCGCGCAGATCGCCATTGGCTGCCGCGTTCAACAGCTCTTCGTCGGGCGGCGCATCCCACAGGAGGAAGCTGATCCGCGTCGCCAGGGAATAATCGTCGAGCCTCAGCGCACCGGGGTGGGTCGGATCGGGCTCGCTGGCCTCGACCCGGAAGATGAACTTGGGTGACGCGAGCAGCCGCGACAGGCCGATCTCCAGACCCTTGGTGAAGTCGTGCGTCGTCATCGTCGCCGCCTGGGCCAGCGTCAGAGCCGAGGCGAGCTCATGCTCGGACAACGCGCGGCGGTAGAGCAGGCGGCCATACTTGCCGAGGAACGCTGCGGCGCACTCGCGGTCGAACGCGGCGGGCGATGCCGGCGTGCACGTCAGCACGGTGCCGCGGCGGGGTGCGGCGAGGACCTGGGCGGCGATTTCGCGCGCCCGCAGTTCATACTGCTCGAGGCCCGAAGCGGAGACCGTGACTTTGCCGTCGCCGATCGCCATCAGCCCGTCGCGCAGCGGCGGGTCGAACCGGCCCGGCACCTTGATGCCGGACCCGAAAATCTGCTCGATCGAGCGCGTGTACTGCGCTTGGCTCAGCCGGCGGAATCCGGGCGCGGCGCCGACCGTGGCGGGCTCGGCGACGATTTGCGGCGCGGAAACTGGCACGTTGGACGCCGTCAGCGAATTGGCGACCACGGCGCCGGTGAGCCCGGCGAGCCCAATCAAGCCGTACTTGCGCAGAAATCGCCTCACTCGCGTCCCCTCGTCAGCCATGCCCTCGGCGGCGTCGAATCGGCGCCTAAGCATCAGCAATGCTCAGATCGTTCTGAGCATTGTGCCGCGGGCTGGCAAGCTATTTCGGGGCGAATCGTTCAGCTTCGGCTCAATCGGTTGTGAGGATATGGCCTATTGTCACGTGGTCTGGCACCGTTGCACCTACGCACGCGAGAACGACCGGCCGCAGTCGAAGAGAGTGACGATGGAACCTGCACGCAGCACCCGCTCCAATCGCCGCATCGGCTCGCAAAACTCGCCCACACGTGACGCCATTCTCAAGGCTGCTGCCGAGGTGCTGCGAGAACAAGGCGCGGCCGGACTGACCGCCAACACCGTCGCCAAGCACGCCGGAGTGAAGGCGCATCTGGTCCATTATTACTTCCGCTCGGTCGACGACATGGTGCTCGCGCTGGTCCGCCAGCATGGCGCGCTTGGCTTGCGGAACACGGCGCGCGCGATCGCCTCGGATGAGCCGCTGCGGGCGCTGTGGGAGATCGAGACGGCCTTCAAGTGGAGCGTCGTGGCGATGGAGTTGGCAGCCATCGCCGTCCACCACGAGGCGGTGCGCAACGAGATGATGCGCTACATCGAGGACATGCGCAGGCTCCAGGCCGAAGGCATCGCCCGCCATTTCGAACTGCGCGGGATCGAATGCCCGGTGCCGCCGGTGGCGCTGACGATCATGATTGCCGGGATCGCCCGCCAGATCGTCCGCGAGAAGGAGTTCAACGTCTCGCTCGGCCACGAGGAAATGGCCGAAGTCGTCGAGCAATTCCTCGCCTCGCTGCCGAAGCGAGGCGGCTGACCCTATTCCGACGCAACCCGCGATCTGCCGGTCCGCAACCGGTCGACGCCTGGCTCACGGATGCGTACGCGCTTTGTGCGGAGGCTTCTTGGGCCATGCCTTCGGCGGTCTATCTGGACGATCGGCGCGCGGCTTCGCATCGTTTCCGGCTCGCGTTCCCGTGTGTCGGTCTCCCCCAACGCCTTCCCGGCTCGACGGTGCTCGCGCGAACCCCTTACGGTGCTGCCGTGCGGCATCGCGCGGCGTATCGGGTGAGGCTTCGATCCGGACATCGCCGCCGTCTTCCGTCGCAGCGGTCCGGGCCACCGCCGCGGCGAACTTGTCGGCGACTGGCCGGGGCACCTGGAAATGGGTCTCGTTGGCGCTGATCCGGATCGCGCCGATCTCGTTGCGGGTGATGTGCCCGCGGCGGCACAGCAGCGGCAGGATCCAGCGCGGATCGGCGTTCTGGCGGCGGCCCAGGTCCATCCGGAACCAGATGACGTCGTCGAAGCCGGGGCGGTGGCGTTCGGCTTGTGCTGCCGTTCGCGCGGCGGGCGTGTTCTCGGTCAGCTCTTCGGGCTGCGGCATCGCGGCGCGGTGCGCGCGGACCAGCGCGGCGGCGATGTCTTCGGCGCTGCGTTCGGCGAGCAATTGTGCGGCGATTGCGCGATCCTCGTCGTCGTATTCGACGGGCTCGAGCAGCGCGGCGATCAGGCGTTGGCGGTCCTGGGCGTGGATCGCTTCGGGCGCGGGGGCGGAAATCCACTCGGCGTTGATCTTGGCGCCGCGCAGCATCAT
>JAEKKO010000223.1 GCA_019510335.1 Novosphingobium sp. | reverse complement strand
GCCGCCGCCCGATCCCCATGCGCTGGCCGCCGGCGGCTACGATGCGTTCGCCGAGCTGCTCGCGGCCAACATGGCGTACGCCGGGGCGCTGCGGATCGACCATGCGATGGCCCTGTCGCGGCTGTTCTGGGTGCCCGATCGCGCCGAGGGCAAGGACGGCGCCTACGTTTCCTACCCGTTGGGCGACCTGCTCGGCGAGACGGCTCTCGCCAGCGTCCGCGCCCGCTGTCTGGTCGTCGCCGAGGCGTTCGGAACCGTGCCGGAAGGGTTCGCCGAAGCGCTCGCCGAGGCCGACATGCTCAGCTACCGCGTGCTGCTGCTCGAGCGCGAGGGCGAGGGTTACCGCCCGCCGGCGGACTACCCGCAGCTGTCGCTCGCCTGCGTCACCAGCCACGACCTGCCGCCGTTCGCCGGCTGGTGGCAAGGCGCGGACATCGCCGAGCGCGCGGAGCTGGGCCTCGTCACCGAGCTGTCGCTCGCCTGCGTCACCAGCCACGACCTGCCGCCGTTCGCCGGCTGGTGGCAAGGCGCGGACATCGCCGAGCGCGCGGAGCTGGGCCTCGTCACCGACGTAGTCGGCGCAGAAGCGGCGCGCGAGAGCGACAGGGAGGCCCTACTGCGCAACGTCGCCGGCGATGTGGCCGATCTGGCGGGCGTGAACACCGCCGTCCACGCCGCCGTCGCCGTCGGCGCCAGCGCGCTGGCCATGGTCCAGGCCGAAGAGCTGGCGCTCGAGGAACGGTCGGTGAACATGCCCGGCACTGACCGCGAGCGCCCCAACTGGCGCCGCCGGTTGGCGGTGATCGTCGACCGGCTGTTCACCGGCGAGGGCGGCGCCCTGCTCGCCCGCGTCCGCGCGCTGCGTCAGGCCGGCAGCGGCTCGAGGTAGGGCACCGGCCCGGCGCCGTCGAAATAGGTCGAGTGCGCATATTCGTTGTCGCGCGCAAAGCGGATCGCGTGGGTGGTTGTCGGGCGGAAGGTGATGAAGCCGACCCCTTCCGGCCCGGGGGCGAAGCCGTAAAGCGTGTCGGCGGCGATCGCCAGCGCGGTCCCCGGCTCGAGCATCCGGCCGCCGACCCGCATCCGCCCCTCGATCACGAAAATGATCTCGTTCTCGGGATGGGCGTGAATGCCCATCAGCGCCTCCTCGGCCGAAGGCGGCTCGGCCCGGCCGGGCAAGGCGTTCTCGTTGAGCCACACGTCGCAAGTCGGGCACCGGCCATCGGTATGGAGATGGCCGCTGGTGCTGCTGCCGGGGCTGCTCTCGATCCGCGGCACGCGCTCGCGCGGCAACAAGTGAACGTGCCCGCCGGGTCGCTCGTCCGGGGCCGGCGGCGCCGGCGCGAACAGCACGAGTACGGCTTCCTCGCCGGTCGCGCGGATCTCCAGGCGGGCGCCATGCTCGACGATCAGGCTCGAGCCGCGAGTGAGGTCGTGCCCGCCGGCGGCGATGGCCCCGTGCCACACGAACGCCAAACGATCGCGCGCGACGGGATCGAGCCGGACTGCCTCGCCGGCGGGAATCCGCAGCAGGTGCAGGTGGACCGGATCGCCCTCGCCGGCGAAATAGCAGCGGGCTTCGGCGGGCCCGGAAATGCCCTCCGGCGGCGGCGTGGGGGTCGACGCCCGGGGTGCCCTGATCTTGATCCTGGCCATCGTTCGCGTCCTCGCCCCCGCCGCCGAACCTGTCAGGGAACGGCGGCGGTGGCAATCCGCTGCGGGGACGCCGGGCGTTCGGCATCCGCACCGAGGCAGGCATGGATCGCCGCGACCACCTGGGCCCCGTCGCCGACCGCGGCGGCGACGCGCTTGACCGAGCCCGAGCGGACGTCGCCGATCGCGAACACCCCGCGCCGGCTGGTCTCGAGCGGCAGGCGCCCGGTGCCCGCTGCCGACCCGGTGAGGACGAACCGGCTCGGATCGAGCTCGATCGCGCAGCCGCTGAGCCAGTCGGTGTTCGGCTCGGCGCCGATGAACGAGAACAGCTGCCGGGCCGGCTGGCGGGTTTCCAATCCCGAAGCGCGATCGCGCAGCACCACCGTTTCGAGTTCACCGCCGTCGCCGGCAAGCGCCGTCACTTCGGCGCCGATGACCACGTCGACGTTGGGCAGTCCTTCGATCCGCTCGACCAGATAGCTCGACATCGTCGCTGTCAGCGGCCGCCGCGCCACCACCGTCACCCGCCGCGTGCGCCCGGCGAGGAACACCGTCGCCTGCCCCGCCGAGTTGCCGCCGCCGACGAGCGCTACGTCTTGTCCGGCGGCGAGGTCCGCTTCCAGCGGCGAGGCCCAGTAATGAACCGACTTGCCCTCGAACGCTTCGAGCCCGGCGACGCCGAGGCGGCGGTAGCGGGCCCCGGATGCGATCACCACCGTCCGCGCCTGGACCCGCTCGCCGGTGGCGAGGCGCACGGCGAAGCCGTCGTCGCCGCATTCGAGCGCGACGGCTTCCTGCGGAATGCCGATCTCGACCCCGAATTTCTGCGCTTGGCTGAACGCGCGGCCCATTAGCGCCATCCCCGAGATGCCAGTGGGGAAGCCGAGATAGTTCTCGATCCGCGCCGAAGCGCCGGCCTGGCCGCCGAATGAGCGGCAGTCGAGCGCCAGCACCGACAGCCCCTCCGACGCGGCGTAGACCGCGGTCGCCAGCCCCGATGGACCGGCCCCGACGATGATAACGTCGAACAGCCGCTCGCCGTCCATTGCCCCGGTCATGCCGAGACAGCGGCCGAGCTGCTGCTCCGTCGGATTGCGCAGCAGCTCCCCGCCCGGGCAAAGAACGATCGGCAGCTCGTTCGAGCTTACGTGGAAGCGCTCGACCAGTGTCTGCGCACAGCCGTCGCTGCGCGAGTCCAGGTGCTGGTGGGGAAAGCCGTTGCGGCGCAGGAAGTTGACGAGCCGGAGCACATCGGCATCGCCCTCGGGCCCAATCACAACCGGGCCGGCTCCGGCCTCGATCAGCCCGACCCGGCGCAAGATCAGCGCCCGCATGATCGTCTCGCCGAGCTCGGCTTCGGCGACCAGCAGCGCGCGCAGGCGCTCGGGCGGAATCGCCACCGCCTCGACCGCGGTCAGCGCGGTCGCGTCGACCAGGAACGGTCGCCCCGACAATTGGGCGAGCTCGCCCAGGAACGAGCCGCGCTGGTGCGTGACGATGACCGCGCGGTTGCCGGTCTCGGTGTGCTGGGTGACTTCGACCTCGCCCGAAACGATCAGCATCAATCCCGCACCGACGGCGCCGACTCGGGCCACCATGTCGCCGGCGCGATAGTGCCGCGCCTCGCCGAACCGGCTCACCCGCGCGATCTCGTCGCCGCTCAGCCGCGGAAACATCTGCGCCGCGCGGGTGACGATCAGCGGAGACTGGGCGTTGGCCATTGCGCATCCCTAGACCAAGCCAGGGGCGTGCGCGAGACGCGACGCTACAGGGGCTTCGGGCGCGACCGCCGGACCCGCGTGCGCGCGTCAGGCGGCGAGCGGCAGCTCGATGCGGTCGATGTCAGCGATGATGGAAAGTTCGCAGCCGCGACCGTCGGCGCTGCGGACGATGCCCTCGACCCAGCCGACGTTGCGCAGCAGCAGGCTGACGGTTCGGCCGACCGGGCTTACGGTGCCCTCGATCGTCACCGCGTCGGCCGAACGGGCGCGGACCAGCACCGGCTCGAGCAGACCATCGTCCGCGCGCACGGCGCCGAAAGCGATCGCAGGATCCTCCGCGCGGGCGAGGCGAGCGATGCTGGCGAATACGTCGTTGACCTGGGTCATGAAAAAATCCTCCTGTTATGCCCTTGCCCGGCCCGTCTGAGGTCGGCGTTCCATGCTGCAGCGCACAATACTAATTGCTTCAACTTGTCAACTATCTTGTGCGCTGCAGCATCGCGGATGTTGGGCGTCGGAGAATGCCGCTCGGGGCCGAATGGAACCGTGCTCGCGATCCGCCGTTGGCTAGCGTCAGGAGAGACGCATGGATCGGGGCATCCTCGTTGCGGCATCGCTGCTCGCCCTCCTCGCGGGGTGCGGCGGCCACACCTCGCCGGCCGATCAGCCCGCCATCGCTTCCGACGCCGCGGGCGCGAAGCCGATGATTGATCCGCAGAACGCGGGTCTGGTCGCGCCCGCCGATGCGCAGCTCCCCGGCGTCAACCCCAATCCCCCGGCAATGACCGCGCCGGTGTTCGCGCAAACCGCAGCATCGAGCGACGCGTTCGAGATCGCCAGCTCCAAGCCGGCGCAGGCGCTGGGCAAGAGCAACGCGGTCAAGGCGTTCGCGGCGATGATGATCGCTGACCACACCAAGTCGACCGACCAGCTCAAGGCGGCGGCGGCCAAAGCCGGGGTCACCGTCACGTCCGAGCTCACGTCGCAGCAGCAGGCCGACATGAGCGACCTGATGAACGCCGGCGCTGCGTTCGACCGGATTTATGGGCGCAAACAACTTGTGGCCCACGTCAACGCGCTCGCCGGCTTGCGCAAATACGCCGCGGCGGGCGACAGTCCGCCACTCAAGGAGTTTGCCGCGGCCGCGATTCCCGTGGTCGAACGCCACCTCTCTGCCGCGCGCCAGTTGCCGAAGTGACCGCCTCGACTTGACATATCTAACCATATCGGTTATAGGCCTGCGCCGTCGGAACGGGCGACGGCGGGCGGCGCGGCCAGCCGCGCGGCGCGCTCGAACCGGGGTGGAACGGCCCAATGCCGTTCCGCTTCCGCGGCCGGTGCGGGTGCAAGGCAGGACATCCCCAAGACGCAGGCCTGCGCGCCAAGCGCCAGCAGCGGCAGGCGCGGATCCGGAACGAGCGCCCATCGATCATTGGGGGCGCAAGGTTTGGGTCCACCGGCGGCTTCGCCCGCCCCGACGCGCGGGCTTCCTTGCGA
>JAEKKO010000388.1 GCA_019510335.1 Novosphingobium sp. | reverse complement strand
GGCGCGGAGCAGGCGCGCGAACGCCTCGCCTATGACGAGGTGTTCGCCAACCAGCTCGCGCTGCTGTTGTTGCGTCAGTCGCAGCGGCGGCGGCGGACGGCGCCGCTCGCAGGCACCGGCGAGCTGACTGAGAAGCTCAAGCTGCCGTACCAGCTGACCGGCGCTCAGCGGCGCGTGATCGAGGAGATCCGGGGCGACATGGCGCAGTCCGCGCCGATGCTCCGGCTGCTCCAAGGCGACGTCGGTTCCGGAAAGACGCTGGTGGCGGTGATGGCGATGCTCGCCGCCGTCGAGTCCGGTGCCCAGACCGCTTTGCTCGCGCCGACCGAGATCCTCGCGCGGCAGCATCATGCGACCCTTCTCAACCAGCTCGACAGCATCGGCGTGCGGGTTGCCATCCTCACGGGCCGCGAGAAGGGGCGCGCGCGCGACAGCGTGCTGATGGGTCTCGCCGACGGTTCGATCGACATCCTCGTCGGCACGCACGCGATCTTCCAGGAGAAGGTCACCTACAAGAAGCTCGGGCTGGCGGTCATCGACGAGCAGCACCGCTTCGGGGTCTCGCAGCGGCTGCTGCTCGCTTCAAAGGCCGAGCATCCGCCGCACCTGCTGGTGATGACCGCAACGCCGATCCCTCGCACGCTGACGCTCACGCAATATGGCGAAATGGACGTCAGCCGGATCGACGAAATGCCGCCCGGTCGCACGCCCGTCGAAACTCGGGTGATAAGCGAGGAACGGCTGCCGGAGGTCGTCGACGGACTAGGGCGGCACATTGCCGCCGGCGGGCAGGCCTACTGGGTTTGCCCCCTGGTCGAGGAAAGCGAGAAATCCGACGCTGCTGCGGCTGAGGAGCGCGCTCGCGTGCTCAAGCTCCGTTTTGGCGAGGACAAAGTGGGGCTTGTGCACGGCCGCATGAAAGGCACGGACAAAGACGCGGTGATGACGCGCTTCGCCTCTGGCGAGCTCGCCGTCCTGGTGGCGACTACCGTGATCGAGGTCGGGGTCGACGTCCCCAACTCCACTCTGATGATCGTCGAGGGCG
>JAEKKO010000222.1 GCA_019510335.1 Novosphingobium sp. | reverse complement strand
AGTGCGTCGAGCGGATGTGCACCACGCACATCCTCCCGCGCGCGGTGGTCGAGAACACCGTCCGCATGGCGGCGGGCTATCTCGACAAGCGCATCCTGACCGCCGATGTCGAGCAGAACTTCCCGGATCCACGGGCGCTCGACACCTGGGTTCCGAAGCAGGACTTCACCGGTCGCAAGAGCTTCGTCCGGGCGTTCGCGCCGCGGCTGATCCACGTCATGCCCGGCAACTCGCCCGGGGTCGCGGTGAAGTCGATCGCGCAAGGAGCGATGGTCAAGGCCATCAATCTCTACAAGATGCCCTCGGCCGATCCTTTCACGATGGTCGCGATCCTGCGGACGATGGCCGACATCGACCCTGAGCATCCGATGGTGAAGTCAATGAGCGCGGTCTACTGGCGCGGTGGCGACGAGGCTACCGAGCGCGTGCTCTACCGGCCGCAGTACTTCGACAAGATCGTCGCCTGGGGCGGCGGTGACGCGATCAACAACGTCATCAAGTACATCGGCCCCGGCTTCCAGCTGGTCTCGTTCGACCCCAAGACCTCGATCTCGATGGTCGGCAACGAAGCGTTCGATTCGGAGGAGACGCTCGATCTCGCCGCCGACCTCGCCTCGGCCGATATCATGATCCTCAACCAGGAAGCCTGCGTCGCCAGCCGCTTCCAGTTCGTCGAGGGCAGCCAGGAACAGGTCGACCGGTTCTGCGCCAAGCTCCACAAGCGCATCGTCGAGCGCGCCGCCGCTTCGGGCGACGTCCGTCCGCTCGAGATTGAGCTCAGGGAGCAGATCGAGACGCTCTCGCTGATGGACGACGAGTACGGCGTGTGGGGCCGGGCCGACGGCCGTGGGGTGGTGATCCGCTCGGACGAGCCCGTCGATTTCCACCCGATCAACAAGACCGCCAACGTCGTCCGGGTGGACTCGCTCGACGATGCGGTGAAGTGGATCAACGTCGCGACGCAGACCGTCGGGTTCTACCCGTTCCACCGGATGCCCGATTACCGCGATCGCCTCGCCAGCGGCGGCGCGCAGCGCATCGTCCACCTCGGCGAAGCTGGCCCGTCGACCATCGGCAATCCGCACGACGCGATGTATCCGCTCCACCGCTTCGTCCACTGGATGGCGCACGAGGACGGCCGCCTCGAGGTTGACCGTTTCTGAGCCTCTCTCGGTTGAGAGGGTGCTGAAGACAGCCGAAGGGCCGTCTCCCACCGGAGGCGGCACTTTTGCTGCGGCGGCGCAGAACGCCGTGGCGCTAAATCCTCCTGGCCGTGGGGGTGCGCTTTCGTGGCTTCGGAGTACGCCCTATGGCCGCCCTCCAGCGGCGAAGGGCGAGCGATGGCAAGCAATCTTTCCGGAAGGGTCGCCCTGATCACCGGCGGCGGCACCGGCATCGGCAAGGCTGCGGCGATCGCACTGGCCGAGGCGGGCGTCTCGGTCGCGATCACCGGGCGGCGCAAGGAAAAGCTTGCCTCCGTTATCGAGCAGATCGAATCCACTGGCGGCCAGGCTCTCGCCGTGCAGAGCGACGTGGCGGTCGAGGCCGATGCGTTCCGCGCGGTCGAGGAGACCGTCGCCAGGTTCGGCAAGCTCGACATCCTGATTAACTCGGCAGGCGTCGCCGAGGCCGGCGGCATCCAGGACTTGGAGCTCGACTTCTGGCGCAAGGTCATCGAGATCAACCTGATGGGGACGATCTACACGACCAAGGCCGCGGTCCCGCACATCAAGGGCGTCGGGGGCGGCGACATCATCAACATTTCGTCGACCTCGGGCCGGCGCGCGGCCCGACTATTCGCGGCTTACGCGACAAGCAAGTTCGGGGTGACCGGCTTTTCCGAGAGCATCCGGCAGGAGCTCGGCGGCGACGGCGTCCGCGTCTGCATCATCGAGCCGGGGGCGACCGAGACCGAGATCTACGACAGCATCACGGACCCCAAGTGGCGGGATTCGATCCTCAAGCACGTGACCAAAGAGGGCGCGATGGCCGCGTCCGACATTTCCGACGCCATTATGTTTGTGCTGAGGCTGCCGCCGCGGGCGAACGTCTCGCAAATGCTGATCCGGCCGACGATCGACACCGCGGCGATGTAACAAATCGCCCTTACTGGCGAGGGAAAGGGAGACCGAACGATGCCGAGCTATGTCATCTTCATGCGCGAGGGGGCGGTCGTCGATCCCGAGGCGATGGCCGCCTACCAGCAGGGCAACCGCGAAGGGCCGCCCGATCCGAACATCAAGCCGCTCTCGGTTTACGGGGAGCTCGAGACGATCGAGGGTGAACCTTGCGAGGGGATGGTGATTCTCGAGTTCCCGACCCGCGAAGCGGCGAAGGACTGGTATAACGGCCCGTACGGCGAACGCGCCAAGCTTCGCCAGAAGGCCGCGCCCTACCGCGGCTTCATCGTCGACGGGCTATGACAACTGTGCGGAGCGCGCTGACCGCGGTCGCCGCCGCCGCCCTGCTGGCGGGCGGCTATTTCGCGGTCGCGATCGGCCAGCCGACGGCCGCCGCGCCACCGGTAGCGGCCATGCTGCCGCCTGCGCCGACCGGTGGTGCCCGGCCCGAGCGGCCGCTCCCGTACCTCTCCGCGGCCGAGCTTCCCGATGGCCTTGTGCTGATTCCGCCGCCGCCGGCGCCCGGCTCCGCGGCCGAAGCGCGCGATCGAGAGGCCCAGTCCCGTGCGCTCACGCTCCGCGGCAGCCCCCGCTGGGCCCTCGCGACGAGCGATGCCGAGCTGTTCACGCCGGGCGACACCGCGGCCTTGGCGTGTGCGGCCGGACGGCAGATCGATGGGACGGCGACGCCGCTTACCTATCGCCTGCTGCGCCGCGCCGGCTCCGACTTCTCGAATTCGACGGTCTCGACCAAGAACCGTTACAACCGCGCCCGGCCGTTCATGGTCAATCATCAGCCGAGCTGCACGCCATCCGCCGAAGAGGTGCTGCGGCACAACGGCTCCTATCCGTCCGGGCACAGCGCCATGGGGTACGGCTGGTCCATGGTGTTATCCGAACTGATCCCCCAGCGGACCACCGCCCTCGTCGCCCGCGGCCGCGCCTTCGGCGACAGCCGCAGGATCTGCAACGTCCACTGGCTCAGCGACACCGAGGAGGGCCGGGTCACCGCTACCGCAACCTTTGCCCGGCTCCAGGCGAGCCCGGCGTTCGCGGCCGATCTCGCTGCCGCGCGCAACGAGCTGGCGAGCGTTCCGCCCATCGCTCCCAAGCGCGATTGCGCGGCCGAGGCGGCTGCTCTGGCGCTGCAGTGAATGGGGGCGGCGGAATGTGGCTTGGCGGGATCGCGCGGGCTGTGCCATGAGCGACCCCCGTACACTTGCGCCGCCGCGGCGCGTTGACTGAACAGGCGAGAACGATGGCTGTCGAAATTCTGCTTCCCAAGATCGGCTTCTCGATGAACGAGGGCCAGGTCGCCGAATGGCTGGCCAAGGACGGCGACAAGGTCAGCGAAGGGCAACCGCTGTTCAGCCTCGAGGCTGACAAGTCGACCAACGAAGTGGAGAGCCCGGCGAGCGGAACCTTGCGGATCGTCGCCCAGCCCGGCGAGACCTATGAAGTGGGGACAGTGCTCGGCTACATCGAGTAAGCTCGCGGGCGGGAAGTCCGCCGCGTCCTCGGGAGAGAACATCGCGTATGCCCGGTTTCCATCCGTCCGTTCACGCGCGGTCCAAGCCTAACGCGCTGGCGCTGGTCATCGCCGACACCGGAGAGACCCTGACCTACCGCGAGCTCGACGAGCGCTCAAACCGGATTGCTCATCTGTTCCGTTCGCTCGGACTCGAGCCGGGCGACAAGGTCGGGATGATGGTGCGCAACTCGCCCTATTTTCCGATGGTCTATTGGGCAGCGACGCGTTCGGGCCTGTTCGTCACGCTGCTCTCGACCCACCTCAAGCCTGCCGAAGCCGCTTACATCCTTAACGACTCCGGCGCCAAGGCGCTGGTGCTCTCGGCTTCCCTTGGGGACACGCCGCGCGCTCTTGCGGCCGCGCGCGCGGAGCTGATCCCGGACGTGCGCGCGATCTACTACGCCGACGACGAGCCGATCGCCGGCGCCACCTCGCTCGAGCAGGCGATGGCGGACATGCCGGCGATACCGGTGCCCGACGAGATCTCGGGTTTCCACATGATCTATTCGAGCGGCACGACCGGGCGCCCCAAGGGCGTCGTCCTGCCGTTCACGCCTGGTCCGATCGACGAGTTCAACCTGCTCGAGGGCGCGCCGACGATGTACCAGCAGTTCGACCTGCCGGTCACGCTGAACGTCGGTCCGCTGTACCACGGCGCGCCGCTGTCGTGCATGGTCTGCACCCAGCGGCTCGGCGGCACGTTCGTCACACAGCGAAAGTTCGATGCCGGGGGCGTGCTCCGCGCGATCGAGCAGTGGAAGGTCAACAACGCCCA
>JAEKKO010000061.1 GCA_019510335.1 Novosphingobium sp. | reverse complement strand
TATTAAAACCATAGATCAACTAGGAGATCACTTCCAGAAACGTAGAGGTGTTGATCTTCCTCCAATAAGAGAGCCAGCAATTAACCTTAGGCAATTTTTTACGAGAAAAATCAATATAAACGAAAACTATCAGTGAAGGAATTTACCGCAAATGCCCTGCGCGGCCAGTCGTCGACGTGACGGTGTTCGACTCCCATTCTCAAGGGACGGCGCGACCGACCAATTCAGTTGGCGCAATTTCTCCTGCCACAGTCGACAACGCCTGGGTTAGCCGAGTCAGACCTTCACCGGAATCCGATAGCGCTCGATGTACTCGGCGAACTTCCGGTGCACGCCGTCGCGGGTCAGGCCGAACTCTTCCAGCGTGTACTCGTGCCGACCGTGCTTACCCTTGGGGTTCGCCGCCAGATAGCCCTTCATCGCCGCTTCGGCCTCGGAGGTGAACGGTTCGTCGAAGCGCCCGTAGATCGAGCGCACGGTTCCGATCGGGTCGCGCATCACGTCGGCGTATTGCACGTCGAAGATCGCGTCCTGGCCGTGCCTGGCGCGGAACGCCTCGGACCTGGCGATCATCACCTCGAACGTTTCGACGAGGTTGTCGCCGATCGCGATCAGGTCGACGTCGTCGCTGTACAGCAACCGCACGACCTTGAGCAGGTTGCACGCCGAACCGACCACTTCGGCCGGATCGCGGTGCGTCATGACCAGCTGGGCCTCGGGAAAGACCGCGGTCAGCGCGTCGAGGAACAGCGGATGCCACGGGTTCTTGAGCGTCCATCGCCCCGGCGCTTGGGCCTGCAGCAACTGCAGCAAGCGCTTCTCGTAGCGGAACGCGGGGCCGTAGTCGGCATCGTGGAGAAACCAGCGGTGGTAGCTCGGGATGTCTGCTTGCGAGTCGTAGACTTGGGCGCAGAACGACGGCGCCATTGCGAACTGGCACTCGGTCGGGCTGTCGGCGTCTTCGTAGTGGATCGCGGCGATCTGCGGCGCGTATTTCAGGGCGAGCTCCGTCTGGGCTTGCATTGCGTCGTAGCGCGGCCCCCCGTGCAGCTCTTCCGGGCGCGGCGGAGGTACCGAATCGAATGCCTCCCAGCGCAGGAACGAGCGCCGTGCCGGGTCGGCATGGAGCAGATTAATCGCCAGCGTCGTTCCGGTGCGCGGCAGCCCGAAGACGAACAGCGGCTTCTCGATCGGCCGCTCGAGCAGCTCGGGGTGGCGCTTGAGCCAGTCCTCGACGCGCATGCGGTTGGCGAGCGCGGCGACGACTGCCTCGATCGAGCGCGCCATCCCCGTCTCGGTGAACTTCGCCTCCTCGGCATAGGACTTGAGCAGGATGCCGAGGCCCTCGAGGATGGCGGGATCGCCGAAGTCCTCGAGGCCAGTCCGGGCGCGCGCCGCCGCAACGATCTCTTCTGGGGTCATGTTGCATTCCGCTTAGGCAACGGCATCGTGGCTGGCCAGACGAGCGGGTGCGCTTAGCGCAGAGGCGGCCGCGCCGGTGCGATATGTGACGGCCGCGGGTGAGAGGAGTGACGAGAGGATGCGGCTCAGCGAAGCACGCCATGCGTTCATAACCGGCGGGGCCAGCGGGATTGGTCTCGGCATCGCCGAAGCGTTCGCCGCGCGCGGGATCAAGGTGACGATCGCCGACATCGATGCGCCGGCGCTCGATGATCTGCTCGGTGCAATGGGCGACAACTGGCACGGCACCGTGCTCGACGTCCGCGACCGGCCCAGCTGGGCACGGGCCAAGGTCGAAGCGGAGGCAACGTTCGGTCCGGTGGACATCCTCGTCAACAATGCCGGCATCGCCCCCAACGGGCGCGAGTTTGCCGACATGGAGCCGGAATCGTTCGATCGGATCATCGCCATCAATCTCACTGGCGTCGCCAACGGGGTATTCACGTTTGCGCGCGAGATGCGCGACCGCCGTCGCGGCCACATCGTCAATACCGCGTCGATGGCCGGGCTCGCCACCAGCATCCCGGGAATCGGCGCCTATTCGGTGGCAAAGTTCGGCGTCGTCGCGATGAGCGAAGGGCTGCGCGGTGAGCTTGCCCCCTACGGCGTCGGCGTGTCGGTGCTCTGTCCCAGCTACGTCGCCACGAACTTGTCCGTGAACACCGCCAAAGTCGGCGGCGAGACCCGCGCCGGCGGGAGCGTGGCGATGCCGCCGTCGACGCTCAGCCCGGCCCAAGTCGGCGCGAAAGTCGCCGCGGCGATCGACGAGGGGCGGTTCTACATCATCACCCACCCCGAAGCATGGACGCGCGTCGCCGAGCGTCACGAGGAACTCCGCGCGGCGTTTGCGCCGGAGTGAAGCGGCCCAAAGCGGGAGGCTCGGTCGTCCGTTTCGCGCCGCTTACAATCTTTTAATTTCAGATCGGCCGCCGGCGCCGCGATCCTCTGCGTGCGGGGCACGGGGCTCCGCGCAACGGGGGTCCCCAACCATGAACCTGCCCAAGATCGACATCTCGACGCTGCCCGACCTCCACACTGTGACCGGGCTTTTCGGAAGCCTCGCTCATCCGATGAAGGCCATCGCTTCGGACGATACGATCGTGATCCTCATGACCTACATTTACGAACTGATCGGGCCGGACGGCCTGCTCTGACGGCGGAAACGTCGGGATGCACCTGCATCCGGCGATCGCCGCGCTGCGGGACGACGACGCCCCGCAGCGTCAGGCGCAGGCGGCGCTGTTTGCCGCCGCCGGCGCCTGGCGCGATCGGCCCGAAGTGGCCGCGATCCTAGTCGCCCTCGAATCATTCGGGGGGGGAACTGCTCTGGCCGAGCTGCCGCGCCTGGCAGCGCTTTTCGCGCCCCGCGATGCGGCGGCCTTGCAATTCGCCAGCGGCTTCGTCGGGGAGCTCGGTCGCGCGCTTTCGAGCCAGCCGCTGGGGCACCTGCCCTGGCGACATTTTACCGACGGCACGGTGTCGACGCTGCAACTCGGCCGCAGCGGCCGCGCGACTCTCACGCTGACTGCGCTGGATGGCGCCGGGCTCGCGCGCCGGCCCACGCCGGTATCGGTTGCCTTTGCCGCGGGAGAGTGCCGTGAGCTCGTCATCGCCGGCGGAGCCACGGCAGAGCTGATCAGCGGTGAGCCGTGCGGGTCGAACGCAGTCAAGCTGCGGCGAGAGCCGCTCGCGCTCGAGCCAGGCACCGTGGTGACCCGCAATGCGGCGCGCCAGGCGCTGCTCGTCGACGCGGCGCCGGGCTGCCTCGTCTCGCTCAGGCTTCACCGACGCCCAGTGGTTCCCGAGCCGACGCGCGAATACCGTCTCTCGGACGGTGCGCTCGTCCATCAGGCCGCGGGCGATCCGCGGCAGAGCCGGCACGAGCTGATGCTGGCGCTGCTCGGCCGCATGGGGCGGAGCGAGGCCGCGCCATTGCTCGCGGAGATCGCGGGTGATGAGGCGAGCCCAGGGGCCGTGCGCTGGCATGCGCTGCGCGAGTGCCTCGGCCTCGATACCGGCGCCGGGTTCGCGGCGCTGACCAGCGTCGCTCGCACGGCCTCCGATCCGCTCGCCGCAGCGGCCGGCGCGCTCCGCGTCCAGCTTGTCGAGACTTACCCGCAACTGGCGAGCGTGGCCGAATGCCCCGCCTGATCGAACTCGAGGATAACGCAGCCATCGGTGTCGAAGCCTGCTGCGACGCGCTGCTCGCGCAAGGCTTTGATCCGCGCGACGAGGGCAGCCTTGCCAACGCCGCGCGCCAGTTGCGCCGCCTTGGCAATGACCGTGATTTCCTGGCCGAGCTGATGCTGGCGGCACTTGCCGGGCGCCACCGCGACGATGACGCCCCGAGCTCGTACGGGCCGCAGTCGCTGGTCCTCGGCCGCAGGGGCGGTGACTTTTTCCTGCGCGCCAACATCTGGCCCTCGCGTGAAGAGCCGGCATTGCGGGCGAGCGGCGAAGGCGCCTTCATCTACGGCCTGCCGCACGACCACAACTTCTCGTTCCTGACGCTCGGCTACTTCGGTCCGGGGTACTGGAGCGACTACTACGAATATGACTATGGCAGCGTCGCCGGCTGGCGCGGGGAGCCGGTCGGCCTCCGCTTCGTCGAGCGGGCGCGTCTGAGCGAAGGGCGCATCCTGCTCTACCGGGCGCACCGCGACGTCCATGCGCAGCTCCCCGCCGATGCCCTCTCGGTGTCGCTCAACGTCATGCACGTGCACGGCGCCCAAGGGTGGCTCGACCAGTACCGCTTCGACCTCGAACAGCGGAGCGTCGCCGGAATTCTCGGCCACGGCGCCTCCGAAGCGTTCCTGCGGATCGCCGTCGGCCTTGGCGGCGAGCAGGCGCTCGACCTTGCCCACCGCTTCGCGCGGCACCATCCTAGCGACCGGATGCGGCTCCACGCGTGCGATGCCCTGGCCTCGGTCGCACCGGACGCGGCGGCGCGGGAAGCGCTGTGGCGCGGCGCTGAACGCGCCGGCAGCCGCCTCGTCGCTATGGAAGCGAAAGCTCGCCTGGCCGAGCTGTCCGCCTAGATCACCGCGCCCGCCAGCGCGTCGATCGCGCCCTGCAGGATCACTGCCGCGGCCGCCGCGTCGATCCGTTCGGCGCGCCGGGCGCGGCTCATGTCCTGGGCGATCAGTCCGCGTTCGGCGCCGGCGGTCGACCAGCGTTCGTCCCAGAGCAGGACCGGCAGGCCCAGAGCGGAGAGGTTGCGGGCGTAGGCGCGGCTCGATTGGCTCCGCGGCCCTTCCGAGCCGTCCATGTTGAGCGGCAGCCCGATGACGATGCCGCGCACGTCGCGTTCCGCCGCGAGCGCGGCGAGCGCCGCTTTGTCGGCCGTGAACTTGCTGCGCGGTAGCGTCTTGGCCGGCGAGGCGTAGCGCCAGCCGGCGTCGCACAGGGCGGTGCCGATCGTCTTGGTGCCGAGGTCGAGCCCGAGCAGCACGCCGCCGCCGGGCAGCGCGGCGCGAAACTCGGCGGCGCGGTCGGTGATCAATGCGCTGCCTGCCAGGCCGCCACGCGTCGCGCGAAGTCGGCGCGGACGTTGGCCCAGAACAGCGGGATGTCATAGACGTGGTAATCGTTGCCGGGCAGGACGTAAGGCCCGAGGGCGGGCGCCGACCCGATCAGCAGGAAACCGTCGTGCCCGCACCGCGCGCCGACCATCCCCGGCACGAGCTTCCCGTGCATCAAGGTCGCGTCGGGAACGAGGGTCCCGAGGTTAGCGCTTGCTGGCGCCGCCCCCCCGGCAGAGCCCGTCAGCGGATTCGAGCAAAGGAAGGGCGAGCCCTTCGGCGACTGCCCGTCGAGCGCGGTGTGCCGATCGTAGGCGAGCAGCGTCAGCGCGGTGTCGGCTGGCTCGGCATAGCTCAGCCAGCTCATGATGCAGCCGGCCTGGTTGGGCGCACGGCACGGCGGCAGTCCGAGCGCCGGCAAGTCGTGGATCAGCGAGACCGGCCAGCCGACGACATAGGCGGCGGCGATCCGCGCCTCGAGCGGTCGTCCCGCGACGCGGTCCTGCATCAGGTGCATGAGGTGCAGCGCGCCCTGGCTGTGGCCGACGAGCACGATCGGGATATCCGGGCCGACGTTCCGGAGGAACGCGTCGAACGCCTGAAGGACGTCGCCATAGGCGACCGCCAAGGCCTCGCGCGTCTCCGCCTTGTCTGTGAGGAATGCGCCGAAGGTCGCCTGGCGATACCTCGGCGCCCACAGCTGTGCGCTGCCATTGAATGGGCTGGCGAGGCCGCGGACGAAGATCTTCGCGCCGGCGCGCGATTCGCGATCGTCGAGCGGTGCATTCCACTGGTTCTTGCGAAAGAAGCTGGTCGGATGGATGAAGAACACCGCTGCCTTGATCGGCGTCGGCGGCGGGCTCGCCCCCTGCGGCAGCCACCGCGCGGGATCGCCGGCGCCGAGACCCGGCCGCGAGTACCACATCGCCGGGCCGTCATAGACGTTGCGCGCGAGGGGCGCTTGCGCCTCAAAACGTCCTGTGGGGACGAACGTCCACTGCGACAGTTCGTTTGCCCAATAGCGCAGGCCGATGAACGCTCCGAGCATCAGCACCACCAGAATGGCGACCAGATACAGGAACTTGCGCGCCATCGCGTCAGGCCCCCGCCTCCTCAACCTCATGGAGTTCGTGGAGCAGCGACTGGCGTTCGAGCACGACCTTGATCATCGCCACCATCGGATCGGCGAGGGCCAGACCGAGGATGCCGAACAGCGCGCCCATGATCAGCTGCATTCCCAGCACCACGGCCGGAGCGAGATCGACGGTCTTCTTCGCGACCATCGGCACGACGATGTTCCCATCCACCATCTGCACGACGATGTACACGATGATGCAATAAAGCCCCGTGTTGGTCCCTACCGAGAAGCCGACCATCACCATCAGCAACCCCGAGATCGGCGCGCCGATGTTGGGGAGGAACACCAGCACTCCGGTCAGCACGCCGAGCAGCGCAGCCATCGGTACGCCGCCGATCTGCAGCAGCAGCCAGGTCGTCACGCCTTCGATGGTCATGCCGATGAGACGGCCGAACAGTAGCCGGCGCAGGGTCTTGCCCATCAGCGCGGCGGTGCCGTGGAAATAAGCGCGGCTATCGACCGGCAGCATCCAGGCAAAGCCGCGCTGGTAGAGCCGCGGCTCGGCAACGACGTAAATACCAAGTACGATGATGATGAACACCGTCGTAATCGCGCCGACGAGGCCGCCGAGCAGGTGGGTGACTTGCGCGACCCCGCCGATCGACTGCCGCGCATAGCGCCGAAAATCGTCGAGGTTGACGTGGATACCGTGCTCGCGAAGCCAGCCGAGGCCGCGCACCGCCTGCGCCTCGACGATCGCCGGGAGTTGCGCGGCCTGGGTGGCGAGCTGGCTGCCGGCGTAGATCGTGAGCCAAACGAGGAACAGGCCGGTCAGCAGCAGGACGATGCCAATCCGCCAGCCGCGGCCAATCGGCAGGACGCGGCCGAGCAGCCGCGCGCCGCCGTCTATCATCGCCGCGAACACCATCCCCCCGAAGATCACCAACAGCGGCTGTGCCAGCACAACCACCAGCGCGGCGAGTCCGATGACGCCAAGCCAGACCAGCGATTTCTTGGCCTCGCGCCGGACCAGCTCGTCGGTGATGTCGGTCGGGCCCGCGCGATGGGCGCGGTTGGCGAGGGCCTGCTCGTCGAGGGGCTGCATCATCGCTGGATCGTCCTCGCCGGAGCCATGTCCGGCCGGAGGCTGCGCCAATTGCGGCCCGGGCGCAACGCGCGCAGCCAGCTCAGCGGGTTCCACGTCTCGCTGCCGTCGAGCGAGAAGGTGATGAACTCGGCCCGCCCGCCGATGTCCGACAGCGGCACCGGACCGCCGAGCCCGTTTTCCCACAGCGGGGCTCGGCTGTCGGCCGAATGGTCGCGGTTGTCGCCCATCAGGAACACGTGGTCCTTGGGCACGGTGATCTCGGGCATGTGGTCGAGCGGCTCGTCGAGGTGATCGATGACGTCGTACGTCGCACCGTTGGGCAGGGTCTCGCGAAACGTCGGCGGTTCGTAGAACTCGCGCCCGCTCGGCCGCCGCACCCGGAACGGGGCAAAGGCGAGGTAGCAGGGCATTCCGCCCTCGCAGCGCAAGTCGTCGTCCGCCGGGATGGACGCCGGCGTGTCGAGCTCGTGGGGGACCGCCTTGCCGTTGAGCACGATCTGCCCGTTGACCACGGCGATGCGGTCGCCGGGGAGGGCGACGACCCGCTTGATCAGGTCTTCGCGGCGGTTGGGCGGCACGACGATGACGATGTCGCCGTACTCGGGCGTGCGCCCGAACAGCCGCCAGGTGCCGCGCGGGAGGATGTGGAACGAGATCGACGACCAGTTCCACCCGAACGGATACTTGGTCACCACCAGCCGGTCGCCGACCAGCAGGTTCGGCATCATCGAGATCGACGGGATGTAGAACGGCTTGGCGACGAAGCTGTGGAACGCCAGCACCGCCAGCAGCATGAACACCAGGCCGCGGACCTCGCCAAGCCAATCGACACCGCGCGCCGGAGTTGGCGGAGCCTCCGCCGCTTCGGTCTGGTCGATCGGCTCCGGCGGCGGGTCGCCGCTGATCTCCTGACTCACAGGGGCCGCGCCTCGATGACCACGAAAGCCTGGGCCCACGGATGGTCGTCGGTCAGCGTGAGGTGGACGACGGCTTCGTGCCCGGGCGGGACGAGCGCCGCCAGCCGCGCCGCGGCGCCACCGGTCAGCGCCAGCGTCGGCGCGCCGGAGCGGGCGTTGACCACGCCGATGTCCTTCATGAACACGCCGTGCTTGAACCCGGTGCCGACAGCCTTGGAGAACGCCTCCTTGGCGGCGAAGCGCTTGGCGTAAGTCCCGGCGCGGGTATAGGGCCGCCGCGCCGCCTTGGCGCGCTCGATCTCGGTGAACACGCGCTGCTCAAACCGCTCGCCGAACCGCGCGAGCGAGGCCTGGATGCGCTCGATGTTGCAGAGGTCGGAGCCGATCGCGATGATCATCCGATCATCCTGAGCTTGTCGAAGGACGCGCGGCGTCCATCAGCTCGCGCATCCGCCGAACGCTTGCCTCGAGGCCGATGAAGATCGCCTCGCCGATCAGATAGTGGCCGATGTTGAGCTCGGCCAGCTGCGGAATGGCGGCGACCGGCTGCACGTTGTCGTACGTCAGGCCGTGGCCGGCGTGGGGCTCGATCCCGTTCTTCGCCGCCAGCGCCGCCATGTCGGCCAAACGCTTCAGCTCAACCGCGCGTTCCTCGCCCTCGGCATGGGCGTATTCACCGGTGTGGAACTCGACTACCGGGGCGCCGAGCCGCAGCGCCGCGTCGAGCTGGCGGACCTCTGGCGCAATGAACAGGCTTACGCGGATGCCGGCGTCGCCGAGCCGAGAGACGATCGGCGCGAGGCGGTTGTGCTGCCCGGCGGCATCGAGCCCACCTTCGGTGGTGCGCTCCTCGCGCCGTTCGGGAACGATGCAGGCGGCCTGCGGCCGGTGGCGCAACGCGATCTCGACCATCTCGTCGGTCGCCGCCATCTCGAGGTTGAGCGGCAGCGCGGTGGCGGCCTGGATTCGGACGAGATCTTTGTCCCTGATGTGGCGGCGGTCCTCGCGCAAGTGGGCGGTGATGCCGTCGCCGCCGACCGAAGCGACGACCTCGGCGGCGCGGACCGGGTCCGGATGTTCGCCGCCGCGGGCGTTGCGGATGGTCGCGACGTGATCGATGTTCACGCCCAGTCGCAGTCGGAAGGTCACGGGAGGTCCCGACTTCCGGGCTTGATCGCGGGCTTGGTGGCGAGCGCCGCCGGCACTTCTCCGGGCGCGTATGTCGGGAAGTTGAAGGCGATCAGCGGGATGAACGGGACGCCCAGGTCCACCGTTCCGGCCGTGCGGTCGACCAGCGCGGCTGCCGCGATGACCTCGCCGCCGGCCGCTGCGATCGCCTTGATCGCTTCGCGCGACGATAACCCAGTGGTCACCACGTCTTCGACCAGCAGGACCTTCTCGCCGGGCTTGAGGGTGAAGCCGCGACGCAGCTCAAACGTGCCGTCGGGGCGCTCGACGAAGATCGCGTCGACCCCCAGGGCGCGGCCCATCTCATGGCCGATGATGACCCCGCCCAACGCCGGCGAGACGACTTTGGCGATCTCCCGGCGGATCTCGCGCGGGAGCCGCGCGGCGAGTGCTTCGGCGAGGCGCTGGGCGCGCATCGGGTCCATCAGCACCCGGGCGCACTGCAGGTAATGCGCGCTGTGGCGCCCCGACGAGAGCAGGAAATGGCCTTCTAGGAGCGCCTTGCAGGCCCGGAACTCGCTCAGCACTTCCTCGTCCTGCATGATCGTCCGATCCCTCGAAGATAACGCGGCCGCCCGCCGGAGGACCGCCTTGGCGGCGGTTCAAGCCCGTCCCAAAATTTCCCTAGAGGCGCTTGAGACTGCCCGCAAGCGCGCGTATAGGCCCGCCTGAACCGGGGTTCGGAAGGGCGCGCGTGCGCCCTTTCGCGTGCCTTGGCAACGACAGCGAAAGCACGAGGGACAATGGACTTGGCCGAGATTTCGCGCGCGGCCCACCGCAGCGGCAAGCTTCTGACGAGCGGCCTCAAGGCGGCAGGGCTGGCTCTGGTCCTGGTCGCCGTGCCAACCCTCGCGCAATCCCCCGCGGCGGGCGCTTCGGCCGCAGCGCTGAACAAGACGGCCCCTGCTTCGGCGGCGGCCGCCCCGGCTGCCCGCGCCGCTCACGACCAGACCAGCGCCAGCCCCGCGCCGATCGTACGCGGCAGCACCGAGGCCAATTCGCCCGCCGTCGCGCCCGCTCCGGCGGGAGCCCAGCCGGCCGAGCCCGCCGCCTCGGCCGCCAATCCGGCGCACTTCGCCGTCGCACCGGGCGGCTATACCCGGATGGCGCCGACTCCCGGCAAAGGCATGCCGGTTCCAGGCGCGATCGGGTTCCAGGACCAGTATTCCCCGAACGGCCAATACGCATTGTGGATGCACAACATAGTGCTGATGCCGATCATCACCTTCATCAGCCTGTTCGTGCTGGTGCTGCTGCTGGTTGTGATCGTCCGCTATCGCCGCAGCGCCAACCCGGTCGCCTCCAAGACCGCCCACAACACCCTTATCGAGGTGATCTGGACGATCCTTCCGGTGCTGATCTTGGTGTTCATCGCGGTTCCGTCGATCAGCCTGCTCGCCAAGCAGTTCAAGCCCGCGCCGGCCAACGCACTAACCATCAAGGCGACCGGCAACCAGTGGTTCTGGACCTACAGCTACCCCGATAACGGCGGCTTTGAGGTCACCTCCTACATGCTCAACATCCCGGGTGAGCCGACGATCAACAACGGCGTCCGCGAACTCGGCGACAAGACCGACGGGCCCGCCCACCTCGAGGCCGACAACCGCATGGTCGTCCCAGTCGGCGAGCCGATCCGGCTGCAGACGACCGGGGCCGACGTGATCCACTCGTTCGCGGTGCCCGCGCTGTGGTTCAAGCTCGACGCAGTGCCGGGGCGGATCAACGAGAAGGTGCTCTTCGTCAAGGAGCCCGGCGTTTACTATGGCCAGTGCTCCGAGCTGTGCGGAGCGCGCCACGGCTACATGCCAATCGCCGTCGAGGCGCTGCCGCGCGACAAGTTCAACGCCTGGGTGCTGACCCATTCCGGCGGGGTGATCGACGGGGCGCCGAAGACCGCGCCGGCCGCTGCTGCGGCACCGGCGGCTAGCGCCTCGCCAGCTCCCTCCGCAGGTGCCGCGCCTGCCACCTCCCCCGCCGCTGCCGCTGCGGCTGCTTCTCCTGCCGCTGCGCCGTCGCACGGCGCCTGAGCGTAACCCAGAACAAGGTTTCCGAGCCCATGGCCACAACCGCCACTCCCGAGCATTTCCAGGCCCACGGGGATGCCCATGGGCATCATGATGCCGATCACAAGCCGGGCTTCTTCGCCCGCTGGTTCATGTCGACGAACCACAAGGACATCGGCACGCTCTACATCATCTTCGCGATTTTCGCGGGCGTGATCGGCGGTGCGATCTCCGGCCTGATGCGGATGGAGCTGGCGCAGCCGGGCATTCAGTACCTCGGCACGTTCGCGCACTTGTTCGGGGTCGCTCACCCGACCTTCGATCAGCAGCTTCACTTGTGGAACGTGCTGATCTCCTCGCACGGCCTGATCATGGTTTTCTTCGTGATCATGCCGGCGACCATGGGCGGTTTCGGCAACTGGTTCGTGCCGCTGATGATCGGCGCGCCTGACATGGCCTTCCCGCGGATGAACAACATCGGCTTTTGGCTGACGGTCGCCGGCTTCTGTTCGCTGATGACCTCGCCGTTCGTGCCCGGTGGCACCGGAAACGGCGCGGGGATCGGGTGGACCGCTTATGCGCCCCTGTCGACTTCGGGCTCGCCCGGCCCCGCGGTCGACTTCGCAATTTTCTCGCTCCACCTTGCCGGCGCCGGCTCGATCATGAGCTCGATCAACTTCATCACCACCATCTTCAACATGCGCGCGCCGGGCATGACCCTGCACAAGATGCCGCTGTTCATCTGGTCGGTGCTGGTCACCGCCTTCCTCCTGCTGCTCGCGCTGCCGGTGCTCGCGGCGGGAATCACCATGCTGATCACCGACCGCAACTTCGGCACGACCTTCTTCGACGCGGCCGGCGGCGGCGATCCGGTCCTCTACCAGCACTTGTTCTGGTTCTTCGGGCATCCCGAGGTCTACATCATGATCCTGCCCGGCTTCGGCATGGTCAGCCAGATCATCTCGACGTTCAGCCGCAAGCCGATCTTCGGCTATCTCGGGATGGCTTACGCGATGGTCGCCATCGGGGTGGTCGGGTTCATCGTGTGGGCCCACCACATGTACACCACCGGCATGAGCGTGAACACGAAGATGTACTTCACCGCCGCGACCATGGTCATCGCGGTGCCGACCGGCATCAAGATCTTCTCGTGGATTGCGACGATGTGGGGCGGCAGTCTCGAGTTCAAGTCGCCGCTGCTGTGGGCGATCGGCTTCATTTTCCTGTTCACCCTCGGCGGCGTGACGGGCGTCGTGCTCGCCAACGGCGGCATCGACGACAATCTCCAGGACACCTACTACGTCGTCGCCCATTTCCACTACGTCCTCTCGCTCGGCGCGGTGTTCTCGCTGTTCGCGGGGTTCTATTACTGGTTCCCGAAGATGAGCGGGCGGATGCACTCGGAGTTCCTCGCCAAGCTGCACTTCTGGCTGTTCTTCATCGGCGTGAACCTGCTCTTCTTCCCCATGCACTTCCTCGGGCTGCAGGGCATGCCGCGGCGCTACCCCGACTACACCCCGGCGTTCGAGCTGTGGAACCGGGTGGCGTCGGTCTACGGCTTCCCGCTGATGGCCGCGGGTCTCGTCGTCTTCTTCATCAACATCGCCTACGCTTTCGCGGCGGGGCGCAAGGCCGCGCCGAACTACTGGGGCGAGGGCGCGACGACGCTCGAATGGACGCTGTCGAGCCCGCCGCCGTTCCACCAGTTCGAGACCCTCCCGGTGATCGAGGACCACGGCCACCACCACTGAGCGGCTCGGATGCGAAACACACTGGCCCCGGGGCGGAAGCTCCGGGGCCTTTGTATTGAGGTC
Source organism: Novosphingobium sp. (assembly GCA_019510335.1). GTDB lineage: Bacteria > Pseudomonadota > Alphaproteobacteria > Sphingomonadales > Sphingomonadaceae > Novosphingobium. The sequence continues at coordinate 2,279 of JAEKKO010000061.1, read as the reverse complement.
AGCCGTCGGGAACTCCGCTCGCCGCCAGGCGCTTCCCCTCTTCTCGCACCACGCTTATAGGCCGCCCCATGTCCGCCACCGCCGTCCCGCTCCCCGCCGAGTGGCGCGACTTCTTCGCGCTGACCAAGCCGCGCGTGATGAGCCTGGTCATCTTCACCGCGATCTGCGGGCTGATCGCTGCGCCGGTGCGGATTCACCCGGTGCTGGCCTTCACCGCGATCCTGTGCATCGCCGTCGCCGCCGGCGGCGCCGCGGCGCTCAACATGTGGTGGGAAGCCGATCTCGACGCAGGGATGAAGCGCACCGCCAAGCGTCCACTACCGGCCGGCCGCATGGATGCAACCTCGGCGCGAGATTTCGGTATCGCGCTGTCGGTTGCATCGGTCGCCGTGATGGGACTGGCGATCGGCTGGCTGGCGGCCGTGCTGCTGGCGGTGTCGATCGTCTACTACGCCGTCGTCTACACGATCTGGCTTAAGCCGCGGACGCCGCAGAACATCGTCATCGGCGGCGGAGCCGGGGCGTTTCCGCCGCTGATCGGCTGGGTCGCCGCGACCGGGCACATCACCTGGATGCCGGTGCTGCTGTTCGCGATCATCTTCTTCTGGACGCCGCCGCATTTCTGGGCGCTCGCGCTGTTCGTCCAGTCCGACTACGCCAAGGTCGGTATCCCCATGCTCCCGGTTGTCGCCGGCGAGGCTGCGACCCGGCGGCAGATCCTGATCTACGCGGTACTGCTGCTGCCGCTCAGCCTAGCGCCGTGGTGGATCGGCGGGACGGGCTTGGTCTACGCCGTGTCGGCGGCGGTTCTTTCGATCGGATTCGTGGTGCTCGCGGCCCGCGTCGGCTTGCGCCGCCGGGCCGGTGCCGAGGACCGGATGAGGCCGGAGAAACAGCTGTTCGCGTATTCGATCCTCTATCTGTTCGCGCTGTTCGCGGCGCTGGTTGCGGATCGCTGGCTGGTCGGGCAGGGGTAGCCGCGATGTCTCCCCGCTCCGACTCCGGCGCGCCCGATCCCGGGGCCGAACGCCGCCGCATCCAGCGCTCGCGCAACCGCGCCCTCGCGCTCGTCCTCGTCGCGCTGGTGGTGCTGTTCTTCGCCATTACCCTGGTCAAGGTGAAGCCGTGAGCTCGATTGCCCGATCCTCGTTTTCGGCGGAGCGGAATCGCCGCATCGCCATCATCGCGTCGCTGTTCGCCCTTGCCATGCTCGGTCTCGGCTACGCCGCGGTGCCGCTCTACCGCCTGTTCTGTCAGGCCACCGGGTTCAACGGCACGACCCAGCGCGCGACCGCTGCGGAAGCGGCCGCCGTGCGGGTCGCCGCCGGGTCGGTCACCGTGCGGTTCGACAGCAATGTCGAGCGCGGGATGCCATGGGTGTTCCATCCCGAGCAGACCAGTCAGACGATGCACCTCGGTGCGCGCAGCCTCGCGTTCTTCATCGCCCGCAACGCTTCCGACCACCCGATCACCGGGGTCGCTAGCTACAACGTCGAGCCCGAGCAGGCGGCGTTCTATTTCCACAAGATTCAGTGCTTCTGCTTTAACCAGCAGACGCTTCAGCCGCATCAACAGGTGCGGATGCCGGTGATCTACTACGTCGATCCGAAGATCGCGCAGGATCCGGATGCCCGGGACGTCCAGGCGATCACTCTCAGCTACACTTTCCATCCGGTTCCGGCGTCTGCCGCGAAGCCACTGGACCGCAGCAAGGCGGCGGGTTAAGGGCCTGCCCAAAATCGCCGGCGGCTCCGTGTCGCCCGCTCGAGAGCATGGGGACGAACGCGATCATGGCCGGTAGCAAGACCCACGACTATCACATCCTGCAGCCCGACATCTGGCCGCTGATCGGCGCGTTCTCGGCGCTGACGATGACCTCGGGCGGGGTGCTGTTCTTCCACTCGATCGCGGCCTGGAAGCTGGTCCTCCCGCTCGGCTTCGCCGGCGTCCTGCTGACGATGTTCTCATGGTGGACCAAGGTCGTGCAGGAGGCCCATGAGGGCTGCCACACTCCCGTCGTCCAGCTGCACATGCGCTATGGGATGATCCTGTTCATCGCCTCGGAAGTGATGTTCTTTGTCGGCTGGTTCTGGGCGTTCTTCGACTTTTCGCTCTTCCCCTCGACCTTGTCCGAGGTCGTTGGCGGGCACTGGCCGCCCAAGGCGATCGAAGCGGTGCTCAATCCGTTCGACCTGCCGCTGCTCAACACGCTGATCCTGCTGTGCTCGGGCACCACCGTCACCTGGGCGCACCACGCGCTGATCCACGGCGATCGCGAC
>JAEKKO010000391.1 GCA_019510335.1 Novosphingobium sp. | reverse complement strand
CGGCGGCATCGGTCCTCACAACGCCGCAGCTGCCCGGGCGCTGGGAGCCTATGCGATCGATGTTGGCTCGTCAGTCGACGAGATCCCCGGCGAGAAATCGGCCGAGAAGATTGCGGCGTTGTTCGAAGCGCTTCGCCCCGTCTCTCGCCAGAAGCTCCGCCAATGCGCTTGAATGGCCGCTTCGGCCGCTTCGGCGGTTGCTATGTCCCCGAGATCCTCGTGCCCGCGCTCGAGCAGCTCGAGGCCGCATTCCTCGACGCTCAGGAGGACCCCGCCTTCGCCACCGAGCTCAACGGCCTGCTCGCCAATTACGCCGGCCGTCCGACGCCGCTCACCCGCTGCCGCAACCTGCCCGCCAACATCTATCTGAAGCGCGAGGATCTGCTCCACGGCGGAGCGCACAAGACCAACCAGGTGCTGGGGCAGGGGCTGCTCGCAAAACGCATGGGCAAGACCCGACTGATCGCCGAGACCGGCGCCGGGCAGCACGGCGTCGCCACCGCGATCGTCGGTGCTTTGCTCGGCTTTGAAACCGTCGTTTACATGGGCGCTGAGGACGTCGAGCGGCAGCAGCTTAATGTCTTTCGCATGCAGCTCATGGGCGCCGAGGTGATCCCGGTTGAAAGCGGCGGGCGCACGCTCAAGGACGCGATCAACGAAGCGCTGCGCGACTGGTCGGCGAGCTTTGAAAACACGCATTATCTCCTCGGCACCGCGGCCGGACCGCACCCCTTCCCGACAATGGTTCGTGAGTTCCAGCGCGTAATCGGCCGCGAGGCGCGTGCTCAAATGATCGAGCAAGTCGGCCGGCTGCCCGACGCGGTCGTCGCCTGCGTCGGAGGAGGTTCTAACGCGATCGGCTTGTTCGCCGACTTCATCGACGATGACGGAGTGCGGCTGATCGGCGTCGAAGCCGCAGGGCGCGGACTCGACGGCGACGACCATGGGGCGACCCTACTTCGCGGCACGCGCGGCATCCTCCACGGTTCCGAGACGTATGTGCTGCAGGACGGCGATGGGCAGGTCACCGATACCTGGTCTGTTTCCGC
>JAEKKO010000234.1 GCA_019510335.1 Novosphingobium sp. | reverse complement strand
GAGTGGATGTTCCAGCTGTCGAGGCTGGCGGTGCGGTCGGTGCGGTTGATCTCGGCGATCGGGTGCAGCGTGACCGGCGCGGCGCCACGGTTGGCGACGGTCTGGGTCACGGTGATCAAGTAGTCGCGGTCGATCGTGAAGCGGATCGCGAAGTCCTGGCCCTGGCCGTTGCTCCAGGTCAGCGTCAACGGGGTGTCGGGCGTCAGCTTCGCGCCGGCGGGAGCCGTCCACACGGTGTTCGGCCCCGGCAGCGCCGGGCTCGGCGGCGCCCAGCCGAATTGCGCGAACTGTTGCGCGGGGGTGCCGGCGGGCGAAAAGATCCGCTGCGGCGGGCTGTTCTTCGAGACGGTCGCGGTGTGGCGATTGACGACGAGATCGTCGACCACCGCGCCGACCAGGTTGATCGATCCCGAGAGGCCCGGCGCCTCGACCCGCACGCGGGTCGGGGAGACCAGCGCGCTCTGGAGGTCCTTGGCCTCGACTGCCTGATCGGCCTCGCTGGTCAACCCGCCCTCGCGGGTCGGCTTGGACGCCGACTGCGGCTCGGACCCGCTCGGCACCGCGGCCGGGGCGCCGGCGGTCGAGCGCGGCTTGGGCGGCGGTTGCGGATAGAAGTGACGCACGGCGGCGTCCCACCCGAAGAGAAGCAGCGCGGTGAGCAGGACCGCGAGGATCAGGTTGCGCTGGTTCTGCACGAAGCCGTCCCGTTCAAGGTGTGGTGCGGAGGGCTCGGCCGCGGCGCCTCAAGGCACCGGATCGTAGCCATGGCCCCCCCAGGGGTGGCAGCGCAATAGACGCTTCACGGCAAGCCAGCCACCCTTAATCGCACCGTGCTTTTCGAGCGCCTCGATCGCGTATTGCGAGCACGACGGGGCATAGCGGCAGGTCGGCGGGAGCACCCGCGAGGGACCGATCTGCCAGGCTCGGGCGACGAGAATGAGCAGTCGTTTCAAGCGGGACGGGCCTTGCGCGGGCGCGGCCGGTCGCCTTTGCCGGCCGAGGCGCGGCCGAGCGCAGCGACCAGTTCCTGGCGGAGCAAGGCGAAGTCGCGCTCGATCCCGCCCTCACGGCCGATCAGGACGTGGTCGGAACCGGGCAGGCCGTGGCTCGGCAGCAATTCGCGGAGCAGCGCTCGGAAGCGCCGCTTCATTCGGTTGCGGACGACGGCGTTGCCGATTCGCTTGGTGACGGTGATGCCGTAGCGGATAAGCTCGCCATCGTTCGGCCGCGTCAGCAGCACGAAGCCGGGGCGGGCGACGCGAGTTCCGGCGTTGGCGGCGAGAAAGTCGGCGCGCCGGGTAAGGACCCCGAGGCGCGGCGCCGGGCTTGCGCTCAGGCCGAGAGCGACTTGCGGCCGCGGTTGCGGCGGGCGCGGAGCACGTTGCGGCCGCCCGGAGTGGCCGAGCGCGCGCGGAAACCGTGGCGACGCTTGCGGACGAGCCGGCTGGGCTGGAAAGTGCGCTTCATGAAAACCCTCGAATGCCATGGCGCGCCACCCGTCATCGGCTGCCGCGAACGACCTCAGCCGCCCCGACGAGGCAGCCGTGTCACAGGGCCGCGCGGTTACCGAAGGCGGGGGGCTAAGTCAACAACTCGCGTCCCGCGTCAGTTCAGAGCGACCCATTTGCCCAGCTCGGCCGGACCGAGCCACTTGGCTTGGGCGTTCGGCACCGAATTGGTCATCGCGTAGAACGCCTGCGCCTGCGCGGCGCTCATCCCCATTTCGCGGTAATAATCGAGATAGGCGCGGTTCTCGGGGGCATCGGGACGGTAGTCGGCGGGCTCGCGCCCGTTCTCGTCGGCCCAGGCGTGAACCGCGAATTCGGCGCCAAGCTCGGCTCTGTGGTGGACACCGGCGATGAACAGCTCGACCGCGCCCGAGCGGACCGAGCCGCCACTGGGAACGTGGGTCGAGAGCCCGTGGGCGTGGATCATCCGCCCGAGCTGAAGGTTGGCGCGGTCGTCGTCGGTTCCTGGGCACTCGATCAACTCGAGCGTCGCGATCGCCGGATAATCGTGCAGCATCGAGGCGAAAGCACCCGGCGAGCGGGCGTCGGTGGTATCGACCAGCGCGACATGGCCGCGGTCGAGAACGCGGAACGGTCCGTAGGCGGCGATTCCCCGCGGGACTGGAACGGGATCAGCCTCGACCACCCGCTCGCCTCCACCCTCGGGGGCCAAAAATTCTTCCTCGACTACCATCTGGACCGCGATGGTCTGTGCCGCTGCCGGCGCGGCCACGACGGCGGACAGAAGAACCAGGAGCGAGGCACTGCGCATCGCGACAGTGTGCCAAGAGAGCGCTTACCCGCGAGCTCACGGGAACGGTTAAGCCGCGCTTACGCATGTTGGTCCCGCCGCGAGACTCCTCCACTTCGGCCGCGGCCCCTCGACAGCGCCGCGAACCTCCGCCATCAGACCTGCGGGGCATCCAGGGGGGACCAGCGGCCGTGGTCGCGCTCGCATCGACGGTCGCATATCTCGGGCTCGAGGCTCGCGCGGTCGAGGTCCAGTGCCAGATCGCCCCCGGGTTCGTCGCCTTCTCGGTCGTTGGGCTGCCCGACAAGGCCGTCGGCGAGAGCCGGCAGCGGGTCCAGGCCGCGCTGTCCTCGCTCGGGTTGGCGCTTCCGCCCAAGCGGATCACGATCAACCTGTCGCCGGCGGACCTGCCCAAGGAAGGCTCGCATTACGACCTTCCGATCGCGCTAGCCCTGCTCGCGGCGATGGGCGTGACCGACGCCGAGCAGCTCGCCGACTACGTCGCCGTGGGCGAGCTGGCGCTCGACGGGCGGATCATTTCCTCGCCGGGCGTGCTGCTCGCCGCGATCCACGCCAGCAGCCTCGACAAGGGCCTGATCTGCCCGGCCGCCCAAGGGACCGAAGCGAGCTGGGCGACCGGCATCCCGATCGTCGCCGCGCCCGACCTGGTCTCGTTGCTCAACCATTTGCGCGGCAACCAGGTGCTGCCGCCACCCGCCGCCGGCCGGGCCGAGGAGCGCGTGATCGGCCCCGATCTCGCCCAGGTCAAAGGCCAGGAGATAGCCAAGCGCGCACTTGAGATCGCCGCGGCCGGCGGCCACAACCTGCTGATGATCGGACCTCCGGGCGCGGGCAAGTCGCTGCTCGCCGCGTGCCTGCCCGGGATCCTCCCCGAACTGACACCGGCCGAAGCGCTCGAGGTGTCGATGGTCGCATCGGTCGCCGGTACGCTCGAGGAAGGGCGGATCAGCCGCGTGCGTCCGTTCCGCTCGCCGCACCATTCCGCCTCGATGGCCGCGCTGACCGGGGGCGGCTTCAAAGTTCGTCCGGGCGAAGTCAGTCTCGCTCATCTAGGCGTGCTGTTCCTCGACGAACTGCCCGAGTTCCAACGCCCGGTGCTCGATTCCTTGCGCCAGCCGCTCGAGACCGGCGAGGTCAGCGTCGCACGGGCCAACGCCCACGTGACTTTCCCGGCGCGGGTCCAGCTGGTCGCCGCGATGAACCCGTGCCGCTGCGGGCATTTGGGAGATGCCGCGCTCGGCTGCAGCCGCGCGCCGCGCTGCGCCGCCGATTACCAGAGCAAAGTCTCGGGCCCGCTCCTCGACCGGATCGATCTTCATGTCGAGGTCGACCCGGTCAGCGCCGCCGACCTCGCGCTGCCCCCGCCGGCCGAAGGCTCCGATGCGGTCGCCGGCCGGGTCGCCGCGGCGCGCGAGGTGCAGAGCGCGCGCCTCAACGGTAGCGGCGCGCGGACCAACGCCCAGCTCGAAGGTACCGCGCTCGAGCGCTTCGCCACCCCCGACGAGCCCGGACGCAAGCTGCTGATGCAGGCCGCCGAAGCCATGCGCCTGTCGGCCCGCGGCTATACCCGGATGCTGCGCGTGGCGCGGACGGTCGCCGACCTCGCCGGCGCCGAAACCGTCGGCCGCATCCACGTCGCCGAGGCGCTCAGCTACCGCAGGCAGCCGCCACGCACGTGAGTTTCGTCACTGTTCGCGCGAGTTCAGCATTTCAAACTGCAACTTCGGGGCGCCGGCGATCTCCATGCTCGACGAGGCGACACCGATCTTCGCCTCGAGCATCTGCGTCAGGATCTCGCGGCTCATCGCGTCCTTGATCCGGCGGCTGCCGTGGTCGGGGCAGAGGAAGCGGACCGTCAACTCAAGCCAGTTGTCGGTGATCCGCCAATAGACCAGCGGGTCGATTTCGCCGACGTCGATGCCGAACTTTTGCTCGAGCCGCGCGACTTCCTCGTGGCCGACCTTGTCGCAGGTGACGGCGTGGCGGCGCGCGGCGTCGCGCAAGATCGCCTCGACCCGCTGGTGATCGGCATAGTAGTGGATCGGTAGCCGTATCTCGTCCCACAGGTAGGGAAACTGGTCGGTGTAGTTGTAGACCGGCTCGGAGAAGATCTGGTCGTTGGTGACGGTGACGATCCGGCCGGTGAACTGGCGGCTGCGGATCCACATCGCCGGGTCGGTTTCCTTC
>JAEKKO010000389.1 GCA_019510335.1 Novosphingobium sp. | reverse complement strand
CCTCCATTTCGCGGAGCAGCGCGTTCATCTCGGCGACCGAGAGGATACGGCCCGCGCGGACCGAGCCGTGGCAGGCCATGGTCGCGGCGATGCCGTCGAGTTTCTCCTTGAGGCTGAGCGCCTCGTCATACGCCGCCAGCTCGTCCGCGAGATCCACGACCAATTGCCTGGCGTCGCTTGCCCCGAGCAGAGCAGGGGTGGCGCGGACCAGCATTGCCTTGGCGCCGAAGCGTTCGAGCTCGAGCCCCATTTCGGCGAGCTCGCCGCTGCGCGCCTCGAGCCGGTCGCATGCCGGTTCGTCCATCTCGACGACCTCGGGGAGGAGGAGCGCCTGCCGCGCGACGCCGCCGTCCGCCATGGCGCGACGCATGCGTTCGAGCACGAGCCGTTCGTGCGCGGCATGCTGGTCGACCAGGATCAGCCCGTCCTTGGCCTCGGCGACGATATACGTCGCCGCCACCTGGCCGCGCGCGACGCCGAGCGGATGCTCGACCGGCGCGGGCGGCGCGTCATAGGCCATTTCGGCGCGCGCGGCAGGCGCGGGCGTGAATTCGGGGACATTGTCCCACACCGAGCCCTGGCTCGGCGGACGGGTGGGCGCCCATTGCGGCGCCATCGGCTCGCTCTGCCAGCGGCCCAACGCCGCCGCCGAGGGGCGCTGCGCACTGCGATGGCCCGCGCTGTCGAGCGCGGCGCGCAGGCCGCCAACGATCAGCCCGCGCACCAGCCCCGCCTCGCGGAAGCGGACTTCGGTCTTGGCCGGATGGACGTTCACATCCACCTCCTCGGGCGGCACCTCCAGGAACAAGGCGAGCACCGGATGGCGGTCGCGTGCGAGCAGATCCTGATAAGCGGCGCGCACACTGCCGATCAGCAGCCTGTCCTTCACCGGGCGGCCGTTGACGAACAGATATTGGTGATCGGCGACACCGCGGCTGAAGGTCGGCAGGCCGGCCACGCCGCCGAGCGTGATTCCCTCACGCATATGGTCGACCGCGACCGAATTGCGCACCAGCTCTCGGTCGATCAGGGCGGCGACGCGCTCGGGCCGCGTCTCGC
>JAEKKO010000233.1 GCA_019510335.1 Novosphingobium sp. | reverse complement strand
GCACCAGAAGTTCGATGCATACGAGGCTAAAACGGTCGATCTCGCCGCGAATATCGAGCGGCAGAGCAACTTCATCTGGCAGAAGAAGTGGACCTGGTCCTACGGTGGCGAGTGGCTCGCGACCGATGAGCGCGGCGTGTTCAGCAGCGCAGGAATCAAGGACACAAAGACCTTTCTGATCGCCGCGCTGCCGCTCAGCCTCGGCTATGACGGTAGCGACAGCCTGCTCGACCCGACCCGCGGCTTCCGCTTGAGCGGGCGGCTGAGCCCGGAGCTTTCGTACCACAGCAGGCGCTTCAATTATGCCCGCGCCCAGATCGACGCGAGCGCCTATCACCCAATCTCGGACCGCGTGGTTGTTGCCGGCCGTGTTCGTCTCGGCACCATCTTCGGCGCCGGAGTGTTCGATATTGCGCCTTCGCGCCGCTTCTATTCGGGCGGCGGCGGATCGGTGCGCGGCTACGGTTATCAGCAGCTCGGGCCCAAGGATCTGGACGGCGATCCGATCGGTGGGCGCGGACTTGCCGAGTTCGGGCTCGAAACTCGGATCCGTCTCAAGCAGTTCGGCGGCAATTTCGGCCTTGTGCCCTTCCTCGATGGCGGGTCGCTCACGACCGAGACTCTGCCTGACTTCAAGGACTGGCGCCTCGCGGCGGGCATGGGCGTCCGTTATTATTCGAGCTTCGGGCCAATTCGCATCGACGTGGGCTTCCCGCTCAATCGTCAGAAGGGCGATGGACCATTTGCCGTGACCGTCTCGCTCGGTCAGGCATTCTGATGGCCGATATCGCCATTGACGCCCGCACCGGCGAGCCGCTCGAGCCGCGGCGCCTGCGGCCGGATTGGCGGCGGCGTCTGCTCAATGAATTGTTTGCGCTGTTCGTCGGGCTCCTCCTGCTCCTGGCCGGACTGGTCGTATTGCTCGACAGCGCTCCCGGCCATCGCTTCATCGTCGACCAGCTTAGCCGGCTCGAGACTGCGTCAGGTCTGCGCATTCGCATCGGGCGGATAGACGGCTCGATCTTCGGCAAGTCTCAGCTCCGGAACGTGACGATCGCCGACAGCCGCGGCGTCTTCCTGACCTCGCCCAACATCAAGCTCGACTGGACTCCGGGCGCCTGGCTCAACAACAAGCTGTACGTCGACAGCATGACCGCCGAGCGGGTCGCGCTCATCCGACTGCCGAAGCTCAAACCGAGCACCAGGAAGGGCCCGATCCTCCCCGGTTTCGACATCCACATCGGCGAGCTCCGGATTGACCGCCTCGACATCGGACCCGCCGTCGGTGGCCGCGCGCGCAGTGGCAGTGTCCGCGGCAAGGCCGACGTCCGCTCGGGCCGGGCGCTGATCGAGCTTTCGGCGCTGGTGAACAACGGCGGCGACCGCATCGCCTTCCACCTCGACGCGGAGCCGGACGGGGACAAGTTCGACCTGTTCGCCCGAGTGAATGCGCCCGCGGACGGACTCGTGCCCGCGCTCATCGGCACCAGGCGTTCGGTCGACCTGACCATCGGCGGCAAGGGCAGCTGGACGCGCTGGCGCGGCGCCGCGGCGCTCGATCTCTCGGCCCGCGCGACGGCGCGGCTCGCGCTGGGCGTCGACAGCGGGCGCTACCGGCTGCAGGGCCAGTGGGCGCCTGCCCAGTTCCTTACCGGCAAGCTCCAGCGGCTGACCGTGCCCTTGGTCAGCATCCGCGGCGACGCGACGCTGAAAGACCGGCAGTTCGATGGCCAGCTCGCCGCCGGCTCGCCAGAGCTGCGTGCGGTGGCGAAGGGCACGCTCGACCTCGCCAACAATCGCTATCGCGCGATGCGGCTGGGGATCGACCTGCTCAAACCGCCGGCGCTGTTCCCGAACATGACCGGCAAGAGCGTGCGCATGGTGTGGACGCTGGACGGCCCGTTTGCCACCGCGGACTATTCCTACCGGCTGACGTCGCAATTCGTGCAGTTCGACAACAACGGCTTCACCGGCCTCCATGCGGAGGGGCGGGGGAAGCTAACGCCGTGGCCGATGCGCGTGCCGATCCGTCTTGCGGCCAAGGCGATCACCGGCATCGGCGACGTCGCCGGCGCGATGCTCGCCAATCCGACGATCGAAGGCTGGCTGAGCATCACGCCAAAGCTGGTGCAGGGGCAGGACCTCAGGCTCAGCAGCGCCAAGTGGAATGGCAAGCTGTCCTTGCTGATCGACCTCGTCAGCGGCCGCTTCGAAGTCCTCCTGTCGGGCGCGATGCAGCGCTACCTCATCCCCGGCCTCGGCCTGGTCGATGTGATCACCGACCTCAGGGTGGTGCCCGGGCCGAACAACCACGGCTCTCATGTCGTCGGGACCGCCAAGGCCTGGGTCCGGCGGCTCGACAACAGCTTCTTCCAAAGTCTCACGGGCGGGCTGCCGTCGCTGACCACCAATCTCGAGCGTGGCTCCGAAGGAATCGTCCATTTCACCAACCTGCAGGTCTACTCACCAAAGCTGAGGCTGTCGGGCGCCGGCGAGCGGTTCAAGGACGGCACCTTCCACATCACCGCCGTCGGCCGCCAGGCGAAATACGGCCCGCTGAAGATGGTGCTCGACGGCCATATCGAACGGCCAAAGCTCGAAATCTTCCTGCCCAGCCCGAACGAGACGCTCGGGATCACCGACATGCGCCTCAGCCTCGATCCGACGGCCGCCGGTTACAATTACCGCGCGGCCGGCGGTTCGCGGCTCGGGCCGTTCACCAGCAACGGCCAGATCCTGCTGCCTCACGGTGCACCGACCGTCATCGCCGTCGCCGCGCTCGATGCCGGCGGCGCCCATGCGAGCGGCAACCTCAAGTCGGTGCCCGGCGGGTTCCTCGGCCGGCTCGTCCTGGCGAACGGCACGCTCGGCGGGACGCTCGACTTTTCGCCGGCAGGTCAGGCGCAGCGCATCGACGCCCATATCGCCGCCAACAATGCGAATTTCCCTGACGTTTTCTCGGTCCGCTCCGGCCGGGCCGACGGAGTGATCATCCTCGCCGACGACCGGACGACTGTCGAGGGCAGCGTCGACGCGCGCGGCATCGCGTCGGGCGCGGTGACGCTCGCGCGGCTCACGGCCAACGCCAGACTCGTCAACGGCACGGGTCAGGTGCGCGCCGCCTTCGCCGGCCGCCGCGGTGCCGCCTTCGCCTTCTCGACCCTCGCCGATATCGCGCCGAACACGATCCGGCTGAGCGGCAGCGGCCGGATCGACCGCCAGCCGCTGGTGCTCAACCAGGCGGCCGTGTTGACCCGCGACGGCGACGGCTGGGCGCTCGCCCCGACCAATCTCAGCTTCGCCGGCGGCAACGCCACCGTGTCCGGCCGCAGCGGATCGCGGCCGGAAGTGCACGCCCAGCTTGCCGCAATGCCCCTCGAGGTGCTCGACCTCTTATGGCCGAACCTCGACCTTTCGGGTTCGGCGACCGGCCGCCTCGACTATGCGTGGAAGAGCAACCGCAGCGGACGGCTCGACCTCAAGGTTCACGGCCTCAGCCGCGCCGGACTCGTGCTCGCCTCGAAGCCGATCGACGTTGCCGTCGCCGCCGTTGTCAGCGGCAATCAGGCGGGCCTCCGCGCCGTGGCGGCGAGCGACGGCGCGATCGTCGGCCGTGCTCAGGCGAAGTTCGCGCCATTAGGCGCCGGCCCACTCGTCGCCGAGCTGATGAACGCACCTCTGTTCGCTCAGCTGCGCTACGTCGGGCCCGCCGACACCTTGTGGCGCCTGACCGGCAGCGAAGTGATCGACATGTCGGGCCCGCTCGCCGTCGGCGCGGACATCGGCGGCCGCCTTGCGAACCCGCTGATCCGTGGCTCCCTCAAGACCGCCAACGGCCGCCTCGAAAGCCAGGTTACGGGCATGGTCATCGACCACGTCGCGAGCCAGGCGCGCTTTTCCGGAGCACAGCTGATCTTCAGCCAGATCGCCGGCCAGACGACGGGCGGCGGAAGCATCTCCGGCAATGGGACGATCACCTTCTCCGGCGGCAAGACTCTGCTCAATCTTGGCTTCACCGCCAACCAGGCGCTGCTGCTTAACCGCGACGACGTCGCCGCGCGCGTAACCGGGCCGCTGCAGCTCAAGTCGGACGCAAATGGCGGGGTGATCTCCGGCGACCTCCGGCTCAACAAGGGCCGCTTCCAGCTCGGCCGCGCGAGCGCCGCCTCAACAGTCCCCCAGCTTAACGTCCGCGAAACGGGCCTCGACGAAGAAGACGTGATCGAGCCCGCGGCACTCCACCCGTGGAAGCTCAATCTGAAGCTCGCCGGAAGCGACCTCCAGGTGACCGGCCTCGGCATCAACAGCCGCTGGACCACCAATCTGCAGGTCGGCGGCTTCGCCGATTCGCCGCGCTTCCAGGGCCGGGCCGACCTTGTGCAGGGCAATTACGACTTCGCCGGCCGGATCTTCCGCCTCGACCGCGGAACCATCCGCTTCCAGGGGGAAAGCCCGGTCAACCCGCTGCTCGACATCCATGCCGAAGCGGCGCTG
>JAEKKO010000390.1 GCA_019510335.1 Novosphingobium sp. | reverse complement strand
GGCCATCCGGGACCGAGCACCACCTGCATTTCGCCGGCCGGCGCCGCCACGGATTCGAGGTTCACCAGGGCCTGGGCGAGCGCGGTGTCGATCGCGCGCTCCCACTCGGCCTTCTCGAACAGCTTGCCGTACAGATAGCGGCCGCCGAGGCCGTGATACCCGGTCTCGCGCCGGCCGTTCTGTTCGGCAACGATCTGCACTCCGAGCCGCACGAGCGGGCGCACGTCCGAGGCGACGAAGCCGTCCGCGCGGACGATGTCGATCACGCTCCAGCTCGCGGCGAGCGAAACGCTGACCTGGGCAACGCGCGGGTCGCGCGCCCGGGCAGCTGCGTCGATCTGCTGGCACAACGCAACTTTCTCCGCGAAAGGCACGAGGCTCAGCGGGTCGGTGGCGCCGTACATCGATTGGTTGGTGCGCTGCGGCTGAGCTGCAGGCGCGCCCTTCGCCGGGTCGAGGAGCTTCAGGGTCGCCGCGGCGCGATCAATCGCGGCTTCGCTAATTTCATTGGCGTGGGAAAAGGCGGTGGTTTCACCAGAGACTCCACGTAGGCCGAAGCCGGAGCTGCTGTGATAATCGGCGGTCTTCAGCCGCCCATCGTCGAACCCGAACGCCTCGCTGGCGCTGTACTGGAGGTAAAGCTCGCCATCGTCGTGGCTGGACAGGTGCTTGTGCGCGAGCCGCTTCGCGCCGTCGGGATCGAGGCCGCGGTAGAGAAAGTGCCGGGGGTCCGCCGCGATCATGCCGCTTTGCTGTCCGCCGGTCCCCCCTCAAGGACAAAGCGCCGGTCGCAATAGCCGCATTCGACGAAGCCGATCTCCTCGTCGATCCGTAGGAACACGCGCGGATGGCCGAGCGCGGGCGAAATCTCGCCCGAGCCGTCGCAGGCGATCTGCAAGGTGGAAACGCGGATCACTTCGGGCGGCGGCTGTGCGGGCATGAAGCGGAGGTAGCAACCGCCCTGCCCCGGTTCAACCTCACTGGCTTGTCGCTGGGGCGAGCCGCTCCTATGCGGCGAACCCGATGGACGAGCCCGCGATCCGCATCGAATTTTTGTCGAAGACT
>JAEKKO010000232.1 GCA_019510335.1 Novosphingobium sp. | reverse complement strand
CAACATGGTATGCTGCCGCGTAGTTTTCATTGGCGAGACGATCGCTCGCCGGTGAGCACGGGAGCAACACCATGGAACTCCAGGGGGACGAACTTCACGTCGAGACCGACGAAGCCCGAAGCGGCAGCACTCCGCACATCGTCCGCTACGTTCTGGTCATCAGCTTGTTCCTGGCGATCGCTGCGCTGACGGTGATCTGGGTCACCGGAGCCTTTTCGGCCGCGCAGGGCAGTCGCGTCGGAGACGTGACCAACCAGGCGCCGCCGAGCCCCGCCTACACCGAGCCCAAGTAACGGCTCGAGCGCGGTGAGCGGGCTCGACCGCTTCGTCCCTGCGCAGGAGGGGATTTACGAGCAAGCCCTCACCGAACTCCGGGCCGGCGCCAAGCGCAGCCACTGGATCTGGTTCGTCTTTCCGCAACTCGCCGGCCTCGGCCGCAGCGAGACGGCGCGGTTCTACGCCATCGCTGACGCCGCCGAGGCCCGCGCCTACCTCGCCCACCGGCTGCTTGGGCTGCGCCTTGCCAAGTGCACCGACGCGATGCTCGGCTGGGCCGGACGAAGGAGTGCGCAGGACATCCTGGGCCCGGTCGACGCGCTCAAGTTCGCTAGCTCGATGACGCTGTTCGAGGCGTGCGGCGGTGGGGAACGCTTCGGCAAGGCGCTCGACGCGTTCCATGGCGGTGAGCGCGACCGGCGGACGCTGGATCTGCTCGGGTGATGCCGATCAATCGCGCACACGCAGGGCTTGGGCTGCCGCCGGGGCGCGCTCCTTGGCGCCGTTGATCAGGAACGCGAAGACCGGCCCGGCGAAGCCCGCGCTGGCTTCCGGCGCGTCGGCATATGGCATGCCCGTCGGCGCCTCGCCGCGAGCCCAGGCGCGGCACACGTCGGCGATGCGGTCGAGCTCGGCCTCGGGATAACCGCTCGGCTGGTCCGCCTCCATCCGCTGCAGCCGCAAATAGGCGAAAGGGGCGGTACGATCGGCGATCTGCACGCGCCCTTCGACGTCGCTCCACACGATCGCCACGCCAGCGGCGCGGGCGATTGCAACGAATTCGGGGCAGGCGAAGCTCTCGTGCCCGACCTCGAGCGCATGGCGCAGCGGCAAGCCTGCGATTTCGCGCGGCAGCAGCGCGAGGAAACCGCCGAGGTCGTCCGCCTCGAACCGCTTGGTCGCGGCGAGCTGCCACACGATCGGGCCGAGCGCGGGCCCGAGCTGCTCGAGGCCCTGCGCGAAGAAGTTGCCGAGCGCTTCGCCGGCAGAGGCCAGTTCGCGGCGGTTCGTGACAAAGCGCGAGCCCTTGAGCGCGAACACGAACCCCTCCGGAGCGGCCGCGCGCCAGGCGCGGAAGTCGGCCGCTTTCTGGCGGCGGTAGAACGTCGCGTTGATCTCGATCGCGTCGACTGCGCGGGTTGCGAAGGTCAGTTCGTCGGATTGACGCAGCCCCTGCGGATAAAACACGCCGCCGCGCCAACCCGGGTACGTCCACCCGCCGATGCCGGTTCGGATCGGGCCGGGTGTGGTGTTCGCGTCAGCCATGCTCTCGCTCCTTGATCGCCGATCTGGTGGAACCGAACGTATCCTGCGGCGGTTCCGATCCCACGCAAGCTGGACATCGACCCATGACTGTCGGCTGGAAGCTCGATCGCGCGTTGCGCGATACCCTGCTGGGGCGGTTCCCGCCACGCTACGGCGAGGTCGTCGCCGATCACGTGACGCTCAAGTGGGCCAAGGGCAATGGCCCCGACGATGTTCCCGGCCCGGTCGGCGAGGCGCGGATCGTCGGCCGCGCCGACGACGGCGAGGGCGTCGAGGCGATGGTCGTGGCGATCAACGGCAATACCGACCGGCCCGACGGCAGCACCTGGCATATCACCTGGTCGCTGGGGCCTGGGCGCAAGGCCGCTGAGAGCAACGACGTGATCGCCGCCCGCGGGTGGGAGCCGCTCGATGGCGGCGAGGTGGTGCTGACTCCCGCCAAGTGGTGAGATCACTTGCCAGCGCATCCGCTTTCGTGCTGCGCCCACGCAACGGATGGACGAGTTCGACTTCATCATCGTCGGCGGCGGCAGCGCCGGGTGCGTGCTCGCTAATCGCCTGAGCGCCGATCCGCGCCGCCGCGTGCTGCTGCTCGAGGCTGGCGGCAAGGATGATTACCTGTGGATCCGCATTCCGGTCGGCTACCTCTACTGCATCGGCAATCCGCGCACCGACTGGTGCATGCAGACCGAATGCGAGGCCGGGCTCGGCGGCCGCGCGCTGGCCTACCCGCGCGGCAAGGGCCTGGGTGGTTCGTCCTCGATCAACGGGATGATCTACATGCGCGGCCAGGCGGCGGACTATGACGGCTGGCGCCAGGCCGGGAACGTAGGGTGGGGCTGGGACGATGTCCTGCCTTTCTTCAAGCGCGCCGAGGACCACTTCGCCGGCCCGAGCGAGTTCCACGGCAGCGGGGGCGAAATCCGCGTTGAGCAGCAGCGGCTGCGGTGGGAAATACTCGAAGCCTTCCAGCGCGCGGCCGAGGAGTACGGAATCGCCCCGACGCCGGACTTCAACACGGGCGACAACACCGGCTCGGGTCTGTTCCAGGTGACCCAGAGGCGCGGCTGGCGGTGGAGCGCGGCCGATGCGTTCCTCAAGCCGGTGCGGCGGCGGCCGAACCTGAATGTCGTCACCGGCGCGCTGGTCGACAAGGTGGAGTTCGAGGAGGCCCGAGCAACGGGCGTGCGCTACCGCCTTGGCGACGCCGAGCACGTGGCCCGGGCGCGGGGGGAGGTGATCCTCGCCGCTGGCGCGATCGGCTCGCCGGCCATCCTCGAGCGCTCCGGTATCGGCGCGGCCGAGCGGCTGAGCGAGCTCGGCATCGCGCCCGTGGCCGACCTCCCCGGCGTGGGCGGCAACTTGCAGGACCATCTGCAGATCCGCTGCGCCTGGCGCGTCTCGAACGTGTCGACGCTCAACCGCCGCGCCGCGACGCTCGCGGGCAAAGCGCTGATCGGCGTCGAGTATCTCCTCCGCCGCAGCGGACCGATGGCGATGGCGCCGAGCCAGCTCGGGCTGTTCGTCAAGAGCGCCCCCCACCTCGCCACGCCCAATCTCGAGTACCACGTCCAGCCCCTGAGCCTTGAAGCGTTCGGCGGCGCGCTCGACCCGTTCCCGGCGTTCACCGCGAGCGTCTGCAACTTGCGGCCGGAGAGTCGCGGGCGCGTGGCGGTCGTCAGCGCCGATCCCGCCGCGCCGCCGAGCATCCGCCCGAATTACCTGGCCACCCCGGGCGACCGCCACGTTGCGGTGCAGGCGGTGCGGATCACCCGCGGGATCGTTTCCCAGCCCGCCCTAGCGCGCTACCAGCCGGACGAGCTGCGCCCGGGGGCGGAGCTGACCAGCGACGAGGAGCTCGAGCGCGCCGTCGGGAGGATCTCGACGACGATCTTCCACCCCGTCGGAACGGCGGCAATGGGCGTTGTGGTCGACGCCGAACTGCGGGTGACTGGGGTCGAGCGGCTGCGGGTGATCGATGCCTCGGTAATGCCGACGATCACCTCCGGCAACACCAACGCGCCGGTCATGATGATCGCCGAAAAGGGCGCCGAGCTGGTGCTGGCGGCGGCGCGCTAGAGGCGCGGGACGCATTGCCGAGAGCGGTCGCCGAAGCGTAAAGATGGTCGCCTGTCGCACCGCCGGCGCACGCGCCGCAAGGGGAGAGGCCGCATGGTCAAGCCAGTCAAGTTCGCGCACGTCGTCTACATGACCCGGCGGTTCGACGAGATGGTCGCCTGGTACGAGGACGTGTTCGAAGCGCGCGTGGTCTATCGAAATCCGGCGCTCGCCTTCCTCACTTACGACGACGAGCACCACCGCTTCGCCTTCGGCAACCTCGACCTGCTCCGGCCCGGTGGAGGCGAGGAGCGCGGCGAGATCGGAGTCAATCACGTTGCCTACACTTACGCCACCGCCGGTGACTTGCTGCAGACCTATGCGCGGCTGAAAGCGCGCGGAATCGCACCCTACTGGCCGGTCCACCACGGCACCACGCTGTCGCTCTACTACAAGGACCCCGACGGCAACCGCATGGAGCTTCAGGTCGACTGCGGCACGCTCGAACAGGCCAACGCATTCATGGCGACCGACGCGTTCGCCGCCAATCCGGTCGGGGTCGGGTTCGACCCCGAGGAGCTGCTCGCGGCCTATGAGGCCGGGGCTGGCGACGAGGATTTGCTCCGCTTTCCCGAGGGGCCGCCGGCGGCGATCCCTGTGGCGCATGGGATGACGTGATCGGGTTGCGCGGCATCCCTCGTCTTCGCTCGGGATGAGCGGGTGAGGACGAGGTTGTTATCTAAACAGACCCCGCTCGTGTCGAGCGAAGTCGAGACCTCATTTCCCAGCCGGTTTCGCCCAGCCTTCCTGCAGCGGCACCCAGTGGAAGAACGTGATGTCGCGCTTCACGAACTTCCAGCGCCCATGCTCGCGCCGCAGCTGGTCGTCGTAATAGCCCGAGGCGATGATGCTCTTGCCGTTCTCGGTGATGCGCAGCTCGTTCGAGCAGATGTCGGTCGCCTGGTCGCCGTCGATCGAGATCAAGATGTTGTGGATCATCGGCATTGCGCTGCCGTCGTCGCCGGGCCGGTCGTGGAAACGGGCTTCGAGCGCGGCGCGCCCCCGCGCTTCCGACACTGCTCCGTTGTGGCGGTTGATGTAGACGCCGTCGTCGGTGAACAAGTCGGCGATCGACAGCCCATGGGCGACGCGATGGGCATACGTAGCGATCAGGTCGCGGATCTCCTCGCGATCGGTGAGCTCCTGGATCCGCTGTTCGAGGGTCTTCTCGCGGAAGGGATCGAGCCGTCCGACGTAGAGCGGCTTGTCGGGTGGAGCTTGAGCAGCGCCTGCAGCCGGAACCGCAGCCAGGGCGATGGCGGCCAGCCGCGACTTCGCCAGTGAGTCGGTCTTTGACCGTCGTTTCCTCGGCTCGTCCATCGAACTTTCTCCTACGCGCCGAGCGCCCGGGCGGCCTCCACCACCCGCGCCGCGTGATCGCGCGGACTGACGCCGGACTGCAGCGTCGCGATCTGCGGCACCTCGAGCCCAATCGGCACATCGGCGGGGAGCGCGGCGATCCAGTCGCGTAGCGGCAGATCGCCTTCGCCGGGGACGATTCGCGCGAACATCGATTCCTGCATGTAGCTGGTGCCGGGCGAAACCAGCGGCGCGTCGCACAGCTGGGCATAGCCGATCAGGTCAAGGTCGAGCGCCCGCAGGTCGGCGACGGTCGCGCCGGTGCGGAAGAAGTGCATCGCGTCGAGCAGCAGCCGGCAGCGCCCGCGGCCGACGTGCTCGAGCGCGGCCAGCGCGCTGCGGAGCGAGTTCGTGCTCAGGGACGGGGAGAACTCGATCGTGAAGGCCATACCCCGCTCGATGACCATATCGGCGAGGAGCGCGAGCTGGTCGTGTGTGCGCTCGACGTCCGGGTCCATGCTCACGGCGTTGATCCGCTTGGCGCCGAGCTCGGCCATCATGTCGAGCGCCGAAGCGCGGTCGCGGACGTCGGCCGCGGGGCGCACGCCGATGCCTTCGCCCAGCTCGATGGAGACGCCGGTGTCGGCCAGCGTGGCCTTGAGCTCGCGGCGCAGTGCCGGATCGTCCTCGAGCGACCAGGCCGGATATGGCGCAAAGCCCGCATAACCGAACATCGCCAGCGGCAATTGGCTGAGCCCCGTTGAAATGCCGACGCAGCCGAGCTCCCCGGCGAGCCGCACGTGCTCGACCGGCGGCATCCCGAGCAAGGTCAGCATCTCGATACCGAGGCGATTCATCGCGCCGGGTCCATCGCCTTCAGGAGCGCCTCTGGGATACGCGGGCGACCGCTCTCGCCGGCCGCGAACTCGGCGATCTTGGCATGGATGAACGCTTCGGGATCGGCCGCCCAGCGGCGGACGATTTCCCACACGGCCGGGTCGGAGGGGATCAGCACCCGGCCGTCGCGCATCCCGTCGGCGAGCGTGGTGGCTACTTCGTCGGGGATCTTGAGCTCGAGCTCGGCGCCGGGGCCGCGCATCGGCGCGTCGAGGGTCCAGCTGGTCATGCTCTCCATCACCCCGGTCATCACCGGACCGGGGATCAGGCAGCTGACCCGCACTCCTTGCGGCTCGCAGTAGATCGCCAGGTTCTCGGCCAGCGCGATCACCGCCGCCTTGGCCGCGGCGTACGGGACGCGGCTGGCCGCATAAGGGTAGAATCCGGCGAACGAGGCGGTGCAGACGAGATGGCCGGCGCCGCGCTCGAGCATCTGCGGCAGGAACTCGCCGATCCCGCGAACCACGGCGAGGTAGTTGAGGTCGATCATCCGCTGCCATTCGCGGAACGGCACGTCCTCGGGGTGGCCATTGAGCATGCCGCCGACGTTGTTCATGACGATTTCGAGCGGCCCCAGAGCCTCTTCCGCCCGGCGGCCGGCGGCGGCGACGGATGAGTCGGAGAGCACGTCGCAGCGCAGCGCCACGGCCTCGCCCCCGCGGTCGCGGATCGTCTGGGCAGTGTCCTCGGCGGCGCTTTCGTCGAGGTCGGCGACGGCGAGGCGGGCGCCGCGCGCAGCCCATTCGAGCGCGACGGCGCGGCCGATCCCCTTGCCCCCGCCGTAGATCAGCGCGGCGGCATCGGCGAACGGCGGCTCCCGCATTGGCCTCTCCTGTGCTTGCGCCTGAGAGGACACCACGGGCCGCACCCCCGGTCAAACCGTGGCGGCGATCACTCGGGCAATGGGCGCAAGCGGTGAATCGCTGGCCCAGTTTTCGGCTTCCGGGCTATGCAGCCGAGGATGACCATTTCCGCGGAAGACTGGCGGACGGCCTATTACGTCCTCGAATGGATCATTCGGGCCGCCGCGCTGGTGATCGTGCCGCAGCGCCGCTCGCCCAACGCGACGCGCTCGTGGCTGCTGCTGATCTTCTTCCTGCCGGTGCCGGGGCTGGTGCTGTTCTGGGCCATCGGGCGGCCGCAGTTCCCGGCCTGGCGGCGAAAGCGGTTCGAGGAGCTGAAGGGCTTCCTCACGGGCGTCGCCGATCGCCTGAAAGTGCAAGAACCGAGCGACGGCGCGCCGACCGACATCGCCGAGCTGGCGTGCAAGCTCGGCGGCTTTCCCGTGACCGGCGGTAACACGGTCGAGCTGATCGACGACTACGACGGCATGATCGACCGGCTCGTCGGCGACATCGAGGGCGCCGCCGAGACGGTCGAGATCTCCGTTTACATCTTCGCCAACGATACGGTCGGGCGGCGCGTGGTCCGCGCGCTCGGCGACGCCGTCGGGCGGGGCCTTGCGGTTCGGGTGATGCTCGACCCGGTCGGCTCGCACGCGTGGCGGCGCGGGACGCTGCGGCTGTTGCGCAAGCGCGGCATCGCGGTGCGCCAGGCGCTGCCGTTCCGCCTGCTCCGCGGCCGCACCCGCCACGACATGCGGTATCACCGCAAGCTGTTCGTGATCGATGGGCGGATCGGCTACGTCGGATCGCAGAACATCGTCGGCAAGGAGTTCCGCCGCGGCGTTATCAACCGCGAGTTGGTCGCTCGCGTGACCGGCCCAATCGTGGCCGAGCTGACAACGCTGGTCCGCGGCGACTGGAGCCTCGAAACCGGCGAGGCGCCGGACCGGCAGGTCGAGATTCCCTCGCCCACGGGTGAGGCGACGCTGCAGCTCCTGCCGAGCGGGGCCGATTACCCGCTCGAAGGCTTCGAGACGCTGCTCGTCTGGCAGCTCCACCAGGCCCGCTCGCGGGTGGTGATCGCGACACCATATTTCATTCCCGATGAGGACGTGATCGGCGCGATGAAAACCGCAGCGGCGCGCGGCGTTGCAGTCGACCTGGTGCTGTCGCAAGTCGTCGACCAGCGGCTGGTGAATCTCTCACAGAGCTCGTACTACGATGACCTGCTCGCCGCGGGCATCCGCATCCACTTGTTCCGCGAGTTCTTCCTCCACGCCAAGAACGCCAGCATCGACGGGTCGCTGGGGCTCGTCGGATCGAGCAACGTCGACTTGCGCTCGTTTCAGCTCAACCAGGAAGCGAGCCTGCTGATTTACGATTGCCCCTCCATCGCGCAGCTCGAGCGCATTCAGCAGGGCTACCTCGCTGACAGCGAGCAGCTCGACCTAGACCGCTGGCGCCGCCGCCCTCTGCTACGCAAGCTCGCCGAGAACATCGCCCGGCTGGTGAACTCACTCCTCTGAGCGGGGGTGGTTAGCCCTCGATAACCGCCGCCGAGGGGCGCTTCTTGAGCTGCGCGCGGACGATCTTCAAGTTGCGCTGGTTCACCCGGAAAAACGCGTCGAACACGTCGCCGACCAACGGCAGCGCGCCGACCGAGGCATGGACGGCGAGGTTGGCCACCATTCGCCCGAGGGCGAAGCGTGAGATGCCGAGGTTGCGCGCTTCCCAGATGATGTAGCTCGACAGCAGGGTGGTGGCGATGTCGCCTATTCCGGGGACCAGGCCGATGATCGCATCGATGCCGATTCGCTGCCCGGTTCCGGGGAGGACAA
>JAEKKO010000231.1 GCA_019510335.1 Novosphingobium sp. | reverse complement strand
GGGCCATGCCGGACACGCGCTCGGCCACTTCGCGCAGCCCGGCGATGCGGCTAGCGAGCGCCCCGCCGGCGTCGACCTGCCGCAACCGCTCGATCGCGGCCTCGAACGGGCCGGTGGCGTAAAGCAGCGGCAGGTAGGCCTCACCTCCGACTGCGACCAGCCCTCCTGCATCCTTCGCGTCGAGCTCGCGCCGCACGGCGTCGATCTGGGCGCGGTCGAGCGGCAGCGCCTTTGCAGCCAGGGTATCGACCAGATCCGGCAAGGTGAAATCGACCGACAGGCCCGTCGCCCCCGCCGCCTGCAGCGCTTCGATGGCCAGCGCGACAACCTCGGCCGCCGCGGCGACGGTGTCGCTGCCGATCAGCTCGGCGCCGAGCTGGAGCCGCTCGCGCGTGGGGTCGAGCCCGTCGCCCTTGATCGTCACGACTTGGCCGGCATAGCACAGCCGCAGCGGCCGGGCCGCGCCAGCCAGGCTGGTCGCGGCGATCCGCCCAACCTGGACCGTGAGGTCCGAGCGCAGCGCCAGGGTGCGCAGCGACGCCGGGTCGACGAAGCGGAACATCCGCTGCGGCTGGACCCCGTCCATGCGGCTGGCGAGGCTGCGCTCGAACTCGATCGACGGCGGCTGAACACGGTCGTAACCGTGGCCGTCCATCACATCGAGGGCCGCGCGGGTCACCCGCTGCGCCGCCGCCGCGGCCGCGGGCAGCCGGTCCTCGAGGCCCTCGGGCAGGAGATCGCGGTCGGTATCGTCCATGCTGGCGCCCTTAGCGGCGGCTGATGGCGATGTCGAACCGAGCCCGAGGGCGACTCAGAACGCCAGCGCCTTGACCGTGCGCACGCCGGGCAGCGCGCAGGCCGCCTGAAGCACCGTCTCTGGCACCGGGCTGTCGACCGAGAGCAGCAGCACCGCCTCGCCGCCTGCGTCGCGGCGGCCGAGGTGAAACGTGCCGATGTTGATCCCGGCATCGCCGAGCAGCGTGCCGATCCGGCCGATGAAGCCCGGCGCGTCCTCGTTGACGATATACAGCATGTGCCCGGCAAGGTCGGCCTCGATGCCGATCCCGAAGATCTCGACCAGGCGCGGCGAAATGTTGCCGAACAGCGTGCCGGCGACCGAGCGGTCGCCCTGGCTGGTCCCGACCGTCACCCGCACCAGGGTGTGATAGACCCCCTCGCGGTCATGCCGGACCTCGCGCACGTCGAGGCCGCGCTCCTTGGCGAGGTACGGCGCATTGACCATGTTCACGGTGTCCGAATAGCGGCGCATCAGCCCGGCGAGCACCGCGGCGGTGATCGGCTTGGGATTGAGCTGTGCCGCCGCGCCCTCGACCTCGATGCTGATCTTGTCGAGGTTGCCGTGGGCCAGCTGGCCGACGAGGCTGCCGAGCTTCTCGGCCAGCGCCATGTAAGGCCGCAGCTTGGGCGCCTCCTCGGCCGACAGCGAGGGCATGTTGAGCGCGTTGGTGACCCCGCCGTTGACCAGGTAATCGGCCATCTGCTCGGCCACTTGCAGCGCAACGTTGACCTGGGCCTCGGTGGTCGAGGCGCCGAGGTGCGGGGTGCAGATGAAGTTCGGCGTGCCGAACAGCGGCGAATCCTTGGCCGGCTCGGTCGCGAACACGTCGAGAGCTGCGCCCGCGACGTGGCCGGAATCGAGCGCCTCCTTGAGCGCCACCTCGTCGATCAGGCCGCCGCGAGCGCAGTTGACGACGCGCACGCCTCTCTTGGTTTTGGCGAGGTTCTCGCGGCTGAGGATGTTGCGGGTCTGCTCGGTCAGCGGCGTGTGCAAGGTGATGAAGTCGGCGCGCGCCAACAGGGATTCGAGATCGACCTTTTCGATTCCCAGTTCGACCGCCCGTTCGGGGGTGAGGAACGGGTCGAACGCGATCACCTTCATCCGCAGGCCTAGCGCGCGGCTGGCAACGATCGAGCCGATGTTGCCGGCGCCGATCAGGCCGAGCGTCTTGCCGGTGACCTCGACCCCCATGAACCGGTTCTTTTCCCACTTGCCCGACTGGGTCGAGGCATCGGCCTCGGGCAGCTGGCGGGCAAGCGCGAAGATCAGCGCAATGGCGTGCTCGGCGGTGGTGATCGAGTTGCCGAACGGCGTGTTCATGACGACCACGCCCTTGGCGCTGGCCGCGGGTATGTCGACGTTGTCGACGCCGATCCCCGCGCGGCCGACGACCTTGAGGTTGGTCGCGGCGTCGAGGATGTCCTTGGTGACCTTGGTCGAACTGCGGATGGCGAGGCCATCGTAGCCGCCGATGATCTGCTTGAGCTCGTCCGGCTTGAGGCCGGTGATCTCGTCGACCTCGCAGCCGCGCTCGCGGAAGATCTGCGCGGCGTTCGGGTCCATCTTGTCGGAAATGAGCACTTTGGGCTTGGTGGTGGTCATCAGATTTGCTCCTGGTCGTCACCCCGGCGAAGGCGGGGGCCCAGACCCTGAAAAGAGTCGCGAAACGGCGTTGTTGCGTGTGCTGGGTCCCGGCCTTCGCCGGGATGACGGTCAGGGGCGCAGCGTGTCCCAGGCCCAGTCCAGCCAAGGGCCGAGCGCCTCGATGTCAGCGGCATCGACGGTCGCGCCGCACCAGATGCGCAGGCCCGGAGGGGCATCGCGGTAGCCGGCGATGTCGTACGCCGCGCCTTCCTTTTCGAGCAGCCCGGCGAACTTCTTGATGAAGTCGGCGTCGGCGCCTTCGACCGTCAGGCACACGCTGGTCTTCGAGCGGGTGCCTTTGTCCGGCGCGAGGTGGCCGAGCCAGTCGCGCCCGGCGACAATCTTGTCGAGGGCGTTGGCATTGGCCGTGCAGCGCGCCTCGAGCCCGGCCTTGCCGCCGATCCCCTGCGCCCATTCGAGTGCGAAGATCGCGTCCTCGACGGCGAGCATCGAGGGCGTGTTGATCGTCTCGCCCTTGAAAATCCCTTCGGCGAGCGCGCCCTTGCTCATCAGCCGGAACACCTTGGGCAGCGGCCACGGCGGGGTGTACTCGGTGAGCCGCTCGACCGCGCGCGGGCCGAGGACCAGCACACCGTGCCCGCCCTCGCCGCCGAGCACCTTCTGCCACGAGAAGGTCGCGACATCGATCTTGTCCCAGGGGATGTCGTAGGCGAACACCGCGCTGGTGGCGTCGGCGAACGACAGCCCCTGGCGATCCGCTGCGATCCATTCGCCGTCGGGCACGCGCACGCCCGAAGTCGTGCCGTTCCAGGTGAACAGCACGTCGTCGGCCCAATTGACCTTGTCGAGATCGGGGAGCTGGCCGTAGTCGGCGCGCATCACCGTCGGCTCGAGCTTCAGCTGCTTGACCGCGTCGGTCACCCAGCCCTCGCCGAAGCTCTCCCAGGCGAG
Organism: Novosphingobium sp.; assembly: GCA_019510335.1. Classification (GTDB taxonomy): domain Bacteria; phylum Pseudomonadota; class Alphaproteobacteria; order Sphingomonadales; family Sphingomonadaceae; genus Novosphingobium. Next base: position 1,183 of record JAEKKO010000231.1, on the reverse strand, counting down.
CGTCGTCACCCCGCGGGTGCCGAGCATCGTCCACATCCCCATCTCGAACGCACCGGTGTCGGAGCCCGGGACGATGCCGATGCGATGGGTCGCGGGCAGGCCGAGCACCTCGCGCATCAGGTCGATGCAATACTGCAGGCGTTGCTTGCCCAGCTTCGAGCGATGCGAGCGCCCGAGCGATTCGGTCTGCAGCTTGTCGGGGGAAAATCCGGGCGGCTTGGCGCAGGGACCGGAGGAGAAGAACGGGCGCGCCGGCTTGGTGGCGGGCCGGGCAGGCGCAATCGTTGCGCCCGCGGCAGTGGTGGCAGTCATGTAGTCTCTCCTTGCAGAGAGCGCGCGCGGCGTTGGGACCGCGTGGCCCGTCGGCGGCAATAGTGTTGCGCTGCAGCAAGTCAAGCAAAGGTTCGAGTGGGGCGGTTGCAGGCGCTTACCTGAAATTAACCATGGCCGCCGACAATGCCGCTCATGCGGCGATCAGCCCCCTTGCTTGCAACCCTCATCCTGCTCGCCGGGTGCAGCGCGATTCCCGAGGCGGAGGCGCCGCGGCAGGAGGTGCGCGCCTCGACCGCGTTCCTCACGCCGATCCCCGACGAGCGGCAATGCCTGGCCGCGCTAGGGCGGACCCAGGCGAATTTCACGCCCCTGCCCGACCAGTACTTCGGCGCTGGCTGCTCGACACTGGGGAGCGTGCGCCTCGCCGGGCTGAGGAGCGACGACGCGGTGCTGACGCTGGCCAACCTCGGCCCGGTCGCCTGCCCGCTGGCGACGGCGTTCGCTGGGTGGGCGCGCTATGGCGTGGACCGGGCGGCGCGGCAAATCCTCGGCAGCCCGCTGGTGCGGATCGAGACGATGGGCAGCTACAGCTGCCGCACCATCGCCGGCAGCGACCGCCTCTCGGCCCACGCGACCGGCAACGCGATCGACGTCTCCGGCTTCGTCCTCGCCGATGGGCGGCGGATCACGGTGCTGCGCGACTGGGCCTCGGACGATCCCCAAACCCGCGCCTTTTTCGAAACAATCGAACAAAGCGCGTGCAAGCGCTTCGGCACCGTGCTCGGGCCGAACTACAATCCCGCGCACCGCAACCACTTCCATCTCGAGCGCAGCACAGGCCGGCCGTTCTGCAGGTGACGGCAAACGAAAAGGGCGGCCCTTCCGGACCGCCCTTCACTGATTGAATTTC
>JAEKKO010000159.1 GCA_019510335.1 Novosphingobium sp. | reverse complement strand
AATTGGGGTCAAGTTTTGAGAGTTTCTTCCGGCGACGGGCCGCGTGCCCGCCAGCGGGGCTGGTTTCCTAAGCGCGAGCTCATCGTTCGTTCGCGCGGCCAGGTTCGGTTCGTCACGATCACCAGCCGCGTCCAGGCGAGCGCCGCCGCTGCGGCCGTCGCGCTGCTGTTGGCATGGGTGATGACGCTCGGGCTGCTCCTTGCTGGCCACGTCGCACCGTCGCACCCGCGGCTGGCCGGATCGGCCCCAGCGGCTGCTGCCGATACGAAAAAACTCGAGCAGCTCGCCGCCGACCTGCAGCGCCGCCAGGATGTGATCGAGAAGCTCGTCCAAGGCGAGCTCGGCAACCTCCCGCAAGCGCCCGCGGCCGACTTGGTCAAAACCGCGCCCGCGCCCGACAAGATCAGCTTCGAGACGACGCCGGCGCCTGGCCTGGCCGGCATTGCCGCGCGCCAGATAGTGTTCGTCGACACTCTGACCCGCTATGCCGACGCGCGCACCGTCCGGGCCGAAGCGAAAATCCGCACGCTCGGGCTCAGCCCGCGCACGCTGGTGACCCGCGAAGATCGCAGCGCCCAAGGTGGTCCGCTACTCCGGCTGGCGACGGCCGCCAACGGCGCGCTCGACCCACGCTTCCGCCGCCTCGGAGAGAGCCTGGCGCGGATGAGCGCGCTGGCTCGCGGCATGCGCGGCATCCCCCAGGTGCTCCCGGCGAGCGCCGACTACATCTCGTCTGGGTTCGGCTTCCGCAGTGATCCGTTCACCGGCGAAGGCGCATTCCACGCCGGACTCGACTTCAAGGGGCCGGTTGGCGCGCCGATCTACGCCGCGGCGCAAGGCGTGATCGCTTTCGCCGGCGAGCGCTCGGGCTACGGCAACTGCATCGAGATCGACCACGGCCACGGACTGATGACCCGCTACGCCCACATGTCGGCGTTCCGCGTCCACGTCGGCGAGCCGGTCAAAGCCGGACAGATGATAGGCGCGATCGGCAGCACCGGCCGCTCGACCGGGCCGCACCTCCACTTCGAAGTGCGGATCGACGACCGCGCGGTCAACCCGCGCCCGTTCCTCGAGGCTGGGACCAAGGCGTTCGGGCAACCCAGCTGAGGCAGAGCTGACGCCCTCCCCCATCGAGGGGGAAATGCACAAAAGCGCTACCCTCCTCCCGCAACTTCCTCGCGCAGCGCCTTGCGATCGAGCTTGCCGATCGCCGTCTTCGGCAGCGTCGAGCGAATCTCGACCCGGTCGACCCGCTCGTGCTTGCCGACGCGCTGATTAAGCCACTCGGTCAGCGCCTCGGCCGCGACCGGCTCGCGCACGGTGACGAAAGCGCGCGGTAGTTCGCCATGGTACGCGTCTGGCATTCCGATCACCAACGCTTCCCGCACCGCCGGATTCTGCAGCAGCACCCCTTCGACCACGCTCGGGAATACCTTGAACCCGCCGACGGCGATCATGTCCTTGAGCCGGTCGACGATCCGCACGTAGCCGTCGGGGGCGATGACCGCGACGTCGCCGGTGCGCAGCCAGCGGCCGTCGGGGCGTTCGGCGAAGGCCGCGGCGGCGGCCTCCGCGCGGTTCCAGTAGCCGAGCATGACTTGCGGCCCGGCGATCGCCAGCTCGCCCGGCGCGCCTGGCGGCGCGTCGCGCGCGGGATCGTCCTTGTCGAGCAGCCGCAAGCGCGTGGCCGGCAGCGGCTGGCCGATCGTGCCGGGGCGCTCTTCGCCGTCGAAGGGGTTGGTCGAGACGACCCCAGCGCACTCGGTCAGACCGTAGCCTTCGACCAGCCGCGCCTTGGTCACTGCCTCGAAGCGCTGCTTGGTCGGCAACGGCAGCGGCGCCCCGCCTGAGATGCACAGGCGCATCGCCGAGAAATCGGTGCGCTCGAGGTCGGGGTGGTCGAGCAATGCCTGGAACATCGTCGGCACCCCGGGCATGGCTGTCGCCTGCACGCGCTCGAGAGTCTTCAGGGTCGCTTCGGCAGCGAAACGCGGTAGCATCGAGATGCACCCGCGATTGAGCACCGTTCGATTGAGCACCGTGGAACTGGCAAAGACGTGAAACAGCGGCAGCACGCCCATGATCACGTCGCGCTCGTTGGCATGGGCGTCGATCGCCTCGATCTGCCGAGCGTTGGCCGAGACGTTCTGGTGAGACAGCATGGCCCCTTTAGGGCTGCCGGTGGTCCCGCCGGTGTACTGGATCAGCGCGACGTCGCGCTCGGGATCGATCGCGACCTCTTTCGGCTCGGCCGAGGCCAGGACGCTGTCCCAGGTGGCGACGTCGACGGACCTCGGCAGCGGCGCGAGCTGCCTTCTGCCGAACAGCCGCAGCGCAAGGCCCTTGAGCATCGGCAGTTGCTCGGCGAGGCGGACGACGATCAGCCGCTCGAGCGCCGAACCGTGCAGCACCGCGAGCGCAGTCGGCAGCAGCGCCGGCACATCGAGGGTGACGAGGAGCCGCGCACCCGAATCGGCGACTTGCGCCTCGAGCTCGGCTTCGGTGTAAAGCGGCGAAAAGTTGACCACGGTCGCGCCAGCGATCAGCGCACCGTAGAACGCCGGCACGTAAGCGGGCACGTTCGGCAGGAACAAGCCGACTCGGTCGCCCTTGGCGATGCCCAGCGCTTGCAACCCGGCAGCGAAATTCCGCGCCTGGCGATGCAGCTCGGCGTAACTGAAGCGGCGTCCGGAGAACTCGACCAGCGGCGCTTCCGACGCCGCCGCCACAGAAGCGGCGAACATCTCGGTCAGCGCAAGCGGGGCGAATTCCTGGTCCCAGGCGCACGGATGGGCATAACCCGTGCGCCAATCGTGCGCAGGAAGCTGCTGCTCCGTAGCCGTCAGACCTCGCCCGTGGCTTCGGCCGCCCGGCGGGCTTCGAGCCACGCCTGGGCCTCGGCCTCTTGCGCCGCCTCGGCGGCGACTTTGGCCGCGGCTTCGCGCTCGGCCCGCAGCTCCTCGATCAGCGCCTCGCGGTCATCGCCGAGCCGCACGTCGTCCTGACCGTCGTCGACGTGACCGGCCTTCTTGGCGGCGCGCGCGACAACCGCGTCGAGTTCACGCTGCGAGCACAGGCCGAGGGTCACCGGATCCTTGGGCTGGATGTTGCTGATATTCCAGTGGCTGCGGTCGCGGATCGCGGCGATGGTGTTGCGCGTGGTGCCGATCAGCTTGCCGATCTGCGCATCCGAGATCTCCGGGTGATGGCGCAGGATCCAGGCGATCCCGTCGGGCTTGTCCTGGCGCTTCGACACCGGGGTGTAGCGCGGACCTTTGGTGCGGCTGACGTTGACCGGCGCCTTCTGCATCTGCAGCCGGTAGTTGGGGTTGGCCTGGCCTTTCTCGATCTCGGGCATGGTCAGCTCGCCGGCGCGGACCGGATCGCGCCCGGTGTACTTGCTACTGGCGAGATCGTCGGCCATCGCCTGGACCTCGAGCAGGTGCAGACCGCAAAATTCCGATATCTGCTCGAACGTGAGGGATGTGTTGTCGACGAGCCACGACGCCGTCGCATGCGGCATCAGCGGGTTGGGCTGGGTCACGGGGTGTCTCCGGTAAATACGATAAGGGCCGCCCCTTCCGGAGCGGCCGCAACCCTGCCGATGTAGGGCATACCGCGCGCCACGGCAAGTCAATCCATCGGCACGAACCCCGGCTCGGCGGCGACCCGCTCGAGCCATTCGCAAACATTGCGATAGTCGTGGAGGCGGAAGCCGCCGGCCTCGCAGGCGTGGGTGTAGGCGTAGAGCGCGATGTCGGCCAGGGTGATGGCGTTGCCGACCAGCCAGTCGTGCTCGGCGAGGTGCTCGTCCATGAGCGCGAGCGCCGCTTCGCCGCCGGCGCGCTTGGCCGGGATTTGCGCGCGCTGCTGCTCGGTGAGATTCCTTTCGCCGACGAAGTGAAGCCAGAACCGCAGCGTGGCGACGTTGGGCTCGTGGTTGTACTGCTCGAAGAACATCCAGCGCAGCATGTCGGCCTGGTCGAATCGCTCGGCGGGCACCAGCCGAGTGCCGCAGGCGAGATACCAGCAGGCGGCGTTGCTCTCGGGCAGGAACTTGTCGCCGATCTGCAGCACCGGGATGCGGCCATTGGCATTGACCGTCTGGAGGAACTCGGGCGTGCGCGTCTGCCCGTGCATGATGTCGTAGAAACGCCGCTCGAGCGGGATGCCGAGCAGCGCCGCGGTGAGGAGGATCTTGTAGCAGTTGCCGCTGCGCGGATCCTCGTGAAGGATCAGTCGGTCCATCGTCATTATCCCCGTCACCCTTTTTGTGCCGCCTTGATCCCCAAATGGTCGGTCAGGACGAACTGGCCCGACTGCGCATAGGCCGAGGCATGGCCGAGCTGGTGCGCGTCGAAGCAGGCCTGCAGCGCCGCGTACTGGCCCATCGTGTCGAGCGTCTGGTTGACCATCCGCTTGGCCATGGCCAGCGCGTGCGGGTGCATTTGCGCGATCTCCATCGCGAGCGCCCGCGATTGCGCATCAAGCTCCGCCAGCGGCACCACGCGGTTGACCATTCCGCGCTTCTCCGCCTCGAACGCATCGATCGGCTTGGCGGTGAACAACA
>JAEKKO010000387.1 GCA_019510335.1 Novosphingobium sp. | reverse complement strand
ATCCCGATCCGGGCCGCGCGACGATCAGGCGGCTGAACCGCGTCGAATATGCCAATGCGGTGCGCGATCTGCTGGCGCTCGATGTCGATGTGAGCCGCGAACTGCCGCAGGACAATTCGGGCTACGGCTTCGACAATATCGCCGACGTGCTCAGCGTCTCGCCCACACTGATGGAGCGCTATGTCGCGGTCGCGGGCAAGATCGGGCGCGTGGCCACGGGCCTCACCTCCAGCCGCGCCTTCACCACATCCTACGACGTGCCGAAGGACGGCTCGGTGATGAATTCGGGCCGACCGGCTTATAATGAGCGGGCGAGCGACGATCTGCCGCTCGGCTCGCGGGGCGGCGGCGCGTTCCGTTATTATGCTCGCTACGACGCGGTCTACGAGATTGGCGGCTATCTCAACGCCAACACCAACAACGAGACCGACCGGCTGAAAGAGGACAGGGTCAGCGTCCGGGTGCCACTCAAGGCGGGCGCGCACATGATCGGAATGTCATTCCGCCGCGAGCTCGCGCCGGACGAGAGCGTCCAGACGCTCCGCAACAATCTCGACATGGTACCGCTGCCGATCGACGCGCCCGTGGCGCTCCCGCTCGATGTCTTGGTCGATGGGCGGCGCGTGCAGCAGATCGGCGTACCGTCCTTCCGCATGTCGCCGCGCTACGCCCAGCGCAACTTCCCGCGCGACGTGCTGCAGATCGAGGTGACCGGACCTTTCTCGCCGGCGGGCGTCGGCAACACGGCCGCCCACGCGCGCATCTTCCTGTGCAAGCCGACGCGTGAAGCGGACGAAGCCGCCTGCGCACAACGCGTCGTCGCCACGCTCGCGCGTCACGCCTATCGCCGTCCCGTCAACGCCGCCGATCTGGCGCCGCTGATGCGTATCTACGCTACGGAGCGGAGCGGCTCCGATTTCGAGCATGGCGTCGAGGCCGCGGTCGAGGCGATTCTTGTCTCGCCGCATTTCCTGTTCCTGGTCGAGCAGGATCCGGCGGGCAGTGCGCCCGGCAGCGTCCATCGCATCAGCGACCTCGAGCTCGCCTCGCGGCTGTCCTTCTTCCTGTGGAGCAGCATCCCCGACGAA
>JAEKKO010000386.1 GCA_019510335.1 Novosphingobium sp. | reverse complement strand
CGGAAGAATCGTCGCGTAATAGCGGCGCGGGACATGGACCGTGGCGAGGTGCCGAGCGAAGATCTCCGGCGCCCTGGCGTTCGCCGCCCAGCCGTGGTAGCGAGCGCCATAGCGGGCGAGGGTTGCCCGGGCGCCTTCCGGATAGCGCACGCCATAGACGTCGAGCGGCAGCCCGGCATCGCGCGCGGGGCGGAAGAGGAACTGCTCCAGCTCTTCCGTGCGCTCCCCGTCGCCCCAGTTGCCGATCCACACAAGCCCCTCACGGGCGCCTTCGCGCACCGGAGGATGGAAGCGGCGAACGTCGGCCGCCTCGTGCCAGGTCCACACTCGGTCGGCCCAGCCGCGGCGCCGGTAAACCTTAGTGAGCGCCTCGCCGAAAGCGAGCACGCCGTCGTAAGCGGAAAGATCGTAGCGGGCCATCTCCGCAGGGGCGCTCACGGCGCGGTGGTGGGTATCGTGGAACAACAGGCGAAAGTCGCCGCCGCGGGCGCGAAGCCGGCCGACCGCCGCAACCAGCGCGGGTTCGTTCCACTCGTGGACAAGCACGAGGTCGGCGCCGTCGACGAGTTCCGCCGGATCGTCGTCCGCGGCGTAGCTTTGAGACCTGAGTCGCGGATATGCCGCGCGGTAAGGCTCGAGACCGGCGTGGCCGTGATCGGCCAGCAGGTTGGCGAGGCTCCAGGCGTTGGCCGGCTCCCACGCTACGACATCGTGTCCGCGGGCGATCAGTTCGTCGAGCACGCCGCGCAGAAAGTGGGCGTTGCCATGGTTCCAGCACGACGCAAGCGAATGGGTGAAGTAGACGATCTTCATGCGGCCGCAACGTGGGCGGCAAGCAATTCGCGGTAATGGCCGGCCATCCTCGCAGCCATCCGTTCGGCGGTGTAGCGTCGCGCCCGCTCGCGCGCCGCCTCGCCCATCTGCTGGCGCAGGCCGAAATCGCAGACCAGCTCCTGAACGGCTTCGGCAAACCCTTGGGCATCGTCGGGCGGGAGCAACAACGCCGCACCGTCCCAAAGCTCGCGAAACGTTGGGATGTCGGATAGCACGAGGGCGCAGCCGCTCATCGCGGCCTCGAGCACGGCGAGGCCGAACGG
>JAEKKO010000158.1 GCA_019510335.1 Novosphingobium sp. | reverse complement strand
GCGCCCTGCCGGCCGCGCTCGGGCTGGTGTTCGCGGTGCTGATCCTCGCTCCGCTTGCGCCGCGGGGAGAGATCAGCTTCCTGCTCGATCGCAACAAGGTCGCGGTGACGGCGGAGCGATTGCGGGTCGAGCACGCCACCTATCGCGGCGAGGACAACAAAGGGCACCCGTTTTCGCTGGTCGCGGATAGCGCCGTCCAGCGCAGCGCGGCCGTGCCGGTCGTGCAGATGAACGACCTCACCGCGCAGATCCAGCTACCCGACGGCCCGGCCCAGCTCCAGGCGCAGAATGGCGAATACGACATTCCGACCGAAGTCGTGCGGGTCCCCGGGCCGGTCGGCGTGTCGATCGACATGCGCGACCGGCGGGTGGTCGGCTCGGGCGGGATCGACGGCGTGGTTCCCGCGGGCTCGTTCAGCTCCGACCAGATCCTCGCCGACCTGGCCGCGCGCACCGTCGTTCTCAATGGCCACGCCAGGCTGCACATGATCCCGAGCAAGCTTTCGCTGATGCAACAGAAGCGCGAGGAAATGCGGCACTAATCGACGCCTTCCTCCGGCCCCCCCAATCGCGTAGAGAATCGCCCCATGCCGCGTCCTGCCCTCGCCTCGATCGCTTCCGCCTGGTTTCTCAAGGGAGCCGTCCTGGGCGCCAGCCTGATCGTGCTTGGCGGCGACTACGCCGTCTCGGCCCAGGCGATTTCCGGGCACGACAGCAACGCTCCGGTGAACTATGCCGCCGACCGGATCGAGCTGCAGGACAAGAACAAGCGGGTGATCCTGTCCGGCAACGTCGACATCACCCAGGCCGACCTGCGTATGCGCGCCGCGCGGACCACCGTTGCCTACACCGACGCCGGCGGGCTCAAGATTCAGCGGATCGACGCCACCGGCGGGGTCGAGGTCAACCGCGCCAACGAAACCGCGCGCGGCGCGGTCGCGGTCTATGACTTCAACCGCCGGCTGATCACCATGGCCGGCGGCGTCGCGCTGCGCCGCGGCACCGACACGCTCAATGGCGGCCGACTGGTGATCGACCTCGCCAGCGGCGTGTCGAGCGTCGACGGACGGTCTGGCGGCTCATCGTCGGCGCTGGGCACGTCTACGAGCGGCGGCGGCCGCGTTACCGGCACGTTCTCGGTGCCGAAGCACGACTGACGGGCCTTGCCCGGTTTCATGCAGGCATCCGATCCGCGACGACTGCTGCTCGACCTCCTCGGCACGCGATCGCCGATCGATCGCGAGCGTGTGCTGGCGATCACGCCGGGCGAGTGGCGCCGGATCACCCGCATGGCCCGCGAGCATCGGCTGGAGCCGCTGCTCCACGCGCAGCACTCGGCGAACGACGCGGTTCCCGCGGCCACTCGCGCCGAGTGGCGTGAGCAGCATCGCGCCGCGGGCCTCGCCGCGCTGGTCCAGCAAGCCGAACTGGGCGAGACGGGGGCGCTGCTCGAGCGGCACGGGTTCGCCCCGATCGCGCTCAAGGGCGCCTGGCTCGCCCGCTACGCCTACCCGTCCGCGGCCCAGCGGCCGCTCCGCGATCTCGATCTTCTGCTCTCTCCCGAGACGGTGGTTCCGGCGTTCGAGCATCTTCGCGCCAGCGGCTACCGCCTCGAGGATCCGCTGGAGATGGCACTCGACTCCTACGTGGCGATCGACAAGCACCTACCGCCACTGATTGCGCCGCGGGGCACCCGGGTCGAGCTCCATCATCGGCTGTGGGAGCCGGAGGGGCGACTCGATCATCACGCCCCCGAGCGCGACGAAGCCGCCGTCCGCGACCGCTCGATCCGGCTCGACGGCATCGCTTACCCGGCGCCGGATGACATGCTCGCCCACCTGATCGTCCACGCCGCCTACAGCCACCGGCTCGACTGCGGGCCGCTGATCCTCTCGGACATCGCCTTCCTGGTGCGGCGGGAGCAGATCGACTGGGCTGCATTCTGGGACCGCGCCGCCGCCCAGGGGTGGCGCGAAGGCGCGCGCTTGCTGCTGGCGCTCGCCACCGCGTATCGCGAGATGCCCGCGGTCGACCTCACCGACGGCGCTGGACCGGCGCCTCCGCGCGCAGTAGTCGAGGCCGCGCCCGCCCTGCTGCTTCAGGCGATGAACACCCGCCAAAGCGCCGGGTTCATCGCCGCCGTTCGCAACCATGGCTTCGCCGGGCTGTGGCAGCGGCTGCGCAGCCGCCTATCGACGCGCGAGGGAGCCACGGCGGCGCGCAGCCATGCCACCGAGGGCGGGTTCCTCGCCTGGGCACGCTCGCGCCTGGCGCGGACCGCCGCCGATGCGCTGACCCGAGGCGCGCTGCGCCAGTCGCGCGACCTCGCCGCGTTCAGCCGCTGGCTAGATCGCCGCTGACCTTGCCCTCACCCCCGAAAACCGTGGACAATCGGCTTGCGAGGCGTCTCCGGATCGCTAGGGGAAGCGCACTCGGGTCATTTTCAGGCATTCGCATTCGATGGAATCCAGCACGCGCGGCAAGACTGCCCTGATTACGGGAGCGACGGGGCAGGACGGGGCCTACCTCGCACGACTGCTTCTGCAAAAGGGCTATGAGGTTCACGGCATCAAGCGCCGTTCCTCGTCGTTCAACACCGGCCGCATCGACGAAATCTATGAAGACCCGCACGAGCCGGATCCCCGGCTGACGCTGCATTACGGCGACATGACCGATGCGACGAACCTGATCCGCATCGTCCAGGAAACGCAGCCCGACGAAATCTACAACCTGGCCGCTCAAAGCCACGTCCAGGTCAGCTTCGAAACCGCAGAGTACACCGCCAACGCCGATGCGCTGGGAACGCTCCGGCTGCTCGAGGCGATGCGGATCCTCAAGCTGGAGCGGAAGACGCGGTTTTACCAGGCGTCCACCTCCGAGCTGTACGGGCTCGTCCAGGAGGTTCCGCAGCGGGAGACGACGCCGTTCCATCCGCGCAGCCCGTACGGTGTCGCCAAGCTTTACGGCTACTGGATCGTCGTCAATTATCGCGAGGCGTACGGCCTCCATGCCTCGAACGGGATCCTCTTCAACCACGAGAGCCCGCTGCGCGGCGAGACGTTCGTCACGCGCAAGATCACCCGCGCCGCGGCGGCGATCGCGCTCGGGCGGCAGCAAGTGCTCTACCTCGGCAATCTCGGGGCCACGCGCGACTGGGGCCATGCCCGCGAATACGTCGAAGGCATGTGGCGGATTCTCCAGGCCGACGAGGCAGATGACTACGTCCTCGCCACCGGTCAGTCGACGTCGGTGCGCACGTTCACCGAATGGGCGTTCGAGTTCGTCGGGATCGATCTCGAATGGATCGGCAACGGGGTCGACGAGCAGGGCCACTGCCGCAAGACCGGCGCGCTGCGGGTCGCGGTCGACCCGCGTTATTTCCGCCCCGCCGAAGTCGACGAGCTGCTCGGCGATCCCACCAAGGCGCGCGAGAAGCTCGGTTGGGAGTACACGACCACGGCACGCGAGCTGGCCCGCGAGATGGTCGAGGCCGACCTCGTCACGATGCAAACGGCGCCGCTCGGAATTCGGAGCTGAGCGATGGCGGTTGCGCCCGGGAACGAGCGCATCTGGCTCGGCAGGCCCCGCGCCATGTCGATCCGTGGAAGCTTCTGGAGCGGACCGGCCGAGGACTTGCGCTTGCAGGACTTGCGCTTGCACGAGGGCATCGCCGCCGCCTACCGCTGGTTTCCGAGAGGCGCCGCATGAAGGCGGCGGAGATTTCGATGGGCGAACGCACCATGCCCGCGCCCCCGCGACGAGCTACCCGCCGGCGGCTGCTGCTGATCGGTCTCAATTACGATCCGGAACCGCTGGGCATCGCCCCCTACACGAGCGCGGTGGCGCAAGCGCTGGTCGGCGCCGGGGTCGCCATCGACGCCATCGTCGCGCAGCCTTACTACCCGACCTGGCGTCCCTGGCCCGGCTTCGGCGGGTGGCAAAGAGCGCGCGAGAACGGTGTCGAGGTGGTGCGCTGCCCGCATTACATCCCGCGCGACCCGAATGGCATTCGGCGCATCCTTCATCACGTGACTTTTGCGCTGGCGGCGCTTGCGCCGGCGCTGTCGCGGGCGCGGCGGCGGCCGGGGGCGGTGCTGGTGATCGCCCCTTCGCTGATGGCCGTTCCCGTGGGCTGGCTGGCGGCCCGGTTGAGCGGCGCCAGGTTGTGGATCCACGTCCAGGACTTCGAGGTCGAGGCGTCCTTCGCCACCGGGCTGATCCGCGAGCGCAGCGTGCTGGCGAAGCTTGCGTTGTGGGTCGAGAACCGGCTGCTCCGATCCGCGGACCTGGCCTCCACGATCAGCCCAAAGATGGTCGAGCGGCTGATCGCCAAGGGCGTCGCCGCCGAGCGCGTGCGCGAGCTCCGCAACTGGGCCAGCGGCAGCTTCGCCGCGGGTGATCCGAGCGGCGGCGCCTATCGCCGCGAGTGGGGCCTCGGCGATCGCAAGGTCGCGCTGTATTCGGGCAACATCGCCAACAAGCAGGGGCTCGAGGTGGTCATCGACGCGGCGCGCAGGTTGCGCCACCGCGACGACCTCGTCTTCGTGATCTGCGGGGAAGGGCCCAACCGGGCGCGCCTGATGGCGCTCGCCGACGGCCTGTCCAATCTCCAGTTCCACGATCTCCAGCCGGCCGAGCGGATGGGCGACCTGCTGGCTCTGGCGAGCATGCACCTGCTGCCGCAGATCGCCAGCGCGGCCGACCTCGTGCTGCCCTCGAAGCTGACCAACATGCTTGCTTCGGGACGGCCGATCGTGGCGACGGCGGCAAAATCCAGTGGTCTTTACGACGAGGTCGTCGGCTGCGGCCTCGCCGTTCCACCCGGCGACGGGGCGGCCTTCGCCGCAGCGGTCGCCGCGCTCGCCGACGATCCGGCGCGCTGCGCCGAGCTCGGCGAGGCCGGCCGGCTCCGCGCCGGCGAACGCTGGGGCCGCGAGGCCTTGCTGTCGCGCTTCGTCGCCGTCGCCGAAGCCGCGATGGCGGTGGAT
>JAEKKO010000385.1 GCA_019510335.1 Novosphingobium sp. | reverse complement strand
GCACCAGTTCGCCGACCGTGACCTGATCGCCGTCGACCAACCAGCGGTCAGGCTCGAACGGCATCGCCTCGATCCCGAAGCGCGGGCCGTCTTCCTTGAGCCCCGCGATCCAGAAGCGGTCCTCCTCGTGCGGCCCCTCAATCGGCACGCCTAATTCCGTCGCCAGCGCGGCGGTGCCGCCGCAATGATCGGCATGGCCATGCGTGACGAGCAATTTCTCGATCGTCACGCCCGCTTGGGCTGCCGCCGCCTTGAGCCGCGGCAGCTCGCCGCCGACGTCGATGAAGGCGCCGCGCATCGTCTTCGTGCACCAGATCAAGGTGCAATTCTGCTGGAACGGTGTGACCGGAATGATCGCGGCCCGGAGGGGAGGTTCGGAAGCCATGCCCCTAGATGGCGACCCCACCCGACGGGAGCAAGCGCCGACGGCGCGCGGCGTGCCTCCGGTTGCGGCGGCGCGCCCGAGCGGGCACAGCGCGGCCATGCTCTCCGCCGGCCTGCCCTTCGTGCTGCTCGACGACGCCCGCCCGGGCGGCCCTCATATCCTCTATCGCGATCCGCTCGGCATCGTCGAAGCGCATCGCCCTGAGGAGGTCGCCCCCGCGCTCGACCGGCTGCGCGCCGCATTGACGGAGGGAAGGTACGCCGCCGGCTGGATCGCCTATGAGGCGGGACTCGGGCTCGAACCCAGGCTGGCGCCGCTCGCGCATCCAGGCGGCGCGATGCCGCTTTTGTGGTTCGGGCTGTTCGCGCGGGCGGAGCGGATCGACGAAGCGACGCTCGCGAAGGCGCTTGGCGACGCGGCCGGTGCCTGGGTCGGCGCGCCCCGCCCCGGCATCTCCCCCGCCGATTATGACAAAGGCTATGCCCGCGTGCAGCACCTGATCGCGGCGGGCGACATCTATCAGGCCAATCTGAGCTTCCGCGCCGACGTCGCGATCGCGGGCAACCCGCTCGCAATCTATGCGCGGCTGCGGCGCAACGCGCGCGCGGGCTGGGGCGGGATCGTGCATGACGGGCGCAACTGGCTCCTGTCACTGTCGCCCGAACTCTTCTTCAAGAGCGACGGCACGCATGTCGAGGCGCGGCCGATGAAGGGCACCGCACCGCGC
>JAEKKO010000157.1 GCA_019510335.1 Novosphingobium sp. | reverse complement strand
ATCTACCCGCTGGTCAAGACCGGCGGCCTTGCCGACGTAGTCGGGGCACTTCCAGGCGCGCTAGTTGGCGAGGGCTTCGCCGTGCGCACCCTGGTGCCGGGGTATCCGGCGGTGATGGCCGCCGCCCGGCGTGGCAAGTTAGTTCATCAATGGCCCGCGCTGTTCGGCGGTCCGGCCCGGCTCGTCGCCGCGCGGGTGCGGAAGCTGGAGCTGCTGGTGGTCGATGCGCCGCACCTCTACGCGCGTCCCGGGGATCCCTATCGCGGGCCCGACGGCGCCGACTGGCCCGACAACGCCTTCCGCTTCGCCGCCCTGGCGCGGGTCGCGGCGGAGCTCGGGCGCGGGCTGCTCCCCAATTACGCGCCCTGCGCGCTGCATTGCCACGATTGGCAAGCCGGGCTGGTCCCTGCCTACCTCGACTTCACCCCGGGACCGCGCGTGCCGACGGTGTTCACGGTTCACAACCTGGCGTTCCAAGGGACCTTCCCGGCCGCGTTGCTAGGGGCCCTGGGCCTGCCGGAGAGCGCCTTCACCGTCGACGGCATCGAATACCACGGCCAGATCGGCTTCCTCAAAGCCGGCCTGAGGCTGGCCGACCGCATCACCACCGTCTCGCCGACGTACGCGACCGAGATTTGCACGCGTGAGTTCGGCATGGGCCTCGACGGCCTGATCCGCGGCCGCGCCGACGTGCTGCGCGGGATCCTCAACGGCATCGACACGGGGGTGTGGAACCCGGCCGCCGACCCGCTGATCGCCGCGCCTTACGAGGCCGCGACGCTCGACGCGCGCGCCGGCAACAAGGCCGCGCTCCAGGCACGGCTCGGCCTCGCCGCCGAGCCGCGCGCGCCGCTGTTCGGGGTGGTCTCGCGGCTCGGTTGGCAGAAAGGGCTCGACCTGCTGCTGGCCGCGCTGCCGGTGCTGCTCGCCGAAGGCGGCCAGCTCGCCCTGCTCGGCACCGGCGACCCCGCGCTCGAGGCGGCGTTCGGCGCCGCCGCGGCCGAGCACCCGGGCCGGATCGCCGCGATCATCGGCTACAACGAGGCGCTCGCCCACCTGATCCAGGCCGGCTGCGACGCGCTGCTGGTGCCCTCGCGGTTCGAACCGTGCGGCCTGACTCAGCTGTGCGCCTTGCGCTACGGGGCTGTGCCCGTCGTGGCGCGGGTCGGCGGCCTGGCCGACACCGTGATCGACGCCAGCCCGGTCGCGCTCGCTTCGGGGGCCGCCACCGGCGTCCAGTTCGCGCCGGTCAACGAGATCATGCTCGAAAGCGGCATCCGCCGCACCGCCGCGCTTTACCGCGACGAACCGGCCTGGCACCGGCTCCAGCGGGCCGGAATGGCGACCGACGTCTCGTGGGCGGCTTCGGCCCGCGACTATGCGGCCCTCTACCGGGAGCTCGCATGAGGCGACGCCTGGGCGAAGGATCGCCCGAGCCGCTCGGCGTCACCCTAGTCGAGGGCGGCCTCAACGTCGCCGTGTTCTCCGCCCACGCCAGCGCGATCGAGCTGTGCCTGTTCGACGCAGCCGGCGCGCGCGAGCTCGAGCGCATCCGCCTGCCGGAAGGCACCGGCGACGTGTTCCACGGCTTCGTTGCCGGCGTCGAGCCGGGCGCCCGCTACGGCTTGCGTGCGCACGGACCGTTCGCACCGCGCGAGGGCCACCGCTTCAACCCGGCCAAGCTGCTGCTCGACCCGCAGGCTCGCCTGCTCGACCGGCCGTTCCGGCTCGATCGCGCGATGTTCGGTTACCCCGCCGATGCCGACGACCTGGCGTTCGACAACACCGACAGCGCCGCTGTGATGCCCAAGGCGATCGTCATCGCGTCTTCCGGCGCGTCCACGCAGACGCCGCTGACGGCATGGCGCGAAACCCTGATTTACGAGCTTCACGTCAAGGGCTTCACCAAGCTTCACCCCGGCGTCGCGCCGCAGCTGCGCGGGACGTTCGCCGGGCTCGCGCAGCCCGCCGCAATCGAGCACCTGGTCAAGCTCGGGGTGACCACGGTCGAGCTGCTGCCATGCGCGGCGTGGATCGATGAGCGCCATCTCGCCGCGCTCGGCCTGACCAACTACTGGGGCTACAACCCGGTGGCGTGGATGGCGCCCGAGCCGCGCCTCGCCCCCGGCGGCTGGGGCGAGATCCGCGCCACCGTCGCCGCGCTCGCAGCGGCGGGGATCGAGACGATCGTCGATGTCGTCCTCAACCATTCGGGCGAGGGCGACGAGCTCGGCCCGACGCTGTCGCTGCGCGGGCTCGACAACGCCTCCTATTACCGGCTGCGCGACGATCCCCGCTTCTACGTCGACGACAGCGGCACCGGCAACACCCTGGCGCTCGACCGCGCGCCCGTGGTCCGCCTAGCGATGGACGCGCTGCGCACCTGGGTGCGCGAGGCCGGCGTGCACGGCTTCCGCTTCGATCTCGCCACCGCGCTCGGGCGGCGGCCCGACGGGTTCGATCCGCAAGCGCCGCTGCTCACCGCGATCGAGCAGGACCCGGAGCTGCGTGGCCTCAAGCTGATCGCCGAGCCGTGGGACATCGGACCCGGCGGCTACCAGCTCGGCCGTTTCCCCAGCCGCTGGGGCGAATGGAACGACCGCTTCCGCGACGACATCCGCCGTTTCTGGCGCGGCGATGCCCACCGCCTCGGTTCGCTGGCGGCGCGGCTGGCCGGCTCGGCCGACGTGTTCGGGCCCAACCGGCCGTCGTCGCGCAGCGTCAACTTCGTCACCGCGCACGACGGTTTCGTCCTCGCCGACCTGGTCGCTTACGAGCAGCGCCGCAACGAAGCCAACGGCGAGCAGAATCGTGATGGGGCTGGCGCCAACTTCAGCTGGGACAATGGCCAGGAGGGCCCCACCGACGATCCGGCGATCCGCGCTGCGCGCCTCGCCGACCAGCGCGCGCTGCTGGCGACGCTGCTGCTTGCGCGCGGCACGCCGATGCTGGCGATGGGCTCCGAGCTCGGCCACACCCAGCACGGCAACAACAACGCCTACTGCCAGGACAACCCGCTCAGCTGGCTGGACTGGGACGGCGCGGATGCGGCGCTGCTCAAGTTCACTCGCAAGTTGGCCGCCATGCGCCGGAAGCACGCGCTGTTGCGCCGCGACAGCGTGATCCAGGGACACGAGGTCTCGTGGCTGACGGCGGCCGGCCAGCCGATGACTGCGGCGGAGTGGGACGCACCCGAGGCGGGCTCGGTGGCGATTGTGCTGCACGGCACCACTGAGCAACTGGCGATCCTCGTCCACCGCGGCCGTGAGGCGACGCGCTTCACGCTGCCGCCGGGCCGCTGGCGCGGGCTGATCGACAGCGCCTCGGCGGCCGTTCCGACGGTTGCCGGCGCTGTCGTCGAGGTCGCCACACGCTCGGTCGTGCTGTTGGCGGGCGACCCCCAGTCCGGCCGCAACCGCGGCGTCAGCTCCGCGACTCTGCAGCGTCTCGCGGGTCGCGCCGGCATTCAGCCCGAGTGGTGGAGCATCGACGGGATCCGCCACGAAATCGGCGAGGACACCGCCCGGCACTTGCTCCGGGCGATGCGCCTGCCGGCGGATTCCGAGGCGGAGGCGCGGGAGTCGCTCGACCGGCTCGAGCAGTTTTACGATCGCCGCGCCCTGCCGCCGGTCCGGGTCGCGCGCGAGGGAGAGCAGGTCGCGTTCTGCGGCGCGGGCGATACCTGGCTGCACGTCACCGGCGACATCGGGGAGTCGTGGAACGTCTGCGCGTCGGCCCCGCTGCCACCGCTGCCGCTCGGCCGCTACACCGTCGTCCGCGAGGATGCCCCCGACGCGCCCTGCCGCCTCACCATTGCGCCGCACCGCGCGTGGCTGCCCGACAGCATCCGCTCGGGTGAGCGCCTGTTCGGCATCGCCGCGCAGCTCTATTCGCTCCGCCGCGCCGGCGACCAGGGCATTGGCGACTTCACGACCCTCGCCGAGCTCGTCCGCCATGGCGGGGCGGCCGGCGCGGACGCCATCGGCCTCAACCCGCTCCACGCGCTGTTCCCCGAGCAGCGCGACCGGGCCAGCCCGTACTCGCCCTCGGACCGGCGCTTCCTCGATCCGATCTATCTCGACGTCGGTCCGGTCGCCGGCGCTCCCGACGGCGACTTGGTCAACTACCCGGCGGTCTGGGCGCTCAAGGAAGCGGCGTTGCGCGAACGTTTCGCCCGCGATGGGCATGCCATGCCGCCGCCCGGTGCGCTGCGCTCCTTCGCCACGTTCTGCGCGCTGAGCCGGCAGTTCGCGGGAACCCCGTGGCAGGGCTGGCCGGCCGAGCTGCGGGACCCGGCGAACACTGCCGTGGCCCGCTTCGCCGCCGAGCACGAGCAGGAAGTCCGCTTCCACGCCTATCTCCAGCAATTGTGCAAGGCCCAGCTCGCCGCTGCATCACAGGCGACGCAAGGCATGGCGGTGGGCCTCTACGGCGACCTTGCGGTCGGGGCAGCGCCGGACGGGGCCGAAGCGTGGGCCTCGCAAGCGCTGCTCGCCCAGGGCGTGTCGATCGGCGCGCCGCCCGATCCGCTCGGGCCGGCCGGGCAGGTGTGGAACCTGCCGCCGCCCGATCCCCATGCGCTGGCCGCCGGCGGCTACGATGCGTTCGCCGAGCTGCTCGCGGCCAACATGGCGTACGCCGGGGCGCTGCGGATCGACCATGCGATGGCCCTGTCGCGGCTGTTCTGGGTGCCCGAT
>JAEKKO010000383.1 GCA_019510335.1 Novosphingobium sp. | reverse complement strand
GCCCGCTTCACCGCCGCCGCGCCCGAGATCATGTCGCTCGGCCCCTCCGCGTTCAGCGCCGAGGCGCCGATGATGGCGACGTCGGCATTGTAGCGGCGCACGAATTCGACCGTGTCCTCGCCGAGCACGGCGGCCTCGCGGCTGTCATAGGTGCCGGGGCAAAGGATGACGCGGAAACCGGGATTGGCGCCGGCCACCGAGGCGACGCCGATGGAGTTGGTGATGATGGTCAGGTCCCGGCCGAGCTGTGACAGGCTGCGCGCGACCTCATAGGTGGTCGATCCGCCGTCGATCATCACGATGCGGCCTTTCTCGATCAGTCCGGCGGCGCCGTGCCCGACGCGGGCCCGCTCCTCGACCATAGTGAGGCCGCGTTCGGCGATCACGGGTTCCGACGTCACCAGGGAAATGGTCGCGCCGCCATAGGTGCGGTTGATGAGCCCCGCATCGCCAAGCTCGATCAAGTCGCGGCGGATGGTCTCGCCGGCGACGCCGATGCGGCGCGCAAGCTTCGAGATGCGGATCGATGCCGAACGGCGAACCTCCGACAGGATCAGCTCGTGTCGTTCCTTCTTGGTCAGTCGACCCGGCTCGATATTCATCGCCCTTCCTTCCCGGGATTTCGTTCCCGGCGTCAGGACATTAGCCACGCCGGGGACGGGAAAGCCAGCCCGGAGCGGTTCATCGTTCACGAGAACGATGAACCGCTCTATCTCTCTGTTCGACACAATTCCGGGCGGAAAACCGGCTCGCACTTTTCCTGGAATTGCTCTAATGCCGGAGCCGATCGCGCATGGCGTACCACAGCATGCCGAGCACATAGAGCGGGCCGCGCAGCGTCGTGCCGCCCGGGAACGGCAGCGGCGTCAGCGTCGAGAACAGGTCGAGCCGCGAGGCATCGCCCGTGATCGCTTCCGCGAGCAGCTTGCCCGATAGCGTCGACAGGATGACGCCCTTGCCGGAATAGCCATGCGCGAAATAGACCTCGCCATAGTGCCCGACATGCGGCAGGCGCGACGTTGTCACCGACACCAGCCCGCCCCAGGCATGGTCGATCCGGCAGCCCTTGAGTTGCGGAAAGGTCTTTTCCATATGCGGCCGCACGAAGCCGGCAATGTCGGC
>JAEKKO010000381.1 GCA_019510335.1 Novosphingobium sp. | reverse complement strand
GATCCACGCCGCCTGCGGCGTGGTGATCGGCTTGGACGCGGGGACCGGGTCCTTGGCCGTCATCCGCACCGGCGCCCAGCGTCCGCCATTGGCGAGGCTGCGATAGGCGTCGGCCTGTTCGAGCAAGGTCACCTCGGCCGAACCGAGCGCGAGCGAAAAGCCGTAATAATCGCCGTCCTCGACCAGGCCCTGATAACCGGTGTCCCACAAGCGATCGCGGAACGAGTCGACCCCGATCAGCAGCAGGGTCCGCACAGCAGGTACGTTGAGCGATCCCGCCAGCGCGGAGCGCGCCGACACCGGGCCCTTGAACCCCTTGTCGTAATTTTGCGGGACATAGAGGCCCGAGGCGGTGTCGAGCTGGACCGGTGAATCGTCGAGGATCGAGGCCGGCGTGAGATATCCCTTCTCGATCGCCTCGGCGTAGAGGAACGGCTTCAAGGTCGATCCCGCCTGACGGTACGACCCCGCGCCATCGACCGAGGCCGCGGTCGAATTGCCGCCGATCCCGCCGACATAAGCGAGCACGTCACCCGTCGCGTTATCGAGCACAACCACTGCGCCATCGCGCGCACGGCTGCCGCCCAATCCTTCGAGCTGGCGCTTGAGCGCGCCGATCGCGACCCGCTGGATGTCGGCGTCGAGCGTGGTGGTGACGCGCAGCCCCGGCTTGGTCAGCAATTTGTTGGCGAGGTGCGGCGCGAGGCCCGGGTCGAGCGCCAGGCTGCGCGCCGGGCCGAGCATCGAATAGGCCTCGCCCTCGAAGCGCGCGCAGTCCTTTTCGTGACTGAGCAGACAAGCGCGCCGCGCCACCGATCCGGCGCCGGCCTGCGGATCGGGCAGCAACGCCGCGAGCATCAGCGCGTCGTCGCGGCTGAGCGCGTCGGGGGTCTTGCCGAACAGGCCGAGCGCGGCGGCGCCGATCCCCTGCGCCTCGCCGCGAAACCCGGCGAGGTTGAGATAGGCTTCGAGGATCTCGTCCTTGGTCCAGTCGCTTTCGACGTCCCAGCCGGCGCGCATCTGGCGAATCTTGTCGAGCCACGAGCGCGCGCCCGGCCGCGCCAGATCGGGCGAGAGGAAGCCGGCGAGCTGCATGCTGAGCGTCGAGGCGCCGCGCGATTTCC
>JAEKKO010000060.1 GCA_019510335.1 Novosphingobium sp. | reverse complement strand
GGTCGACGTGCTGCCGGAGGGGATGGACGCGCCACCCTGACCCACGCGAGAAGACGACAATGCCCGACAGCGCTCCACTTCCGTTCCACGGCCCCGTTTATGACATGCGCGCGCTCGGTTTCGCCGCGGGCGAAGTCGTGGTCATCACCGGCGGCGGATCGGGGATCGGCCGGGCGACGGCGCTGGCGGCGGCCCGGTCGGGCCTAGCGGTGGCGATCTGGGACGTCACCGGCGATGCAGCCGACGAAACCGCTCGGCAGGCGAGAGCGCTCGGCGTCGCGGCGCTGCCGCTGACCCTCGACGTCGCCGATGGCGCCGCGGTCATCACCGCCTGGGAGGCAAGCCGCGCGCTCGGGCACTGTCGCTACTTGGTCAACAACGCCGGCCCGGCGAGCGGCACGTCCGGCGAGTTCGCGTCGTTGCTCGCCCATGCCGCCGGCAGCATGGAGCGCGTGACCACCGGCTGGCTCGAGCGCTGCGGCGAGGACGCGGCGAGCGTCGTCTGCCTCGCCTCGATCGCCGGCAACTTCCAGGGTGGCGGGACCACGCTGCAGCCGTTCTACCCGGCGGCCAAGGCGGCGATCGCCGGCTACGTCCGCTGGCTGGCGACCCGCCACGGCGGGCGTCCCCGCGCCAACGCCATCGCCCCCGGACTCGCGCTGACCCCGCGGACGATCCCATTACTCGAGCATCCGCTCGTCGCCGAAACAATGACCCGCATCCCGATGGGCCGCGCCGCGTTCGCCGAGGAAGTCGCCAGCGCGATCCTGTTTCTGCTGTCCCCGGCCGCCTCGTACATCAACGGCGCGCTACTGCCGGTCGACGGCGGCTGGTCGATCGCCTAAATCGAGCCAAGCGCTGCGCCCGCTGGCGACTTTTTCCTGTTCTTCCGGGAACATGCTGCGGCGCAGCACGTAAGTGGGGCTCGCGCAACGTCAGGAAGACCTGCTCATGCCCCCAGATGTCTCGACTTCCTCCCACCCTTGGCTGATCGGAACGGCGGTCATCGCTGCCGCGGCGATCGCATCGGCCGCTTACAATCGCTCGAAGGCCAGCGGGGCCGAGTTCGAGACTCCGCCGGTCGGCTCGTTCGTCGAAGTTGACGGCACGCGGCTTCACTACCTGCGGCGGGGGAGCGGACCGTGCATCGTCCTGCTTCACGGCAACGGCGTGATGCTCCAGGATTGGCTGGTTTCGGGCGTGTTCGACGCGCTGGCGAAGACCCATGACGTGATCGCGTTCGACCGCCCGGGCTTCGGCTACAGCGACCGGCCGCGCACGGTGCTGTGGACCGCCCAGGCCCAGGCGGCCCTGCTGGCCCAGGCGCTCGACCAACTCGGCATCGCCAAGGCCACCGTCGTCGGCCATAGCTTCGGCACGATGGTCGCGCTGGCGCTAGGGCTCGACTATCCCGATCTGGTGACGCGGCTGGTCCTGCTTGGCGGGTATTTCTTCCCCACCCCGCGGGCAGACCTGATCCTCAATGCCGGGCCCGCCATCCCGCTCATCGGCGACGTCATGCGCTACACGATCTCGCCGCTCGCCGGACGGGCGATGCTGCCCAAAGTGGAGGAGCTGCTCTTCGCGCCGGCGCCCATCGCGCCGAGCTGGGCCGATGGCTTCCCGACCGAGATGGTTCTGCGGCCGTCGCAAGTCCGCGCGACCGCCGCCGATGCAGGCCTGGCGATCCCCTCGGTCGCGGCGCTGTCGAAGCGCTATGGCGAACTGACGATCCCGACGACGATCGTTGCCGGCAAGGGCGACAAGATCGTCGCGTTCGAGGGCCAATCGCAGCGGCTGCACGAAACCATGCCGCGGAGCGAGTTCGTGCTGATCGAGGACGTCGGCCACATGGTCCACTACAGCGCCCGGGACAGGGTCCTGCGCGCGATCGCACCCGCTGCCACGGCGCCAGTCGTGGCTTCACCGGTGCCGGTGTAAGGCGTCAACCGGCCAGCGCGGCCCGCAAGCGTCGCAGCACGGTCGCGAGCTCGGCCACCGTATACGGCTTCGGCATGATCGCCGCCTCGCCGATGCCGCCGTCGTCGATGCTGCTTCCGCAGGCAAGCGCGAACGGTCGGCCTTGCCGGACGAGTTCGTCGGCGACGGGGTCGACGCGTTCGCCGGCAAGGTTGAGGTCGAGCAGCGCCACGTCGAAGTCGTCGCCCCGGCACGCCTCGAGCGCGTCCGCGACTCCGACGAACATGCCGGCGACCTGGCACCCGAGGTCTTCCACCATCTCCTGGAGCATGAACGAGATCAGCGGCTCATCCTCGACGATGAGGACACGCAATCCGTCGAGGTCTTTGTCGAGCTGATCCATCGGCTGACGTCGGCGACCTTGGGACATGGCGTCGCCTCCACGGCGCCGCATTGGCAGTTTCCACTGACTAGTCTGCAACCGAACAGAAGGCAACGCGTTCACGCAAGCGGGGGAAATCGGCTCCCTCACGAATCAGCTCGAGTGAACCCGGAAGCGTCACGCTTCGTTCATTGTATTTTTTGCAGAAAAATAGCTCGTGGAAAGGTCCGCAAAGAGCCATGATCGCAACGTTGGCCGACAAGGCGAAGTTCGATGTGCCAGGACTGGACGATGTTCTGGGTGGCGGGCTCGCGCGCGGCCGGGTGTTCCTGATCGAAGGCAGTCCCGGGACCGGCAAGACCACCCTCGGCACGCAGTTCGCCCTCGCCGGCGTCGCCGCCGGCGAACGGGTCCTGTACATCACCCTTTCGGAAACCGCCGACGAGCTCTCCAGCAGCGCAGCATCGCACGGACTGTCGCTCGACGGGGTGGAGGTGTTCGAGCTGGTGCCGCTCGAAAGCCTGCTCGACGAACAGCAGCAGCAAAGCTTGCTGTATTCCTCCGATCTCGAGCTGGGCGAAGCGACACGGCGGATCTTCGCGGAGTTCGAACGCGTTCGGCCGGCGCGCGTGGTCATCGATAGCCTCTCCGAAATCCGTCTGCTGGCGCAAAGCTCGCTACGCTACCGCCGTCAGATTCTCGCCCTCAAGCACTACTTCGCCAAGCACGGCACGACGGTCGTGATGCTCGACGATCTGACCGCCGAGGAACACGACAGGACCGTCCACAGCATTGCTCACGGCGTCGTGCGGCTAGATGAGCTCGCGCCCGATTACGGCACCGACCGCCGCCGATTGCGCGTGATGAAGTACCGCGGGCAGCGCTTCCGCGGCGGCTATCACGACTTCGAGATCGAGACCGGCGGGGTGCGGGTGTTCCCGCGCCTGATCTCGTCCGAGCACAAGACCGCATTCGTCCGCGAGAGGGTCCCGACCGACTCCGAAGCTCTCAACGCGCTGCTGGGTGGCGGCGTCGAACGCGGATCGAGCGTGCTCGTCCTCGGTCCGGCGGGGACCGGCAAGTCGCTGCTGACCCTGAGCTTCGTCCAGGGCTCGATCGCGCGCGGTGAGCCGGCGGCGCTGTTCGTGTTCGATGAGGAGTTGGGGCTGCTGATCGAACGGGCCAAGGGCCTCGGGATCGATCTCGAGGCGATGATGGAGACCGGCAAGCTGAGCGTCCTGCAAGTCGATGCGGCGGAGCTGACCCCCGGCGAATTCTCCGAACGGGTCCGCCATTGCGTCGAGGTCCAAGGCGCCCGGACCGTGGTGATCGACAGCCTCAACGGCTATCAGTCGGCAATGCCGGGCGAGAACGCGCTCGTCCTGCACATGCACGAACTGCTGCAGTACCTCAACCGCCAGGGCACGACGACCTTCCTGACCGTGGCCCAACACGGTCTGGTGGGCGACATGCGCTCGCCAGTCGACGTCACCTATCTCGCCGATACGGTGATCCTGTTGCGCTATTTCGAGGCGGCGGGGCGCGTCCGCCGCGCCATCTCGGTGGTCAAGAAGCGGACCAGCGCTCATGAAGACACCATCCGCGAGTACCGCATCGGCTCGAGCGGCTTCATGCTCGGCCAGCCGCTGACCAATTTCCAGGGCGTGCTGCGGGGCGTGCCGGAGCTCCTCGGTAGCCACCCGGAACTGCTCGGGCCGAGCGCGTGAGCGACCGCGCCGTCTCGGAGCGGGCGCTAGTGCTGGCGCCGCTCGGGCGCGACGCTGCGGTCGCCACGGCCATCCTCGCCGAGGCGGGCATCCGCTCCCACCCGGTCGGCTCGATCGACGACCTCGTCGCCGCTTTCGAAGGCGGCGTCGGTTTCGTCCTGGTGACCGAGGAATGCCTCGCCACGTCCGACAATACGCCCCTCGCCAATTGGCTCACCGCCCAGCCAGAATGGTCGGACCTGCCGTTCATCCTGCTCACCACCCGCGGTGGCGGGCTCGAGCGAAACCCTTCGGCGGCGCGCTACTTACGACTGCTCGGCAACGTCACTTTCCTCGAACGGCCGTTCCACCCGACCACGCTGGTCAGCGTCGCGCAGTCGGCGCTGCGCGGGCGCAGGCGCCAGTACGACGCGCGCACCCGGCTGCACGAGCTGCACGAAGGCGCCGAGCGCTACCGCTCGCTATTCGAATCGATCGAAGTCGGCTTCTGCATCATCGAGTTGATCTTCGATTCCGATGGGCGCGCGGTCGACTACGTGTTCGTCGAGGCCAACCCCGCCTTCGTCCGGCAAAGCGGCCATCCCGATCCGGTCGGCAAGCGGATGCGCGAGCTGAATGCGCTGCTCGAGGATCACTGGTTCGAGAACTTCGGCCACGTGGCCCGGACCGGCGAGGCAATCCGCTTCGAGAACGAAGCCGCGCTGCGCAAGCGCTGGTACGACGTCTACGCCTTTCCAGTGAGCGCCCCCGGTGCCGACCGGGTCGCGATCCTGTTCAACGACATCACCCAGCGCCGCGCGGTCGAGGAGGAGCTGCGCGAGTTGACGACCTCGCTCGAACAGCGGGTCGAGAAGGCCACCGCCGAGCGGGAGGCGGCGCTGGTCCAGCTGCACGAGGCCCACAAGCTCGAAATGCTCGGCCAGCTGACCGGCGGGGTCGCTCACGACTTCAACAACCTCCTGACGCCGATCGCCGGGACCCTCGACCTCCTCAACCGGCGCCTCGGTGCCAACGACGCCCGCTCGGCCCGGCTCATCGCCAATGCTCTCGAATCCGCCGAGCGGGCCAAGACGCTGGTGCAACGGCTGCTCGGCTTCGCTCGCCGCCAAGTGCTCCAGACTCGCCCGGTCGATGTCGGCGCCTTGCTCGAGGGCTTGCGCGACCTGATCGCGAGCTCGGTTGGCTCGACCATTGCGCTGAACATAGCGCCGGCACCGAATCTGCCGGCCGGCCTGGTCGATCCCAATCAGCTGGAGCTGGCGCTGCTCAACTTGTGCGTCAACGCGCGCGACGCCATGCCCAAGGGCGGAACCTTGACGATCACCGCGGATGCCGTTGAGCTGCACGACGGCGAAGTCCCCGGCGTCGGGCCCGGCGCGTACTTGCGTCTCGCGGTTCAGGACACCGGCACCGGCATGGATGCAGAGACTCTGGCCCGCGCCATCGAGCCGTTCTACTCGACCAAGGAGATCGGCAAGGGTACCGGCCTCGGCTTGTCGATGGTCCATGGCCTGGCGTCGCAGCTCGGCGGAGGGTTCCGCTTGAGCAGCGAGCCCGGCCACGGCACGACCGCCGAGCTGTGGCTGCCGGTCACCTCGGCCAAGGCCGCCAAAGCCAAGCCGGTCGCCGCCCCCGCCGATGACGGCGGCAATGGTCGCAAGCTCGCGATCCTGCTGGCCGACGACGAACAGATCGTCCGCACCGCCGTCGCCGACATTCTCCGCGACTGTGGCCATGACGTGCGCGAGGCGGCCAGTGGGCAGGAGGCGCTCGACTGTCTGGCCGAAGCGCGCTTCGATGTCCTCGTCACCGATTACAAGATGCCGGGCATCGACGGCGCCCGCCTCGCCCAGCGGGTGCGCAAGGAGCATCCGGGAATGCCGGTCTTGCTGATCACCGGCTACTCGGGATCAACCCAGGACCAAGCCGACCTGCCTCGCCTCGCCAAGCCGTTCCGCCGGCCCGAGCTTATCCGGGCGATCGAAGGACTTTTCGCCGACGCCGGCTGAGGTGTCGCTGACTTCAGGTTTCCGCGAGAACGAGCCGCGACTTGCGCGTGCGCCCAGTCCGCACTTCGCCGCCTTCGCTGGCCAGTGGGGCGTCGAATTGCACGCCTTGCGAGTCGCCGTCCGAGCGGCGCACCGTGGCCGGCGCCAGCTCCCCGGCGCCGAGGTCGAGGACCAGCTTGGTGCCGACCGGCACCTCGGACAAGCCTTCGATCAGCGCGCCCGTCTTCGAGATATTCCGCATCATCACGTCATAGCGCTGGCTGCCGTGGATCACCACGATGCGGCGGAACACCGTCCGCCGCTCGGCCCGGTGCTTTCGCTCGCCGGCGGTCTCGAACTGGAAGCTGCCGTCGCCGAGCCGCTCGGTGACGAGGTCGTTGGGAATCGGCTTCGAGAAGATGTAGCCCTGGATGTAGGTCGCGCCGGTCTTGCGCATGATCTCGAGCTCGTCGTTGGCTTCGACCCCTTCGGCGGTCGTCTCCATGTTCAGCGCTTCGGCGAGCCCGATCACCGCTGAGATGATCGCCGAGTTCGAATTGGTCGGATCGGTGCAGCCGCGGACGAAGCTCTTGTCGATCTTGATCTTGTCGAAGGGCGCCCGGCGGAGGTAGCCGAGTGAGGAATAGCCGGTCCCGAAGTCGTCGAGCGCCAGCCGCACGCCGAGCTGCTTCAACGACGCGAACATCCGGTCCACGGCTTCGGCGTGGCCCATGAACACGCTTTCGGTAATCTCCAGCTCGAGCCTGTCGCTGTCGAGGCCTGAGTTGGCGAGCGCGCTGGCGACGATCGCCGGAAGCCCCTCGCCCGAGAACTGGTTGGCCGACACATTGACCGCAATCCGCAGCCGCCCCGGCCACGCCGCCGCATCCTGGCAGGCCTGGCGGAGGGCCCATTCGCCCAGCTGGCTGATCAGGTTGGTTTCCTCGGCCACCGGAATGAACACCGCCGGACTGACCGAGCCGCGCTCGGGATGGTTCCAGCGCATCAACGCTTCGAACCCGGTCAGCACGCTGTCGCTGCTGCGCACGACCGGCTGGTAGTAGAGCTGCAATTCCCCGCGGGCGAGCGCGTCGCGCAAGTCCTCCTCGACCGCCCGGTGCTCTGCCGCCTTGTTCTTCATGTCGGGCGCGTAGAAGCGGTACTGCCCTCGCCCTGCTCCCTTGGCGGAATAAAGCGCCAGGTCCGCGTTGCGGACCAGATCGGCGCTTTCGGTCCCGTGCCACGGCGCGACGGCGATGCCGACCGACGTGCCGATGATTGCCCGGCTGCCATCGATCGAATACGGCTGCGAGATCATCTGAATTACCCGCGAGGCCAGGTCCCCGAGCTTCTCGCGGTCGTCGAACGCCGGCAGGATGACCTGGAACTCGTCTCCGCCGAGGCGGCCGATCTCGGCCTGGGGCCCGACCACCCGCTTGAGCCTTAGCGCCACCTGCTTGAGCAGTTCGTCGCCGGCAGGATGGCCGAGGGTGTCGTTGACCTGCTTGAAGCGGTCCAGGTCAAGCATCATCAGGGCGCAACCGCGCTTTTGCGGCTGCGACGAGGTCAGGATCGTCCCGAGGCGCTTGCCCATGCGGTGGCGATTGGCAAGGCCAGTCAATGAATCGTACTGCGACAGCCGCGATGCATCGCGCTGCTGCTCATAGACCGCGGTCACGTCCTTGGCGCTGCCGCGGTAGCCCTTGAACGCCCCGCTCGCATCGAGCTGGGGCCGTCCGCTGACCAACCACCAAGTAGCCCGGCCGCGGTTGGCGATGCGCACGGTCAGGTCGCTGATCGCGGCGCGCGTGCTCAGCAGGAACGACAGCGGGCGTTCGGGGGCATCGTCCTCGTCGAGCGGATTGAGGCTGAACAGCGATCCGAGCGGCTCGCCGATGATATCCTGGATCGGCTTGCCGAGCTGCTCGGCAGCCTTGTCGGAGAGATAGACGAGCCGCCCTTCGACATCGGTTGCCCAGAACCAGCCGAGGCCGGACTCCTCGAAATCGTCGAGCAGTTCGAGCCGACGCGGGACGTCGTCCCTGGCGATGATCTGGAGCGGCCGATTGCCGACGTCAGCGTCGCTGGTGCGCGAGCGGGCCCGACCGAAGATGCCACCAATCGCCATTGTTGCCTTGCCTGCGACGCTCTTGCCGAGCTGTTCCCCGCAAGAGGCTTACACGCAAAGGCTTCTCCAAGGCTTAATGCCGGCAGCCTCGGCGCATCCGTCGAAGCGGATCGTCGGCGGCGACGCCGCGACCCGGCACAACCTCACTTGGTCGCGTAGTCGCCCGGCCGAACGTCGAAATTGTCGCGGGCGAAGGCCTTCGCAGCCGCTGCCGTCTTGAACAGCGGCTCCTGCAGCACGGAATCGACCAGCGGATAGCCTTGCGAATTGTAGCGTGTGGTCCGCAAGGTCAGGCGGAAATTGCCGTCCTGGTCCTTGGCGATTAGGAAAGGGCGAACCGGGGCATCGGCCATGTCTGGGCTCCTGGCGTAGGCAAAGGATGACGGGCATGCGCCACGCGCGGCACATCCCGGCTCGGTCAGATCAGTAAGGGACAAGGGGAAGCGAAGCTGCCCGATATCCGTCGCACGCGACGTAAGCCCGGTCGCTTGTAGCGCGCCTTGCGAAATTTGCAATCAATTGCGCTAACTCAATTCTTGGCGGGGTGCCCCCTCAATACCCCTCCCTCACCTTGCGCCCTGTCTTGCGCGCCCAGTCGGCGGTCAGCTTGTCGTAGAGGTCCTGCTCGATCAGCTGGTCCTTGCCCGCCAGGACGTGGTCCATCTTGACCGTGCCGGTCTCCATCAGCTCGCGGGCACGGGCCATGTGGAGCTGGGCGGCGCCAGCCCAGCCCCAGCCGGTGCTCAGGGTGAACGCCGTGTCGGGCAGGTCGAAGCCGAGGGTGCAGACCGGGATCGTCATTTCCTTGACGATCGCCCCGGTCGCCTCGGGGCTGGCGATCGGGAACACCAGCGCATCGGCGCCGGCTTCGGCATATGCCTTGCCGCGCTTGATCGCCTCGGCGACGGAATCAGTGCCGCCGCCGCCGCGGGCTTGCGGGTACATCTCGTCGCAGCGGGCGATGATCACCAACCCGCTGTCGCCGCGAGCCTGGACCGCAGCGTCGATCCGCGCCTGCATGTCGGTGATCGCGCACAAGCTCCCGACGGTGCTGGTGTGCTTGGGGTTGACCTCATCCTCGACATGGTAGCCGGCGATCCCGGCGGCGACGTAGCGGCGGGTGAAGTGGTAGGCGTCGGCGACGGTCTCGCCGAGGGTGTCGGCATCGGCGATCAGCGGGATGTCCATGGCGAAGGCAATGCGGCCGGCCTGCTCGATCTGCTCGACCTGGCTGTAGATGCCGTTGTCGGGAACGGCGTAATGGAACGCGCTGCAGGCGTGGCCGCCGAGGTAGGCGGCCTTGAACCCAACGCTCTCGACGATACGGCCGGTCAGGGCGCTGTAGGCCTCGGCCGCGACGAAATGCTCGCCGCTCTCGATCAGCGCGCGCAACTTTTGTGCGGCAGTGGTCATTCCCGTCTCCCTCGCCCGATGTCCTAACGCGTGCGTCGATGATACGGCTCGCGCTATCATGCAAGGCCCTCCTCCGGCGCGCGATCCCTCACCGCCGGGGCGGTTGGTGAAGTTTGCGCGAGCTTCATAGAACTCCTGCCACACGCGAGAAGTTTGAGAAGATCGAGAACAGGCTGGGCCGCTGCTTGCCCGCGCCGCCGCCGCGCGGCATAGGGGCGCGGTCCAGCCGGGGCTAAGGATCGACCGATGAAAGTCCGCGTGTTCGTCAATCTCAAGAACGGGGTGCTCGATCCCCAGGGGCGGGCGATTCATCATGCGCTCGAGGGGCTCGGCTTCAAGGGGGTGCAGGACGTCCGCGCCGGGCGGCTGATCGAGCTCGAGGTCGACGACAGCGTCAGCGATGCCGCGCTCGACGAGATGGCGCGCAAGCTCCTCGCCAACCAGGTGATCGAGAACTATCGCATCGAGCGGGTCGCCGCATGAGCGGATTTCGCTCCGCCGTCGTCACTTTCCCGGGCTCCAACTGCGACCGCGACATGGCCGTCGCGCTCGAGCAAGTCTCTGGCGCCGCACCGTTCCGGGTGTGGCACGGCGACGCCGATCTGCCGCAGCGACTCGACTTCATCGCCCTGCCCGGCGGATTTTCCTACGGCGATTACTTGCGCTCGGGAGCGATGGCGGCGCGCTCGCCGATCATGCGCGCGGTCAGCGAGGCGGCGGCGCGCGGGGTGCCGGTGCTCGGTGTGTGCAACGGCTTCCAGGTGCTGACCGAAGCCGGGCTGCTGCCGGGCGCGCTGATGCGCAATGCCGGCATCCGCTTCGTCTGCCGCGAGGTAGCCCTCACCGTCGAGAACAGCCAATCGCTGTTCACCGCCCGCTATGCGACGGGCCAGCAGCTTCGTGTCCCCATCGCCCACCACGACGGCAACTTCTTCGCCGATGCCGAAACGCTCGACCGGCTCGAAGGCGAAGGACGGGTGGCGTTCCGCTATGGCGAGCCGGTCAACGGCTCGGCGCGCGAGATCGCTGGGGTGCTCAACGCCGCCGGCAACGTGCTCGGGATGATGCCGCACCCCGAGCGGGCGATTGAGCCGGCGCTCGGCAGCAGCGACGGCCGGGCGCTGTTCGAAAGCGCGGTGGGAAGCCTGGTCGGCGCCTGATCTGGTTTAGGCGGCGGCGATCGCGGCGGGGCGGCCGCGGTAGAACAGCTGGCCGGCCTCGGTCGCCGACATCGGCCGCCCGAAGTAGTAGCCCTGGATCTTCTTGCAGCCGAGCCGGCGGATCATGGCCACTTCCTCTTCGGTCTCGGCGCCTTCCGCGGTCGTCGACATGTCGAGCGCGTCGGCCATGGCCACCACGGCGCGGATAATCGCGAGGCTTTCCTTGTTGCCCGTGGCCGCGCCCTGGACGAAGCTGCGGTCGACCTTGATCGTCGAGAAGCGCAGCTTGCGCAGATAGCCGAGCGAGGAATAGCCGGTGCCGAAGTCATCGAGCGCGACGCTGCAGCCGAGCGCGATGATCTGCTCGAGCGCGGCCCGGGCCATCGTCGCATCGCGGACGAAAATGCTCTCGGTGACCTCGATCTCGAGCCGCTGCGGCGACAGGCCGGTCATCGTCAGGGCGCCGACGACGCTGGCGGTGAACTGCGGATCGAGCAACTGCTCGCCCGAGACGTTGACCGCGACCTTGACGTGCGGCGGCCACTTGGTCGCTTCCTGGCACGCTTCGCGCAGCACCCATTCGCCGATCGGGATGATCAGCCGGGTGTCCTCGGCCAGCGGGATGAACTTGACGGGGCTGACGAAGCCGTGCTCGGCGCTGTTCCACCGCAGCAGCGCCTCGAAGCTCATCACGCTCTCGTCGTTGGCATCGACCACCGGCTGATAGTTGAGCACCAGCTCGTTGCGCTCGAGCGCGCGGCGCAGCGAGAACTCGAGCTTGCGGCGCTCCTCGGCATGGGCGTGGAGAGCCGGCTCATAGCTGAAGTGCTGGCCGCCGCCTTCGTCTTTCGAGCGATACAGCGCGAGGTCGGCGTTGCGCATCAGCGTCTCGACGGTCGAGCCATCGCGTGGGCCGACCGCAGTGCCGACGCTGGCGCCGACATAAAGCGTATGGTGGTCGACCTCGTACGGCTGCGACAGGCGATCGATTACCGCCTGGGCCACCCGCTCGACGCGGTTGAGATCGCTCGCGTCGCGAATCACGATGGCGAACTCGTCCCCGCCGAGCCGCCCGCACAGCTCGTTGTCGGTCATCAGCGACTTGAGCCGCTCCGACACGCGGGCCAGCAGCTGGTCGCCGACGAGATGGCCGAGCGTATCGTTGACCGCCTTGAAGCGGTCTAGGTCGATCATCAGGAAAGCGCAGCGCGTGCGCCACTGCTCGGCGGCGCGCATCGCCTCACCCATGGCTTCGGTGAGCATCAGGCGGTTGGGCAGGCCGGTGAGCGTGTCGTAGCGCGCGAGATAGGCAATCTTGTCCGAGCTCTCGCGCTGTTCGGTGACGTCGGAGCCGACGCCGCGGAAGCCGTCGAACACGCCGTTCTCGTCGATCTTCGGAGTGCCGGAAAGTTCCCACCAGCGGTGCAGGCCGTTGATCGTCACCCGCACCAGCAGGTTCGAGAAGCTCTCGCGGCGCTTGAGCCGCTCGGCCAGGTCGTGAAGGCTGGAGGGAAACTGCCCGGTCTCCCAGGCAGCGCCCGCGATCAGCTGGATGAACGGCTTGCCGTCGATGTCCTCGGGGTCAAGCCCGAGCGCGAACGCGAACCGCGGGCTGACCGAGCGCACGCGGCGGGCGGTGTCGATTTGCCACAGCCAGTCGGCCTCGCCCTCCTCGAACTCGCGCAGGAGCAGCGAGACGACTTCCTGCTTTTCGGCGATTCCCGCTTCGGCGACTTTGGTGCGCAGATAATTTCGAGCCGACTCGATCGCTCCGATCGCAGCGACGCCGACGAACACGGTGGCAACGACCGCCATGTCGAACGCGCCGCTGAACATCAGCGAGATCGCCGAAGCGCCTCCGACCACCGCGGCGAACAGGATCGTCCCCAGCGGCACCGCGGGGAGCAGGATCGCCATGGCGGTGACCAGCATCGCCAGCACCGTCCACAGCTCGAGCCGGGTGTCGTAGCTGCTCAATGGGCCAAAGAACGCCACCGGCACGGTCCAGACGAGTGCGGTGACGACCGAGCTGATCGCCTGGCTGTTGACCTCTTCGCGGGTCATCCGCCGGCGGTCGGCGTCGCCGAGCGAGCGATCGAAGCGCGCGCCGTAGTACAGCGTCCCGGCCAGCGCGACGAGCCAGCCGAGGAGCACGGCGATATGGATCGTGCCGAAGAAGATCCGCACGGCCGCGAGCGCGGCGATGCCGTGCGCGATCAGCCGAGGCACCGTCATCCGCGCCAGGCTCGAATACTGCAGGCCGCGCAGCCGCGCCCAGTCGCCATCGGGAGGATTGGACAACGCCAGAACCGCCAGGATCGGCAGGTCCTTGGGCAGAGCGGCTGAGGACGGGGTGGTCTTCGTCACCCGCCCGCCATTAGCGGTCAATCCTTAGCGCCGCGTAAAGCGCCGCCGCAAAAGGCGAACCTTGCCGCTACTCGACGGTGACGCTTTTCGCGAGATTGCGCGGCTGATCGACGTCGGTGCCCTTCACGCAGGCGACGTGGTAGGCGAGCAGCTGCACCGGGACCGCATAGACCAGCGGCGCGATCAGCGGGTGGACGCGCGGCATCTCGATCGTCGCGAGGCAGCCCTCGCCCGCCTCGGCCAAGCCTTCCGCGTCGGACACCAGGACGATCTTGCCGCCGCGGGCGCGGACTTCCTGCATGTTGCTGACGGTCTTTTCGAACAGGGGACCTGACGGGGCGAGGACGATCACCGGCACGGCTTCGTCGATCAGCGCGATCGGGCCATGCTTCATCTCGCCGGCGGCGTAGCCCTCGGCGTGGATATAGCTGATTTCCTTGAGCTTCAGCGCCCCTTCCAGGGCCAGCGGGTAATCCTGCCCGCGGCCCAGATACAGCACGTCGCGCGCCGGAGCGATGAGCGGCGCCATCGCCGCGATCTCGTCGTCGTGCGCCAGCGCGGCGTTAAGCGTCGCCGGCACCTCGAGCAGCTGCGCGACGATATCCCGTTCTTCAGTACGGTCCATGCGTCCGCGCCTCACCGCCAGGTGCGCCGCCAGTGCCGCCAGCACGGCGAGCTGGCAGGTGAACGCCTTGGTCGAGGCGACGCCGATCTCCGGACCAGCATGGGTCGGCAGCAGCAGGTCGGCCTCGCGCGCCATCGAGCTGGTCGGCACGTTGACGACGACGGCGATGGTCTGCCCGGCCGCCTTGCAGTGGCGCAGCGCCGCGAGCGTGTCGGCGGTCTCGCCCGACTGAGAGATGAACAGCGCCAGCCCGCCCGGCTCGAGCACCGGATCGCGGTAGCGGAACTCGCTGGCGACATCGAGGTCGACCGGCAGCCGCGCGAACTGCTCGAACCAGTACTTGGCGACCATCCCGGCGTAATAGCTCGTGCCGCAGGCGACGATGGTGACGCGGGTGATCGCCGACAGGTCGAAGTCGAGCTGCGGCAGCGCGACGCTCTGGTCGAGCTGACGGATGTAGCTGCGCAAGGTCTGGGCGACCACGGTCGGCTGCTCGAAGATTTCCTTCTGCATGAAGTGGCGGTAGTTGCCCTTCTCGATCAGCGACGAGCTAGCGCCCGAGGTGGTGATCTCGCGCGTGACCGCGCGGTTGTCCTTATCGTAGACTTGCGCGTTGTCGCGGCGAACGACGACCCAGTCGCCCTCCTCGAGGTAGCTGATGCGCTGCGTCAGCGGGGCAAGCGCGAGCGCGTCGGAGCCGAGAAACACCTCGCCGTCGCCGTAGCCGACGACCAGCGGCGAGCCGAGCCGCGCGCCGATCAGCATGTCGTCATGCGCCCGGAAGGCGATCGCCAGCGCGAACGCCCCGCGCAGCTGCGGCAGCACCGCCTTGACCGCGTCCTCCGGCGATTCCCCGGCCTCGATCCGCTCCGAAACCAGATGGGCGACCACTTCGGTGTCGGTGTCACTCTCGAAGCGGCGGCCGCGTGCGGTCAGCTCCTCGCGCAGCTGGCGAAAGTTCTCGATGATCCCGTTGTGGACGAGCGCCAGCTCTGCGGTCGCGTGCGGATGCGCATTGGCCGCGGTCGGCGCGCCGTGTGTCGCCCAGCGGGTGTGGGCGATCCCAGTCATTCCCGGCGCCGGATCGCGCGCCAGCTCGCGGACGAGATTGGCGAGCTTGCCCGGCGCGCGGCGGCGGATCAGTTGGCCCTCGTGGACCGTGCACACGCCCGCGCTGTCGTACCCGCGGTACTCCATGCGCCGCAACCCATCGACGAGCCGCTCCGCCACGTCTTTCTTGCCGACGATGCCAATGATGCCACACATGTATCGGGCTGCTTTCGTCTAGAGAACGTAAGGGACGCGGATGCCCGGCATCGCCGCCGGGAAGACCTTGGTATTTCGCGTAATGAGGATCGCACCGTTCACCTGCGCAGTGGCGAGTATGAACGCGTCCATCAGCTTCATGCGGCAGCGATAGCGGATATCGGCCGCTGCCGAGGCGATCCGCGCATCCAGTTCGGCGACTTCGAAATTACCGAGCGCCTGACGAACGGTATCGCGCGCCTCAAGGGCTTCACCAGCCAGCACTTCGGTCCAGACGATGCGGCTCATCTTGTGACGCCTGTACCGCGACAGTTCGGCGATGGCCTCGGGTTTTCGCTTGAGCCAGTCGATCACGATATTCGTGTCGAAGAAGGGATCGGCCACAGTTCAGATATCTTCGTAAGGTCGGCGATCCTCGCGCATCGCTCTCTGGTAGTCGACGCCGTCAGGAATATCGTCGCGATCGGCCCACAGGCCAGCCCACCGTTCGATCCAGTCGTTGTTGTCGGCGTTCTGAACAAGATACAGTTTCACCGCTTCGCGAATTGCTGCGGCGCGCGAACGTTTGCTTTTGGCCGCCAGTGCGTCGAGCTTTTCGATGTCCTCATCGGGGATGTCGGTCAGGATCCGCATGATATCTAGATATCATATCATGATATCACTCGTCAAGCGATCGGCCCCTCAGGTCTTCCCCTCGGCCTTCTTCCGCTTCATCGCATCGTGGAAGCGATCGGCCCAGCCGGGCTTGACCAGCTGTTCGGCCCGGACCATCCGCAGCTCGCCGTCGCCGACGTCGCGCGAGACCGCGCTGCCGGCGGCGACGATGGCGTCTGCGCCGATCCTGACCGGCGCGATCAGGGCGCTGTTCGAACCGATGAAGGCGCGCTCGCCGATGATCGTCCGGTGCTTGAAATAGCCGTCGTAGTTGCAGGTGATCGTGCCTGCGCCGATATTGGCCCCGGCCCCGACGTCGGCGTCGCCAATGTACGTCAGGTGATTGGCCTTGGCCCCAGCCCGCATCACCGCCTGCTTGATCTCGACGAAATTGCCGATCTTGCTGCCTGTCTCGAGCACCGAGCCGGGCCGCAGACGCGCGAATGGCCCAATCTCGACGCCGCCGGCGATCTTCGCGCCCTCGATGTGACAGAACGCACGGATCGTCGCGCCGTCGGCGATATGCACCCCCGGGCCGAACACGACGTTCGGCTCGATCGTCACGTCGCGGCCGAGCACGGT
>JAEKKO010000059.1 GCA_019510335.1 Novosphingobium sp. | reverse complement strand
GGCCGCTCGTTCGGCCAGCCGCGTCAGCTGGTGCAGCGCGCGGCCAATTCGTTGATGGCGGCCGGGCTGATCGAGGCCGCGCCCAACCCGGACCACAAGCGTGCGGTTTTGTTGCGCCCGACCGAGCGCGGTCTCGCCTTGAAGCGTGAGTTCGACGCGCGGGCCGAAGCCGTCGCCGAAACGGTGGTTGGTGATATCGATGCGGACCTCGTGCGCAGGGCAACCGCCGCGCTGCGCGAGATCCGTGAGGAACTCGAAGATCGTTTGAGGAAAGAGCCCAGCGCATGAGCGCCATAACCCATGACCTTGATGCCCTCGCACCGATCGGTCCGCTGACCGATTGGCTCGATGCCCACGTGCCCGAGCTCGGCAAGGGCCCGCTCAAGACCAGCGTGCTCAGCGGCGGGACCTCCAACGTCGTGCTGACGCTCGACCGCGGCGACAAGCCGATGGTCCTGCGCCGCCCGCCGACCGTCCCACCGCCAGGCGCCGAGAAGGGCGTGCTGCGCGAGGCGCGGATCCTCACCGCACTGAACCCGACCGACGTTCCGCACCCGGTCTGCTACGGCTCGTGCGATGATACGGCGGTGATCGGCGCGCCGTTCTACGTGATGGAGAAGGTCGACGGCTGGGCCCCGAACTTGCGGGACGAGAAGATCTGGAACGAGCCGCCGTTCGACCGCATGCCTTTCGAGTACGGCATTCCCTTTGCGATCGTCGATGGCCTGATCAAGCTCGCCAACGTCGACTACGTGGCGATCGGTCTCGGGGACTTCGGCAAGCCGGGCAAGTTCCTCGAGCGCCAGGTCGACCGCTGGTCGGGGCAGCTCAAGAGCTACAAGGAGCGCTACGGCTACGACGGCCGCCATCTCCAGGGCTACGCCGAGACCGAGGAGTGGTTGCGCCACAGCAAGCTGCCCGAGGAAGTCCGCGGGATCATCCACGGCGACGTCGGCACCCCGAATATGATGTTCAAGTGGGGTCCACCCGCGCGGCTCGCGGCGATGATCGACTGGGAGCTGTCGACGATCGGCGACCCGATGCTCGACCTTGGCTGGTTCACCGGCGGAATGCGCGACGAAACGGACCCGGACAAGGAGTTCCCGACCGCGCTCAACGATCCGACCCATTTCCCGACCAAGCAGGAGCTGGCGCGCTATTACTGCGCCGGGACCGGGCGCGACATCCGCGATTACGAGTGGTTCTCGATCCTGGCGAAGTTCAAGTCGGGCTGTTTGCTGGAATACAAGGTGGCGCAAGCGGAAGCAGGCATCCTGCCGAAGGAAACCGGCCGCTTTTTCTCCCGCATCGTCGATAACGTGTTCAAGGAAACGGCGAAGCAGATCGCCCGAATGAAGTGACCTCCTCCCCGCCTCGCGGGGATGGCTGTGGAGATGTGTCATGATCGATTTCAGCGTCGAGCCCGAGTTTCAGGCCAAGCTCGACTGGATGAACACCTTCGTCCGCGAGGAATGCGAGACGATGGACCTGTTGTTTCCGGAGATGGGGCTCGCCTACGATACGAGCCATGAGCCTTCGCGGCGGCATCTCAAGCCGCTGCAGGAGCAGGTCAAGGTGCAGGGCTTGTGGGCCTGCCACCTAGGGCCGAACCTCGGCGGACCGGGGTATGGGCAGGTCAAGCTCGGCCTCATGAACGAGATCATCGGACGCTCGAACTGGGCGCCGACGGTGTTCGGAACTGCTGCCCCCGACACCGGCAACGCCGAGATCCTCGCCCTGTTTGGCACGCCCGAGCAAAAGAAGAAGTATCTCGAGCCGCTGATGGCCCAGGAGATCGTCTCCTGCTTCTCGATGACCGAGCCGCAGGGCGGCGCAGACCCGGGCGAGTTCAAGTGCCGCGCCTGGCGCGAAGGCGACGAGTGGGTGATCGAGGGTGAGAAGTGGTTCTCGTCGAATGCCCGCTATGCCGCGTTCTGCCTGGTGATCGCGGTCACCGATCCCGACGCGCCGCTGACCGAACGGATGAGCATGTTCATCGTGCCGACCGAAACTCCCGGGTTCGAAATCCTGCGCAACGTCGCCATCGTCGGCGAGTGCGATCCCGACGATGGCGCGCAATGCTATGTCCGTTACAACAAGGTGCGCGTGCCGCTCGACTATATGCTCGGCAATCCGGGCGAGGGCTTCAAAGTCGCCCAGGCCCGGCTCGGCGGCGGGCGCATCCACCACGCCATGCGCACCGTCGGCAAATGCCAGCGGGCGCTGGACATGATGCTCGAACGCGCCGTCTCGCGCCGCACCCGCGGCCGCAAGCTCGGCGATCACCAGTTCGTCCAGGGCAAGATCGCGGATTCGATCATCCAACTCGAGCAGTTCCGCCTGCTGGTGCTCAAGACCGCATGGATCATTGACGAGATCGAAGCAGGGCGGATGCCGCACGGCGCCTCGCGCAATCACATCGGCATGTGCAAGGTGGCGATGGCGCAAGTTTATCACGACGTGGTCGGGCGGGCGCTCGAAATCCACGGCTCGCTCGGCATTTCCCTCGATATGCCGCTGGCCGGCTGGTACGCCGGGCATATGTCGCTGGCGTTTGCCGACGGGCCGACCGACGTCCATCGCTCGCAGCTCGCCCGCGCCTACCTCAAGACGACCAAGCCGGTAGAAACCCTGTTCCCGAGGGAGCACATTCCCACGCGCTTGTTCGAAGCCGAGCGCCGCTATCCGAACGCGCGAGGCAAGTGATGGCGAGCGAAAGAATCGATCCGCTGTTCGACTTCACCGGCAAGATCGCCCTGGTCACCGGCGGCTCGCGCGGGCTCGGCTACCAGATGGTCAAGGCCTTCGCCGAACGCGGGGCCGACGTGATCATCGCCAGCCGCAAGCTCGACAACTGCGAGAGGGTTGCCGAGGAGATGCGTGGGCTCGGGCGCAAGGCGTGGGCGATCTCAGCTCACGTTGGGCGCTGGGCCGAATGCGACCGCCTGATCGAGCAGGCCTACGCCGCGGCCGGACGTGTGGATATCCTTGTGAACAACGCGGGGATGAGCCCGCGCGCGCCAAGCCACGAAGTGACCGAGCAGCTGTTCGATTCGGTCGTGAACCTCAACTTCAAGGGGCCGTTCCGGCTCGCCAGCCAGATCGCCAAGCGGATGTCCGACGGCGAGGGTGGCTGCATCATCAATGTGACTTCGAGCGGCTCGCTGATGCCGCTGCCGCAAGTCGTCCCGTACGGCTCGTCGAAAGCGGCTCTCAACGCGATGAGCCGCAGCCTCGCCTGGGAGTACGCGCCCAAGGTGCGGGTCAACACCCTCTCCCCGGGCGCGTTCCGCACCGATATCGTAGAAGCATGGCCGGACAAGGGGCAGGGACCGATCCCGATTCCCCGCGGCCATGCCGCTGAGCCCGAGGACATCATCACTGCCGCGCTGTTCCTGGCGAGCCCGGCTTCGGTGAACGTCACCGCCAGCCTGATCCGCTGCGACGGCGGCCAGCACTGAACATGACGGACCAACGGCGCGGGCTCTTCGACCTGACCGGACGCGTGGTCCTCGCGACCGGCGGCAACAGCGGGATCGGGCTGGGCTTCCTCACCGGCTGCGCCCGCCAGGGCGCCGACGTGGTCGTCTGGGACAAGGAAGCGAGCCGACACGAGGCGGCTATCGCGACGCTGCGCCAAGCCGGGGCGGCGCGCGCTATCGCGCTGACCGTCGACGTCTCGGACGAAGCGGCGGTGATCGAGGCCTTTGCGGCAAGCGTGCGAGAAATGGGCCGGGTCGATTGCGTGCTGGCCAACGCCGGCTTCAACTCCCGCGCACCCTCGTTTCCCGACATGACCAGCGAAGTCTATCACAGGCTGCTGGCGGTCAACCTGCATGGTGCGTTCTACACTTTGCGCGAGGCCGCGCGGCACATGCGCGAGCGCGCACAACGCCGCGATCCGGGCGGCTCGATCGTCGTGACCGGCAGCCTGTCGATCTTCCATGGGCTGCAGGGGAT
Source organism: Novosphingobium sp. (assembly GCA_019510335.1). GTDB lineage: Bacteria > Pseudomonadota > Alphaproteobacteria > Sphingomonadales > Sphingomonadaceae > Novosphingobium. Next base: position 14,606 of record JAEKKO010000059.1, on the reverse strand, counting down.
GGAGCATTACGCGGGCGCCAAGGGCGCGCTCGCGGCCATGGTCAAGGGCATGGCCGTCGAGCTCGGGCAGTACGGCGTGCGGGTCAACATGCTGGCGCCCGGGTTCATCCTCACCGGGATGACTGGTGATAGCCCGGAAGCAAAGCCCGTGATCGAGCGAATGTCGGCGATTACGCCGCTCGGCCGGCCCGGCAATCTCGGCGACATCGAAGGGCCCGCCGCCTACCTTGCATCCGAGGCTTCGCGCTTTCAGACCGGGGATATCCTCGTCATCGATGGCGGCCGGCGCATCAAGTCGCTCTGAAACGATCGGGAGAACGCCATTGCCGCGCGCTGTGACCGGCCATCAATTCGGCCCGCCCGAAACATACAAGCTCGAAGAATTCGAGCCGCGCGAGCCGGGACCAAGCGAAGTTCGCCTCGCCATCAAGGCGATCGGCATATCCTACGTCGACGTGCTGACCGCGCTCGGCAAGTACCAGGTGAGCCCGCCGCTGCCGTTCATCCCGGGCAGCGAGTGCGCCGGGATCGTCGAGGCGGTCGGCGACGGGGTCAGCCACATTGCGGTCGGCGATCGGGTGATGGGCAGCAGTTTCGGCGGGATCTTCGCCGAGGCGAACACCTTTCGCGCGTCGAGCTTCAGCAACGTGCCCAAGGCGCTCACGATCGAGCAGGCGGCGGTGTTTCCGCCGAGCTACATGACTGGCTATCACGCGCTGGTCGACAGGGGTCGGCTCCGTGCGGGCGAGACGCTGCTGGTGCTGGGCGCTGCCGGCGCCACTGGGGTCGCCGCGATCCAGGTCGGCAAGCACCTCGGCGCGCGGGTGATCGCCTCGGCCTCGAGCCGCCAAAAGCGCGAACTGGCGCTCAAGGCCGGCGCGGATGCAGCGATCGACACCCGCAGTCCGACGTGGCGCGACGATCTCAAGGCAGCGAACGGCGGCAAGCCGATCGATGTGGTGTTCGACCCGGTCGGCGGCGACATGACCGATCCGGCGTTCCGTTCTTTGGGATACGACGGGCGCTATCTGGTGGTCGGCTTCACAGGCGGGATCAGCTCGCTCAAGACCAACCTGCCGCTGATCAAGACCGCGAGTCTGATCGGCGTCCAGCTTCGCGTGGCGATGGAGCAGGAGCCGGACAAGGCCAACACTGCCAAGGCGGCGATCGGCGAGATGGCAGCCAACGGGGAACTCAGGCCGGTGATCGGCAAGACGTATCCGCTGGAGGATTACGTCGCGGCGATGAACGATGCCTTCGAAGGGAAGACCGCCGGGCGGATAGTGATGCTCGTCGGATAGGCGCTAGGCAGCCGCCGCACAGCCCGCGCGGAACTGCTGCGGGGTCATTCCGGTCCAGCGCTTGAAGGCGCGGCCGAAGCTGGTCTGCTCACCATAGCCGAGGCGCTCGGCGATCTCGTCGAGCGACAGGCGACGCTGGGCGAGGTGGTTCTTGGCGAGGTGCTCGCGCTGGCCCTCGACGAGATCGGAGAACCGCGCCCCTTCAGCGGCGAGCCGCACCTGTAGTGTCCGTACAGACAGGCCGATCTTCTCGGCGCAGCGCTCGACCGAGCAGGTGCCGGACGCAAGCGCGCCCCTGACGTAGCTCTCCACCCGGTCGATGATCGAGCGGCTGTGAGCGTGCTTGACCTGCTCGAGGTAGCTGCCGAGCAGGCGGAACAGCAGCCGATTGGCGCTCGGCACCGTTTGCTCAAGCGTCTGAACGGGGAAGGCGACGGCGTTGCGGCGGCTGCGCTGGTGGAGCTTGCAGCCGAGCAACCGCTCGATCTCCGGCAAGTCGGCGGGCCGTGCCTCGGCCGAGAGGCTGACATAGCTGGGGCGAAAAGCCGGGCCGCCGATTGCCTGGAGCAGCTTCACGTTGAGCATCGCCGCCTGGTAATTGGCCTGGTCGTTGATCCCGAGGTCGGTGTTGACCAGCCACGACAGCTCGGCGGTCTCGCGGCCTTCGATCAGCACGACCTCGCAGTCCGGCGCGTGGATCACCGGCAGGTAGTCGATCAGGCAGCGGATTCCCGCCCGCACCGTCGGCGCGGCGCGGCACAACGCGGTGACGCAGCCGAACACTTCGGGGTCCTGGACCGAGCCGATGTGCAGCCCGAACAGCGGATCGTCGAACGCAGTGCTGCAGTATTCGAGCACGTCGGCGATCTGCTGCGGGGCGACTAGGCTCTCTGGATCGCTCAGCACCCGCGGCTCGAGGCCATGGCGCTCGACGATGCCGCGGGCGTCGCGGCCACGCTGGCGGGCCCAGTCGGCGAGCCCGCTCAGGTTGGCGGCGCGGCATTGCCCGTCAGAGGGAGCAACGTCGATCGGACCGTCGAGGCTGAAGAAGCTGGTCTCGGGCATCATCATGACCGTACCACCGTGGTTGCTTCGTCTCCAGATGATACCGCGCCCAGTGTCGAAGCCCTTGCGCGTCCAGTCAATGCCGGGTCAGCCGATCCGTGCCAGTCCCGGCCCGACATCGAAAACGGGAGAGCAAGGTGGGCACGATCGCTGACTTGAAGCGGGAAGCGGAACAGCATGTTCTTTACGAGAAGGATCCGACAACCAAGATCGCGACAATCACGTTCGACCGCCTCTCCAAGCACAACACAGCGACGATCGGGATGCGTGCGCGGTTCGCCGAGCTGGTGTTCAAGGCCAACATCGACAACGACGTGAAAGTGCTGGTGATCCGTGGCGCCGGCGACAATCTCGGCAGCGGCGGCGACCTCGACGAGCACGGCGATCTCTACCTGAACCCCCAGCCGGGCGACAGCTTCCTGGTCGATCTCGAGATCGATGATCCCGACGTCAAGTATCCGCCGCCGGGGTCGTTCCGCTACCTTCACGGCCTCACCGACTTTTACGCCAAGGCGCGCTCGGGTAACCGGCCGCTGCAGGAATTCAAGAAGATCAGCATCATCGAGGCGAAGGGCTATTGCTACGGCTGGCACTTCTATCAGTGCGCCGATGCCGACCTCATCGTTTCGTCAGATGACGCGCTGTTCGGCCATCCGGCATTCCGTTACGCCGGCTGGGGGCCGCGCTTGTGGCAATGGGCCGACACGATGGGGCCGCGCAAGTTCATGGAGATGCTGTTCACCGGGCGGCCGTTCTCGGCCCAGGAAATGTACGACTGCAACTTCGTCAACAAGGTCGTCCCGCGCGGCCAGCTCGAGGCGGAAACCGCCAAGTACGCGCATGCCTGCTCGATCACGCGGCCGCTCGACGTCGTGGTCGTGCAGAAGACTTTCATGGAACTCTACAAGCAGCATCGCGGCGAATACATGGGCAGCCTGTTGACCGGCTTCGTCGAAGGGATGCTGCCGGCGATGACCGACGACCGCCCCAACGACGTCAATCTTGGCAAGGACTCCACGTTCGAGCAGGGCATTGGCAAAGTCGTGAAGGGCAACGACCTCAACTATCCGCCCGAATGGCGCCTAAGCAAGAAGGGCCGCGAGGGCTGAGGCGGCCTCGTGCTGCGCGAGATGCACAAACGCCTGCACGCGCTGCATGGGTTTGGACGCAAAGGCGACTAGGTTTGACTCGCTGAAGACCGGCCCGAGCCGGCGCGGCGCCGAACGCCGCGGCGTGGGAGAGGATGACCCGATGCCCGAAACGCTTTTTGCCTTCGATCGGCGCAATTATCGTGAATGCCAGAACCACTTCCGCGGGGAGCGCGAGCAGGAATACTACCGCGGCGATTTCTGGATCGAGGACGCCTCGGTGATCGACGTGCGCTCCGAGCGCAAGGCCGTCGGGCCGATCTCGATCATCAAGCAGCGCTCGGCCACCAACCTGTTCTTCCGCCGCACTAGGCAGCACATCCGCGAGGACGGCACCGACCTGTCGATCCTGTGGTTCGTCAAGCGGGGGCGGCTGGCGCTGGCCAACCAGTGCGGCAACCGCGTCGCCAATCCCGGCGATTTCGCCATCACCCGCTCGATGGCGCCGTTCTTCATCGAGTGCCAGACCGACGGCGAAGGGGTCAACGAGTTGCTCCATGTCACCGTGCCGACGCACATTTTGCGCACGCATGTGCTGCAGGATTTCAGCACTGGCCTGTTCATGTCGCTCGACCGGCCCGAACTGGCGATCGCCGAAGCATTGTTCACCGATGTGTTCGAGAACGACGGCAAGCTCGCCCCGGACTCGGCGCGGGCACTGGTTGAAACGGCGCTGACGATGATCGGACACGCCGTTCGCGCGGACGATGCCGCAGTCGCGCCCCGGCAGACGATCGCCGACCGTCGGCTCGAGGAAGTGCTGCGGTTCATCGAAGTGCATCTCTCGGACCCGCAGATGTCGACGGCGATGGTGGCGCGCGGTTGCGGCATCAGCCCTCGCTACCTTTCGTTCCTGCTGCGGCTGCGCGGAACCTCATTCTCGGAACTGGTGTGGGAGCAGCGGCTCGGCAAGGCGCGCGACTGGCTGAGTGCGTCAGATGCTCGAGACATCTCGATCAGCGAGATAGCTTATGGGGTCGGTTTCAAGAGCCCGGCGCACTTCAGCCGCATGTTCAAACGGGTGTTCAAGGTCAATCCGCGCGACTTTCGCGGCGGCGAGGGACACATCGCCGAGACGGTAGGCGAGGGCGGGCGCCTCGCCGCGGGCAGTGAGCTCTTGCAGTAGGCCGTGGTTCTGCCGCAGCAAGCGCGGCACACACGAGCCGAATCGGGAGAGACGCATGCCGCGCTACAAGATGATCGCCCTGACCTCCCCGACGCCGGGCAACGAGGACGAGTACCACCGCTGGTACCAAGACGTGCACCTGCCGGAGATCGTCTCGTTCCCGGGCATGGTTTCGGCCCGGCGCTTCAAGGTGGCTGTGCCGCTCCAGGACCCGATCAAGTACCAGTACTTGGCGATCTACGAGATCGACACCGATGACCTCGGCCAGACGCTTGGCCAGTTCGGCACGCGCCAGCTGACGCAGACCGACGCGTCGGACAACGCCAACGCCTACACCGTCATCGTCGAGGAGATTGGACAGGAAGTCCGCCACGAGGACGTGAAGGACCGGTTCGCCGGCTGATCTCCAGCCGCTCGGGCGATTTGCAGGGACGGTGAGCGCTGCGGCTTGCCAACCTGCGATCAATTCGGAACAACGGCCGCCAAGCGGTAGTCGCCAAAGCGTGCGGCGGGGGTGGAGTGGTTCCGGATGGCTGATTTCGACGAGACTTTCGACTGGGTGGTGGTCGGCTGCGGCGGCGGCTCGATGTCGTCTGCGCTGCTGATGCGCAAGGCCGGCAAGTCGGTCGTCATCCTCGAGAAGACCAAGTACGCCGGCGGCACGACCTCCAAGTCCGGCGGCGTCATCTGGCTGCCGAACAATCCCTTCATGGACCCGGGCGAGGACAGCACCGAGAAAGGCATCACCTACCTCGATGCCGTGATCGGCGACGATCCGACGGCCCCCGGAACCTCGCACGAGAAGCGGCTCGCCTACATCGTCGAAGGGCGCAAGATGATCGAGTTCCTCGTCCGCGAGGGGGTCCAACTGCTCCGGGGCTCGAAGTTCTGGCCCGATTACTACGACGAGTATCCCGGCGGGTGCAAAACCAGCCGCACCGTCGTCGCGCGCCCCTTCAATAAGGCCGAGCTCGGGGACTGGGAGCCGAAGCTGCGGCAGGGCTTCCTCGAAGTTCCGGCGCTGCTCGACGAGGGGATGCAACTGCCCTTCATGGGCGGCCTCGACAAGCTGAAGTTCTATGTCCGGGTCGGCTCAGCGATGGCCTGGGCCAAGCTAACGGGCAAGCGCTGGGTCACGGCCGGCGCCGCGCTGCAGGGGCGAATGCTCAAGGCCTCGCTCGGGGCGGGCGCCGACATTCGCCTGGAGACCCCCGTGTCCGAGCTGGTGATCGAGAACGGCAAGGCCACCGGGGTGGTCACGACCAAGGACGGCAAGCCGTGGCGGATCGGCGCGCGCCTTGGCATCCTGATCAACGCCGGCGGGTTCGCCCACAACCAGGAGATGCGCGACAAGTACATGCCGGGCACCCGTTCGGAATGGTCGATGACCGCCGAGGGCGACACCGGCGAGATGCACCGCGAGCTCGAGCGGATCGGCGGCACTCTGGCCCAAATGGACGAGATGGTCGGTTTCCAGATGACCCGCGCGCCAGGGTGGGAGACGGACTACGTCGCCCCCGGCGCACAGGCCGTCACCGCCAAGCCGCACGCGATCCTCGTCGACCAGACCGGCGTCCGCTACCTCAACGAGGGCGGCAGCTATGAGGAATACTGCGAGCGCATGGTCAAGCGGAACCGCGAAGTTCCGGCGATTCCGAGCTGGGCCATCCTCGACCAGCAGTACATCGACCTTTACCCGCTGGCGAATGGCGGCCAGGGCAAGGTTCCAGCCAAGTGGCTGGAGACCGGCTACATCAAGAAGGCCGACACGATCGAGGAACTCGCCCGGCAAATCAACGTCGATCCGGCGACGCTGAGGGCCACGGTCGACCGCTGGAACGGCTTCGTTGACAATGGCCGTGACGAGGACTTCCACCGCGGCGACCGCAAGTACGACCAGTTCCTCGGCGATCCGCGCCTCAACGAGCAGTTCCGCACCCTCGGACGCATCGACAAGGCGCCGTTCTACTCGGTCGACGTCATCCCTGGCGACGTCAGCACTTACGGCGGCGTGATTACCGATGTGAACTCGCGCGTGCTCAAGGGCGACGGCACCCCGTTCGAAGGACTCTATGCCTGCGGGGTGACCACCGCCTCGCCGATGGGCCGGGTCTATCCGGGCGCAGGCGCGAGCGTCGGCCCGTCGATGACGTTCGGCTGGATCGCCGCCAAGCACGCGGCGGGCCTGGCGAACCAGGCGCTATGAGCGGCGCGACCCCCCAGCAACTGGAAGCCGACGGCTGGCAACAGCTGCCGACCAGCCGGTTCTCGGCGGTGATCGGGCCCACGTGGATGCGCGGGCCCAAAGGCGCGCGCGAGGTTTGCCTGATTACAGACGACGGTCAGGCCAACGACCACGGGGCGATGGTTCACGGCGGCGCGTTGATGACTTTCGCCGACATTGCGCTCGGCGTGGGCGCCTCGGATACTCTCGACGAGCCGTACATGGCCACGGTGCAGCTACAGTTTCAATTCACCGCTGCGGCACCGCTCCGCTCGATGCTGACCTGTCGGCCGGAGGTGGTGCGCAAGACCTCGCAGCTGATCTTCGTGCGGGGGCTGATCCAGGCGGGTGACCGGGTGGTCGGTTCGGCCGATGCGATGTTCAAGGTGCTCGGCTCTGAGAAGCTCGGTGCGATCAAGGCAAAGTCAGAGTAAGCCGAGCGCGCGGGAGCGCTCGATTGCCAGTTACAGCAACGTGACGCCGATTTTGGCGAAGAACTTGCCGCTTTCGAGATGGCGGTAGGCGTCGGCAAGTCGCTCAAGGTCATAGACCACGTCGACGACCGGGCGGATGCGATGCTCGGCGATGAACTCGACCATCTCCTCGTGCTGATCGCGATTTCCGACCGATATGGCGACGACATTGACCCCCTGGCCCATCCGGGACCAGCTGAAATCGGAACCAAGCATACCGATGGCGGCCAACTGACCGTCCTCGCGCAGCAACGCGGCGTTTTTGTCGAACTGCTCGACCCCGACCGTGTCGACGACGATCGCGACCTCGTTGCCGCCGATCGCATCGCGTACCGCTTTCTCCCAATCGGGGGTGGTGCGATAGTTGATCATCACGTCCGCGCCGAGCACTTCGGCGCGGGCGAGCTTGGCGTAGGACGAAGAGGTGATCGCAACGTTCGCGCCCATCGCCTTGGCAAACTGAAGCGCGGCGATCGATACTCCGCCGGTGCCGTGGGCCAGGACCCAGTCGCCCGGTTGCAACGTGCGATATTGGGTCAGGGCCGACCATGCGGTCAATCCGGCGCAAGTCAGTGTCGCTCCTTCGAAGTCGCCGAGCTGGTCGGGCACATGGCACAAGCTTTCGGCGGGGAAGGTAGCGTATTGTCGCGCGACGCCGTCGGCAGAACCGCCGAGCATATCGTAGCTAGCCTGGGGCCCGCGGATCCATCCGAGCGAGAATATCGGGGTGACGCGTTCACCGACTGAAACCCGCTCCACATCGTCGCCGATCGCAACGACTTCACCGACGCTGCATGACAGCGGGACATAATCCGGCTGTTTGGTCATGTTGGGCAGGCGCCCGGTGATAAACAGCAGATCGCGGAAATTCAGCGTCGCGGCCCTCAGCCGGACCAGGGCTTCACCGGGGCCGGGCTCGATGATCGGCTCATCCCTGATCGTCAGCGCCTCGATGCCGGCACCGCCGATTGCGCGCGCGACCTTCATGACTGTCTCCCATCCGTATTTGCCCGGACCTAGCCCGCTCGAGCGCGGCGTCAATCCCGGCCGCAGATATCGGCTCATACGGTCATTGCCGCGACTTCCACGATATCGCCGTGGCGCAATTGCAGGGGGAGGGCAGGCGCTCCGTCCGATCCCTCTGCCGAACCCTTGCGGACAGGAGCCTTGCCGCTACACAGGCGCGGCCCCTGCGCTTGCGCGCCTCGCCCCAGCCAAAGAGGGACCATGGCCCAGACCCCTAGCAACGCTCAAAGCAACACGGCCTCGCCAGATGCCGCTGCCCAGCTCGACATCTTCCGCCGGATGTTGCGGGTCGAGCGCAACGACGACGCCACCCGCGCCCAGATCCGCCGTGGCCGCATCACCGCGCCCTATTACTCGGCGCGAGGGCAGGAGGTCATCCCGTCGACGATGTCGCACCTGATGACCGACGAGGACGTGATCTGCACGATCTACCGCGGCATCCATGACATGGTCGCCAAGGACATGCCGCTGCGGCCGCTGTGGGCGGAGATCTGCGGGCGAGTCGACGGCACCTGCAAGGGCAAGGGCGGCCCGATGCACCTCACCCATCCGGAGACCGGAGTGATGGTCACCACCGGGATCGTCGGCTCCTCGATGCCGATCGCCAATGGCTTCGGCTGGGCTTCGCTGCTCGATGGCTCCAAGCGGGTGACGGTCGCCTACTTCGGCGACGGCGCCTCGAACATTGGCGCTTTCCATGAGGCGATGAACCTCGCATCGGTGTGGAGGCTGCCGGTGATCTTCGTATGCCAAAACAATGGCTTCGCCGAGCACACTCGCTATGAGAACGGCACTTCGGTCGACCTGATCTCCAAGCGCGCGATCGGCTATGGAATGCCGGGTTACACGGTCGACGGCAATGATCCGTTCGACATGTACGCTCACGCTCATGTGGCGATCGAGCGCGCGCGCAATGGCGAAGGTCCGACCCTGCTCGAGTGCAAGACCTTCCGCTTCATGGGCCACGTCTTCGGCGATGACGACAGCTACATGACCAAGGAAGAGAAGGCCGCGGCGATGGCGATCGACCCGCTGCCGCGCTTCCGCCAGAAGCTCGTCGACAGCGGCGTGGCGACCGAGGAGCAGCTAGCCGAGCTGCAGACCAAGATCGAGGCCGAAGTCCAGGACGCGATCGACTTCGCTTTCAACAGCGCGCCGCCGCCGCTCGAGGAGCTGCGTCGCGACGTCTTCGCCGAGGAGATTCCGGCATGAGCACCGATACGATGGAAATGCTCAAGATGACCGGCCAGCAGGCGGTCTCGGCGGCGCTGTTCGAGGCGATGGAGAACGATCCGAAGGTCCTTGTGTTCGGCGAGGACGTTGCCGACCGCGAGGGCGGCGGCGTGATGGGCACGACCCGCGGCCTCTCGTCCAAGTTCGGCGACTTGCGCGTGCGCTCGACCCCGATCGCCGAGCAGTCGATCATGGGCGCGGCGATCGGCGCGGCGATGGCTGGGTATAAGCCCGTGGCCGAGATCATGCTGATGAACTTCATCACGGTGGCCATGGACATGATCGTCAACCACGCCGCCAAGCTGCGCTTCATGTCCGGCGGCCAGAGCCAGGTCCCGATCACGATCCGCACCCTGACCGGCGCCGGCTGGCAGACCGCGGGCCAGCACTCGGACCATTACGAAGGCTGGTTCGCTCATACGGCGGGGATCAAGGTGGTCGCTCCGGCGACTCCGGCCGACTACAAGGGCTTGCTGCTCTCGGCCATCCAGGATCCCGATCCGGTGCTCTTCATCGAGAACAGCCGGACGATGTTCGTCCCCGGTGAAATTGCGCCCGATCAGGGACCAATCCCGCTCGGCAAGGCGCGAATTGCCCAGGAAGGCAGCGACGTCACGCTGGTCACGTATTCGGGCATGGTCGCCAACTGCCTGGCCGCCGCGACGCACCTCGCCGGTGCCGGCATCTCGGCCGAGGTGATCGACTTGCGGACACTGTCGCCGTGGGACAAGGACACGGTCCTCGCCTCGGTCGAGAAGACGGGGCGGGCGATCGTCGTCCATGAAGCGGTGCGCCATTTCGGCCCCGGCGCGGAGATCGCCGCGACCATCCAGGAAGATCTGTTCGGCAAGCTCAAGGCGCCGGTCCGCCGGCTCGGTGCGCCCTATTGCGCGGTGCCGTTCGCCAAGGTTCTCGAGGACGCGTTCCTGGTCCAGCCGATGGACATTGCCGAGGCGGCGAAGGAGCTCCGTGCCCGCGGGTGAGGGACCGACCGGCGGCAGGCTCGCCGGCAAGGTCATCGTTGTTGCTGGCGGCGGCGGGATCGGAGACGAGCTTGCCCGCCGCTACGCTGCCGAAGGCGCGTCGCTAGTTCTCGGCGATCTCAATGCCGGCGCGGCGCGAAAGTTGGCCGACGAGATCGTCGCCTTCGGCGGCACGGCAGTGGGGGTCGCCCTCGATGGCGCTGAGGACGAATCGGTTCGCGCGGCGGTGGATCTCGCGGTTTCCCGGTTCGGCGGGCTCGACGGATTCCATGCCAATTTCGCCAGCTTCAAGGACGGGGAGAGCGGGCTCGATGTGCTCGGCCTTCCGCTCGACGCCTACGACGAGGTGATGCGGGTCAACGCGCGTGGTTTCGTACTGTGCACGCGCCATGCAGTTCCGGCGATGCTCTCCCGCGGCGGGGGATCGATTGTCTACACGACGTCCGGTGCGGCGTTCATCGGCGAGCCGGTGCGGGTCGCTTATTCGATGAGCAAGGTCGCCGTCCACGCGCTGATGCGCCACGTCGCCAAGCGGTTCGGGCGCGAGGGAATTCGGGCCAACGCGATCGCGCCGGGCGTCATCGCCCATGCCCGCTTCAATGCCGTGATCCCACCCGAGATGGCACGCGAATTCGCCGCGCGCACCGTGGTCGGCCGGCTCGGCACGCCCGCAGACATCGCGGCGATGGGCGCGCTGCTGATGTCGGACGAAGGCAGCTTCATCACCGGCCAGGTGCTGAGCGTCGACGGCGGGGATTCGATGCGGCAGTGATAGCCGCGTCGCATCGCGCTAAGGCCGTTTCCACACGATCAGCGATGTCGGGTAGCTGACCAACACCTCATCTCCACGCAGCTGCACGGCGAAGCCCAAACGATTTTCATGGCTGTCGCGGCGCATCAGCTCAAGCAACGCTTCGCGGGTAATCTCCTCCGGAAATGACGTGGCGAGCACCGCGGAATACGGTATCGGTCCGGAGAGGCTCGAGTAAACTTCAGGTTTGCCCAGTCCGACGCATGCGCCGAGTTCTATAAACTCATCCACCGTGTGAGCATGGCCGTGCGACGGATCACGTAGCCGCTCCATGCGGTTGTATTCGGCTGCCTTGGTACTGTCGGGGGTCACGTCGTTGACCACCACCCGGCCGCCGGATGCACAAACCCGCACCATTTCGGCGAGGACCTGTCGGGGCGCCTCGAAATGATGGAAGGCGGCGCTCGAGATCGCGAGCGAGAACACGGCATCGGGAAACGCCATGGTCGCCGCGTCGCCGGCAACGAAGGCGACATTCGCCACGCCAGCGCGGCCCTGCGCCTCGCGCGCCTGCTCGAGCATCGCCGGGGTGAGATCGAGACCGGTGACATTGCGGACGAACGGCGCAAGCTCGAGCGAGAGTCGGCCTGGCCCGCACGCGACATCGAGCACTTCGTCATCCGGATTCGCGCCGATCCGCTCGCGCAGCAGGACGCTGCGTTCGTCTTGTGCGAGGCCCGCCGTCAACGCTGCGTAGCCCTTCGCTTGGCTCGTATGCTGCTCGACGCGGTTGTGGCGAGACAGTTGCCGCATCGAACCCTCCATCTGGGTGGGGTGGTCCCAACAATATGGCACCCGCGGGCGACGCTGGCGAGGGGCCGCAGCAACCGGGCGAGCAACCGACGCTTTTCGGACGCAAGGCCGGGAGCAGTTGTGCCAGTTTGAAACGAACCCTGAAAAAACCGATTTGAATCATGGAACCAAGCTTCTCGCAAATGGTTAACGGGCGGGTCGCACCAATCAAACCCCTGCCCAACGTGGCGGATTCAGGAGGAGTTGGACATGCGTAAGTTAGTGGTCGCGCTCGCGGGAATGGCAAGTTTGGGATGCGCTTCGGTCGCCTGGGCCGATATCCTCCCGACCCTCCAAAGTGTCACACCCAACGGCGACGGAACCTACAAGTGGCTCTATCAGGGCACCGTCACAGCCAAGGAGAGCCTGTTGCCGGGCGACCGGCTGGTCATTTACGATTTCGCTGGCTTGGTTGGTGCGCTGATCAATCCGTATGCCCCGAACGTGGCCGCCTCGGCGCAACTGGTCACCAGTCCTGACAACACGGCTCTGGCGAACGTCGGAGCGTCGGACAACCCCGGACTGTTCAATCTGGTGTTCACTTATGAGGGCGCCCCGCTCAACACCAATCCGGCAACCGCCACGACCCTCAATTTCGACGCCATCGGCGCCAATTCAACGTTTAGCTTGCAGTCGCTCGGTGCCTACACCGCCATAACCCACGACAATCAGAATGGCGGTCTCGCGGCCAATCAGGGACATGTGTCTGTGCCCAGCCCGCTTCCCGAGCCTGCGACATGGGCGCTGATGATGCTGGGCTTCGGAGCAATCGGACTCACCATGCGCAAGAACCGCGAACCCAAGACTCGGCTACGCTTTGGCGTTCCTGCCTAGACGCAGGACCAATACCGGTGTCGCTTGCCCCACGGCAGTCTGCCTCTCCGGTGAGGTGGACTGCCAACTGGGCAAGGCAAGCCGCTGAGGCCGGGGCCATGAGCCTGATGAGGTGGGCGCAACCGAGGAGGCGGAAGACTACTCGCATCTTGCCGCCTGACCACCGCGTTCGTGATGACGCGCTCCGGCGTGAGTACCGGTACCGGATGTGGATGGCACACAACTTTCGCGAGTTCGGTATAAGAATGGTCGCAGAAACAGATGCTTCGCATTCGCCCGAAATGCGAAGCGACGAGCATGTGCGCGGCGCTGATACGGTGCCGCGAAGGAACTCGCGAGGTCGCTATCGCCCGGCGACACTCAAATCCTATTGGGCGAGTCCCCAAATGGTGTGGTTCATTTCCTTGGTGATGATGGCGGTCGCAATTGCTGCATTGACACTATATTTTGCGAGATCAGCGACCGTGTGAGCCGCTCGATCGACCTCCGGCGACGGGGTCGGCCCGCGCCTTCAGGGCAGCGCCTCCAGCGCTGCGCGCCCGGCCACCTCGCGCCAATGATCGGCGTCGCCGCCCAGAGCGATATTGAGGTGGGCGCGCTTCATGAACAAGTGCGCCGGGTACTCATCGGTCAGTCCGATGCCGCCGTGGAGCTGGATGGCCTCCTCGGTGGTGAAGCGGTAAACCTCGCAAGCGAGCGCCTTGAGCGCGCCGAGATCCGCGAGAGTGGCGCGATTATCGGCGGCGCGCGCCCATAGCAGCGCTTCGGCCGCGGCGATCTGGGTCTTGAGGTCGGCGCAGCGGTGCTTGAGCGCCTGAAACATGGCGAGTGGCCGGTCGAACTGGCGGCGCTGCTTGAGGTAATCGACAGTCATCGCCAGCACCGCTTCGGCACCGCCGAGTGAGTCGGCTGCAAGGCCGATCAGCAATTCGCCCTGCAGGCTCTCCCCGAGGCCCGCCGCGGCATTGCCCCGCGCCAGGATCAGCGCGGGATCGATCGCCACTTCGTCGAAAGAAATATCGAACAGCCGCCGGGTTTCGTCCCACATCGGGGTTTCGGTCGCGGTCACGCCGCCTGCGGTGAGGGGCACCAGCGCGGCGACGTTCCCAGTCGCAACCAGCACGTGACTGGCCATGTCAGCGTCGGGAACACCGGCCATGCGGCCATTCAGCCGTTCGCCCTCGCTGCTGACGTCGTAACCCGGGAGCAGGCTGCAGGTGACGAACTCGCCGGAGACGGCCCGCTCGATCACGCCGCTCTTGTCCGCCAACCCCAAGCAGCGGCCGATTGCACCCGCACTCAGCAGCGCGGGGAGCAGCGGCACCGTCGCGAGCGCTTTGCCGAGCTCGAACTGCAGGGCCGCAGCGGAATCGCGGCCGAGGCCGAGGCCGCCGTCGTCTTCGGGCAGGGGCAGCAGCAGCCAGCCGAGCTCGGCGATCTGCTGCCAGCCCGAGTCGCGTTGGGGGCGCAGCTCGCTCGCCGGGAACGCCTTGGCCGCGGCATCGTGGAGTTCGGCGCGCTCGATCATGCCGTCCACCCCTTCGGCTCGCGCGGCATTTCGAGGACCCGCTCGGCGATGATGTTGCGCTG
>JAEKKO010000382.1 GCA_019510335.1 Novosphingobium sp. | reverse complement strand
CCTATCGGCCCGAGCGCAATGCCGTGGTCGTGCAGAAGCTGCTCGATGCCGGCGCGGTCTGCATCGGCAAGACCAACCTCGACCAGTTCGCCACGGGGCTCAACGGCACGCGCAGCCCCTATGGCGCGCCGGCCTGCGTGTTCAACCTGAACTACGTCAGCGGCGGGTCTAGCTCGGGCTCGGCGGTGGCGGTGGCGGCTGGGCTCGTTCCTTTCGCGCTCGGCACGGACACCGCGGGCTCGGGCCGAGTGCCGGCCGCGTTCAACGGCCTGGTCGGGCACAAGCCCAGCAAGGGCCGCTGGAGCACGACGGGTTTGCTGCCCGCCTGCCGCTCGCTCGACTGCATTACCGTGCTGGCCGCCGATGCGCAGGATTGCGCACTGATCGACGAGATCGTCGCCGGCTTCGATGCGGAGGACGTCTATTCGCGGCGGCTGCGCGACATGCAGCTCGGCCAGCGTATCGGCGTGCCGCTGCCGCGGAACCGGCCCTGGTTCGGCGACCTCCAGGCCGAATACCTGTTCGACAAGGCGATCGATCGACTGGGCGCGCTCGGCTATTCGGTCCGTGAGGTCGACATCGCGCCGCTGCTCGAAGCCGCCAAGCTGCTTTACGACGGCCCCTGGGTCGCCGAGCGCACCGCCGGTATCGAGGACTTCCTGCGAGAAAGACCCGGATCGATCGACCCGACCGTGCGCACGATCATCGAGGCCGGGGTCGGCAAGAGCGCGGTCGAGGCGTTCCGCGGCCAGTACCAGCTTGCCCAACACGCGCGCGCCGCCGAGGCCATGTGGCAGCAGATCGACGCGCTGATGGTGCCGACCGCGCCGACGATCTACCGCCTGCGCGAGATGCAGGCGAACCCGATCGCGCTCAACAGCCATTTCGGCACCTATACCAATTTCGTGAACCTGCTCGACATGGCGGCGATCGCCGTGCCCGCGGGCTTCCGCCTCAACGGCACCGGCTTCGGCGTCAGCTTCTTCGCACCCGCCGGCGCCGACCGCGCGCTGCTCGGCATGGCCGACGGCTGGGGCACTCCCTACACTTCCCCTGAACTCGATCTGGAGGGTCGCATGGACCGCATCAGGCTCGCCGTCGTCGGCGCGCATCTCAAGGATATGCCGC
>JAEKKO010000150.1 GCA_019510335.1 Novosphingobium sp. | reverse complement strand
TGGCGTGGCCATTGAGAACGACGGTGCGCGCGGCCAGGTCGGCGAGGATCTGGTCGGAGCTGAACGAGCCCGCGGGAACCACGCCGTCGATCCCGCCCGAGCCGACCACCCGCCGGTCGCGCATGTCGATCGACACGCCCCTGGCGGTCATCCGGTAGCCATCGGCGGCCTGGAACTGGACCGGCCCGGGGACCCGCACGACTTCGGTCGGAATGTGGCGTGCTCGACCCGCAATCGCTCCGCCGTCACCGCGACCTTGTTGCGATCGAGCAGGAAGCTGATCTCTCCCCGCGGCGCAAGCGGAGCGAGGATCAGCACCGCGAACACCAGCCCGAGCGCGGCCGGCAGGGCGCGGGCGAGAAAGCCGATCAGCTTGTCGTGAAACCCCCCGGGCGCGGCGAACTCGCGGCGGCGATCACGGATCACGTCGGCGGCGTGAGTCATCGCCGGGGCCTATTCGTGACTGAAGATGTCGAGCTCGGCCCAGCCGGCGATGTCGAGCCGGGCGCGGACCGGGAGGAAGTCGAAGCAGGCCTGGGCAATCTGGGCGCGGCCCTCGCGCTCGAGCCGGCCGATCAGGATATCGTGCATCGCGTGGAGATGGCGGACGTCGGACGCGGCGTAATCCTGCTGCGCTTCGCTCAGCACCGGCGCGCCCCAGTCGCTCGACTGCTGCTGCTTGGAGATTTCCTTGCCGAGCAGCTCGCGCACCAGGTCCTTGAGGCCGTGGCGATCGGTGTAAGTGCGGATCAGCTTGCTGGCGATCTTGGTGCAGAACACCGGGGCTGCCGTCACCCCGAGGTAGTACTCGATCGCGGCAAGGTCGAAGCGGGCGAAGTGGTAGAGCTTGATCCGCGCCGGATCGGCGAGCACCGCCTTGAGGTTGGGGGCATCGTAAGGGGTGCCGGAGCGGAAGCGGACGAGATGCTCGTCGCCGCGGCCGTCGGCGATCTGGACTAGGCACAAGCGGTCGCGACGGGTGACGAGACCCATCGTCTCGGTGTCGACGGCGACCGGTCCGGGGGCGAGCACGCCTTCGGGGAGATCTTCTTCGTGGAGATGGACAGCCATATTCGAGAGGTGCTTAGGCGGATTGGGCGGGGAGCGGAAGCCCCGCCGGCGGAGGAAACCGGGCGTGCAGGATGGGCCGGTGCCCAAAAGCTGGAAGCCGGTGCTCGAGCCGGTGCTGCAGTCGCGGGCGGCCCGGCAGCTCGGCGGCTTCCTCAGCGCCGAGGAGCAGGCCGGCAAGCGCATCTACCCGCCGCGCGGGGCACGGCTCCGGGCGCTCGAGCTGACGCCACTCGACGCGGTCAAAGTCGTGATCCTCGGCCAGGACCCTTACCACGGGCCCGGCCAGGCACATGGCCTGGCGTTTTCGGTGCCGCCCGGAGTGCGGGTGCCGCCCTCGCTCGCCAACGTCTACAAGGAGCTCGAGACCGACCTCGGCATAGCCCGCCCGGCCCATGGCAACCTCGAGAAATGGGCGCGCCAGGGCGTGCTGCTGCTCAACAATTCGCTGACGGTCGAGGAAGGCCGCGCCGGATCCCACCAGCAGCTCGGGTGGGACGCGGTGACCGACGCGATCGTCGCGGCCGTCGCCGAGCGCGCCGATCCGACGGTGTTCCTACTGTGGGGCAACCACGCCCGCAACAAGGCGGCGCGGGTGGCGGGGCTCGGCCCGGGATCGCCGCACCTCGTGCTGACCGCCCCGCACCCGAGTCCGCTGTCGGCGCATGCCGGTTTCTTCGGCTGCGGTCATTTCAGCCAGGCCAACGCCTTCCTCGAGGAGCAGGGGCGCGGGGCGATCGACTGGCGACTGGACTGACCCTCAGCGGCGCTCGCGGGTGAAGTGCATGTCGCCCCCGTCTCGGTGGAGCACCAGCTTGTCCTCGGCGATGTCGGCGCGGGTGCCCTCGAAATCGACGGTGCCGATGTCATTGGGAACGATCACGAAGCGCAGCGTGCCGGGTCCGGGCGGGAGCGTGAAGCGCGGCGAAACCAGGCCGTGCATCGGCACCGCCAGCTCGATCCAGCGCGGCGTGCGGTGCTCGTCGGGGGCGAGCGTCCAGCCGGTCTCCTGGGTGTAGTCGACGATTGGCTCGCCGCTGTCGAAGCCGAGGCGGAAGTCGACGCCGGGGACGCCGCGGCCGTCCGGCCAGGTCACCAGCAGGGTCGGTGCCTCGGCCGCGGGCGCGGCGCGCGGTTCCATCCGGAACAGCGGCGGGCGGGGCCTGGGGGTGGTGGTGAGCACGATCGACTCGCCCTGCCGCCGCCACCGGCCCTTGGCCTGTTCGTCGAGCGCGCCGGCGGCGAGCCCGTATTCGAATTGCCCGTCGGCGTGGAGCCACAGCCCGCCGGCAATGTCCGGTCCTTCGGAGACGCGGTACTGCCCGACCGCCGGATCGCCGGCCGAGAGCGGCTGCGAAGCGAGCAGAGCGAGCGAGGCGAGGGCGGCAAGTCGGCGCATCGGGCGAAACTGCGCCCGATTCGCCGGATGCGCCAGCCTCAGCGCGGGAGTTCGCTCACGCCCATCAGGGCGAGATCGACGGCGCGGGCCGCCTGCCGCCCCTCGCGGATCGCCCACACGACCAGGCTCTGGCCGCGGCGCATGTCGCCGCAGGCGAAAATCTGCGGATCGCTGGTCTGGTAGTCGACCACGTTGGCGGCGACGTTGCCGCGCGGGTCGAACGCGATTCCGGCCTGGTCGAGCAGCCCGCGCCGGCGCGGGCCGGTAAAGCCCATCGCCAGCAGGATCAGGTCGGCCGGCAAGGTGAACTCGCTGCCGGGGATCTCCTGCATCCGTCCGCCGACCCACTCGACCCGGACGCATTCGAGGCCCTTGACGTCGTTGTCGCCGACCACGCGCTTGGTCAGCACCGCCCAATCGCGGGCGCAGCCTTCCTCGTGGCTCGACGAGGTGCGCAGCTTGAGCGGCCAGTTCGGCCAGGTCAGTGCCTTGTCTTCCTTCTCGGGCGGCCGCGGCATGATCTCGAGCTGGGTGACGCTGAGCGCGCCCTGGCGGTTCGACGTGCCGACGCAGTCCGAGCCGGTGTCGCCGCCGCCGATGACGATGACGTGCTTGCCGGTGGCGAGCAGTGACCCGCGCGGCGCGGCGCGGAACTCATCGTCGCCGGCGTTGCGCTTGTTCTGCTGGGTGAGGAACTCCATCGCCATGCGCACGCCCGGCAGCTCGGCGCCGGGGATGTCGAGGTTGCGCGCTTCCTCGGCGCCTCCGGCGAGCACGATCGCGTCGAAGTTCTGCTTGAGCGAGGCAACCGAGACGGTGACGCCGACCTCGACCGAGGTGCGGAACTGGACGCCTTCGGCCTCCATCTGCACGCACCGGCGGTTGATCAGGTGCTTCTCCATCTTGAAGTCGGGGATGCCGTAGCGGAGCAGGCCGCCGGGGCGGTCGCTCTTCTCGAACACCGTCACCGCGTGGCCGGCGCGGGCCAGTTGCTGCGCGGCGGCGAGTCCGGACGGGCCCGAGCCGACCACGGCCACGGTCTTGCCGGTCTGCCGTTTGGGCACTTGCGGGGCGATCCAGCCGTTCTCCCAGCCCTTGTCGACGATCGCGCACTCGATCGACTTGATGGTGATCGGCGCGTCGACGATGTTCAGGGTGCACGCCGCCTCGCACGGGGCGGGGCAGATGCGGCCGGTGAACTCGGGGAAGTTGTTGGTCGAGTGGAGGTTGTCGAGCGCGGTCTTCCAGTCGCCCTCGTAGACCAGGTGGTTCCAGTCGGGGATCTGGTTGTTGACCGGGCAGCCGTTGTGGCAAAACGGAATGCCGCAATTCATGCAGCGCGAGGCCTGTCCGCGCAGCGCGGGCTCGCTCTGCGGGACGTAGAACTCCTTATAATGCTTCACCCGCTCCTGCGGATCGGCGTAGCCACGGTCTTCGCGGTCCAGCTCGAGAAAGCCGGTTTCCTTACCCATCGTTCGGCGGTTCCCGTTATTCGGCGGCGACCGAGGCGGCTTCGATCCGCTCGGCCTCGAGTTGCTTGAGGGCGCGCGCGTAATCGCGCGGCATGACCTTGACGAACTGGCCCATGGTCGTGGCCCAGTCGTCGAGCAGGGCGCGGGCGCGCTGGCTGCCGGTATGGAGATGGTGACGCTCCAGCAGGATGCGCAAGCGCTCGGCGTCGTGACGCAGCATGTCCCCCATCCCGGCGTCCCACGCGCTGGCCATCCGCTGCTGCGGGCGTCCGGCGCCGTCGTCCTCGTCGCGCTCGGGCGAGAGCGGCAGCAGCTCGACCATCGAGGCGTTGCACAAGTCGCCGAAGGCCCCGTCCGGGTCGTAGACGTAGGCGATGCCGCCCGACATGCCCGCGGCGAAGTTGCGCCCGGTCCTGCCGAGCACGACGACGACCCCGCCGGTCATGTACTCGCAGCCGTGATCGCCGCAGCCTTCGACCACCGCCACCGCGCCCGAGTTGCGGACCGCGAAGCGCTCGCCGGCAACGCCGTTGAAGAACGCCTCGCCGGCGATCGCGCCGTAGAGCACGGTGTTACCGACGATGATGTTCTCGGTCGGCTCGCGCTCGACGTGGCTCGGCTGGCGGACGATCACCCGACCGCCGGACAGGCCTTTGCCGACGTAGTCGTTGGCATCGCCGGTGAGGTCGAGCGTCACGCCGTGGGCGAGGAACGCCCCGAAGCTCTGCCCGGCGACCCCGGTCAGGCGGACGTTGATGGTGTTGTCCGGCAAGCCGCCGTGGCCGAAGCGCTTGGCGACCTCGCCCGAGAGCATAGCGCCGACCGTGCGGTTGACATTCTTGACGCCGCGCTCGATCCGCACCGCTTCGCGTCGATCGAGCGCGTCGCCGGAGGCCGCAATCAGGTCCTTGTCGAGCGCCGCCGCGAGGCCGTGGTCCTGGCTCGTGCTGACGCCGAGCGTCGTTCCGGCCGCCGGTTCGACCCGGTGGAGCAGCCGCGTCAGGTCGATGTGATGGGCCTTCCAGTGGTCGATCGCCCGGCGCATGTCGAG
>JAEKKO010000058.1 GCA_019510335.1 Novosphingobium sp. | reverse complement strand
GGCCGGCTGGACGAGGCGGGCCGAGACGACGACGCCGCGCGGATCGCGCTCTCGTGTGAGGCGCTGCGGACGATGACCCGGATGATGCAGGCGATCGCGTGGCTGCTCAATCACCGCGCATACTTTGCCGGTGATCTCAGCGATTTCCAGCTGCGCCGCTATGGCCGCCTGGTGCCGGACCATCCCGGCGGAGATCCGGCGAAGGTGGCGTTGCTCGAGCTGCACCTGCGCGAGCTGATCGCCGAGACCGAGCGCTTCTACGCACGCCTGCTGCGGCTCGATCGCGGCTGGCGCGAGGCCGAGACTCCCTCCCCCAGCGCGATCGAACGGCTGCGCGAGCGGATTGCCCAAAGCGCCGCACGGTAGGCGGCCGGAGCGCTTAGGAGGCCGCGACGATTGTAATTTCCGCGCCCCTTCGCCAAAGCGCAAGCGATGTCCGAACCCAATCCTTCCGCGCGCGACCAGGTCGGTCTCGCCAAGGCCGAGACGTTGGTCGAAGCCCTGCCTTACCTGCAGCGTTACGCCGGGTGCACGTTTGTGGTGAAGTACGGCGGACACGCCATGGGCGACCCCGAGCTCGCCCGCGACTTCGCCAAGGACATCGTGCTGCTCAAGGCGATCGGCATCAACCCGGTGGTGGTCCACGGCGGCGGTCCCCAGATCGGCGCAATGCTCAAGAAGCTCGGGGTCGAATCGCGCTTCGTCGACGGGCTTCGGGTGACCGACAAGGCGACGGCGGAGATCGCCGAAATGGTCCTCTCCGGCGCCATTAACAAAGAGATCGTCGGCTGGATCGCGGGCGCGGGCGGCAAGGCCCTCGGCCTCTCGGGCAAGGACGGCGGGCTGGTCACCGCGCGCAAGGTGACGCGCACCAGCAAGGACCCGGACAGCCACATCGAGCTGGCGGTCGACCTTGGTTTCGTCGGCGAGCCGGAGACCATCGACACGGCCATCCTCGACACCGCCTGCGCCGCTGGAATGATCCCGGTGATCGCCCCGATCGCCGCCGGCGCCGACGGAGCGACCTACAACATCAACGCCGACACGATGGCGGGGTCGATTGCCGCGGCGCTCGGGGCGAAGCGGCTGTTCCTGCTGACCGACGTCCGCGGCGTGCTCGACAAGGCCGGTGAGCTGCTGACGGATCTCACCCCCGCGGACATCGAATCCCTCCAGGCCGACGGGACGATCTCGGGCGGGATGATTCCCAAGCTGGAAACCTGTGTCCACGCGGTCGAGGCCGGCTGTGAGGCGGCGGTCGTGCTCGACGGGCGGGTGCCTCACGCCATGCTGCTCGAGTTCTTCACCTCGCGCGGCGCCGGAACGCTGATCCGCGCCGCATGATCCGGCGGGCCATCTTGCTCGCACTCGTGCCGCTCGCGGCGTGCAAGGCCAATCAGCCGACGTCACCCGCGCCGAGTCCGAGCACGCCGCCGCCGGCCGTGGCCAGCACGCCCCCTACTTCCGCACCCACGCTTTCAGCCACCGAGCCATCGACCTCGCGCGATCTCGCGGTCGTGGCGCAAGCCTGGGCGGCGGCAATCGAGCGTCGCGACTGGCCGACGGTGCGGGCCTACTGGGGCAACAACGGCGCGACCAGCGGCCGCTCGCCGGCGGTATTCGCGATGGAGTGGGCGCAGCTCAAAGCGCCGCGTGTCACGCTCGGCGCATGGCAGCAGGAGGGTGCTGCCGGCTCCTCGTTCGCGACGATCCCGGCCACGGTCCACGATGGGCTTCGAACGATCTCCGGGACGGTCACCTGGACCCGCGTCAACGACGTCCCTGGCGCCACCTCCGAGCAGTTGCGCTGGCACATCCAGAGCAGCACGCTCAAGCCCTGACCCCATCGCGGCCGAAATTCTTCCGGTTTCAAGACGCCTCCGGCTCCGCTATCAGCGCGGCCGTAGCTTTCGAGAGGACGCCTTCGTGCTGCTCGTCACCCTTTACGAGATTGTCGGTTACCTGATCTCGATCATCGTCATGGTGGTCATCGTCCAGTTCGTGCTGAGCCTCCTGCTCTCGTTCAACGTCGTCAACCGCCACAACGAGTTCGTCGGGGCGGTGTGGCGCGCGGTCAATGCGATCCTCGATCCGATCCTCAACCCGGTGCGGCGGATCATGCCCGACACCGGGGTGCTAGACCTTTCGCCGATGGTCCTGATCATCGGCCTGACGATCATTCAGATCGTGCTCAAGAACCTGATGTTCGCCACAGTATGAGCGAAGCCGCGCTGATCGATGGAAAGGCGTCCGCCGAGCGCCTTCGCGCGCGCGTCGCCGAAGTTGCCGCGGGGTTCGAGAGCGCCGCCGGGCGCAAGGCGGGTCTGGCCGTGGTCCTGGTCGGCGAAGACCCGGCAAGCCAGGTCTATGTCCGCTCCAAGGGCAAGCAGACCGTCGCCGCGGGCATGGCGAGCTTCGAGCACAAGCTTCCGGCCGACACGCCCGAAGCTGAGCTGCTGGCGCTGGTCGCGCGGCTCAACGCCGATCCGGCGGTCGACGGCATCCTCGTCCAGCTCCCGCTCCCTGCCCACATCGACGAAACCAAGGTCATCGCCACGATCGACCCGAACAAGGACGTCGACGGGCTGACGCCGGTGAGCAGCGGCCGTCTGGCGCTCGGCCTGCCCGGGCTGGTGCCGTGCACCCCGCTCGGCTGCGTCATGCTGCTCAAGGAGAACCGCGGCGATCTCACCGGTCTCGACGCCGTGGTGATCGGCCGCTCGATCCTCGTCGGCAAGCCGGTGGTGCAGCTGCTGCTGCAGGAGAACTGCACGGTGACGGTCGCCCACAGCCGCACCCGCGACCTGCCCGCGGTGGTCCGCCGGGCCGACATCGTTGTCGCCGCCGTTGGCCGGCCGGAGATGGTTCGCGGCGACTGGATCAAGCCGGGCGCGACGGTGATCGACGTCGGGATCAACCGCGTGCCCGCCGCCGAAGATGGCAGGACCCGGCTGGTCGGCGACGTCGCCTTAGCCGAAGCACGGGCCGTTGCGAGCGCGATCACCCCTGTCCCCGGAGGCGTCGGGCCGATGACGATCGCGGTGCTGCTGCGCAACACCATCGTCGCGGCGCACCGCAATGCTGGCATCGAGCTGGCGGACGGCGCGTTGTGAGACGGCTCGGGCTAGCCTGCGCCGGCCTGGCGCTGATCGCGGGCGCGGCCGCCCCTGCGCTCGGACAAGCCCGGCACGAGCACCGTGGCGCAGAACAGGCTCACCGCGCTCCTGAGCGCGCGCGGCGCGGTTATGCCGATCCGAGCGCGGTGATCACGGCCGAGCTCGCGTTTGCCCGCCTGGCGCAGGAGAAAGGGCAGTGGGCCGCGTTCGCCGCTACCGCTGCGCCCGAGGCCGAGATGTTCGTGCCGCAGCGGGTCAAGGCCCGCGAATGGCTGAAGAAGCGCGCCAACCCGGCGGTCGCGGTGCAGTGGCAGCCGACCGAAGTGTGGATGAGCTGCGATGGCTCCTACGCCGTCACCCGCGGACCGTGGCAGCGCGCCAATGCCGTGGGATACTTCACCACGGTCTGGCAGCGCCAGAAGGATGGCAGCTACAAGTGGCTGCTCGACCAGGGCGACACGCTGGCGCAGCCGCTGCCGGCGCCCGAGATGATCTCCGCCAGGGTCGCCGAGTGCACGCCGCGCCCGCCCGCGGCGCCCGAGGCGACGGCCTCACCCGCCGGAACGGACCGCAAGATCGGCTGGTCGGACGACCGCACGCTGCAATGGCTCTCGCAGGTTGCCATGGACGGGAGCCGCAGCTTCACCGTCCGTCGCTGGACCGGCGCCGGCTATGATGAGGTGATCCACAGCGAAGTGGCAGTGGAGAAGCGCTGACTCCCCATCGTTGTCACTGAAGGGTGACGCGGTCCTCGTCGCCGTCGTGCTTGCTGAAGAACTGCATCAGCTGGACCAGCAGCTCGCACCGCGCGGAAATGTCCGGCGCCTCGAGCAGCGCCTGCTTGGCGGCGAAGTCGAACGGGGCGATCTGCGAAACCCCGTTGATCAGCGATAGGTCGTCGAGCCGCTGGACCGAGTCCCAGTCGACGCTGTAGCCCTGGGCCTTGGCAAAGCGCCGCGCTTCGCGCTCGAACAGCGCCCGCTCGACCGGCGCCAGGACCTGGCCGTCGCGCTCGTCGATCAGCTCGGCCTCGACCTGGCGGAACGGGGTCGTCACGTCGAGCTCGCGGAGGATGCGGAACCGGGCCTCGCCCTCGAGCACGAGATTGTAGCGGCCGTTGTCGAGCGCCTCGACCTCGCCGATCTTGCCAAGGCAACCGACCGTGAACAGCGCCGCCTCTTCGACCTGCCGCTGCGGCTGGATCATTCCGATCCGCCGATCCCGGGCAAGCGCGTCGCTGACCATCGCCCGATAGCGCGGCTCGAAGATGTGCAGCGGCAGCACCAGCCCCGGGTAAAGCACCGCTCCCGGGAGCGGGAAGATCGAGATGCGCTGGGCCGCCATCAAGCTTCCCACCGTCAGCCGAACAGGATCGTCGACAGGCGCCGGCGGGTCGCCGCGACCCACGGGTCCTCGAGCCCGATCGCCTCGAACATCTGCAGCAGCTTGGCGCGCGCCGCGCCTTCGTTCCAGCTGCGGTCGGTCGCGATCATCCGCAGCAGGGTGTCGGCGGCGGTGTCGCGGTCACCGCTCGCGAACGCGGCGCTGGCAAAGGCGAACTGCGCGTCCATGTCGTCGGGGCGCTGTTGCGCAGCCGCGCGGAGCGCGGCCAGCTCGTGGGCATCGGGCGCGTCCTTGGCCAGCGCCAGCGCCGCCTTGGCCCGCTCGAGCGCGGGATCGGCGGCGAGCGCGGGGTCGACCGCGTCGAGCGCCTGTTGGGCTTCATCGAGATGGCCCGCGGCAAGCAGCGAACGGATCAGCCCGGCGTTGGCGGCGGCATTATCGGGGGCGATGTCGAGGATTTGCGCGAAGATGCTCGCCGCCCGCTCGCCGTCGCCGCCGGTCAGGACGTCCTCGCCCATTGCGATCAGCGGCCCGACGTCCTCGGCCGGCGCGCCGCCCGGCGTCACCGGCAGCTTGGCCAGGAGCTGGTCGAGCACGCCCTTCAACTGGGATTCGCTCCGTGCCGCGGTCAGGTCGGCGATCGGCTGGCCCTGGAACAGCGCATAGACGGTGGGGATCGAGCGCACCTGGAACTGCGCGGCGATGAACGGCTCCTCGTCGACGTTGATCTTGGCGAGCAGCACGCCCTTGTCGGCGTATTCGGCCGCGACTTTCTCCAGCACCGGGGTCAGCGCCTTGCACGGGCCGCACCATTCGGCCCAGAAGTCGAGGATCACGATCGCGTTCATCGAAGGCTCGACGACGTTCTTGCGGAAGCGGTCGACCGCCTTCTGTTCGTCGAGATTGAGGCCGAGGGTCGCCAAGTCGCTGCTCCATTGCTGGGGGTCGGGTCGCGCGCCCAATGTGGCGATTGGCCGCGGTTTGTGAAGGGCTAACGGACGCGCGCCGCAGCGGGCCGCCGGGCGCGACTTTTCCCTTGCGAGCCAAAATGGGCGATGCTACCCGCGCCGCTCTCCCCGGCCCGCCCCCGCGCGGGCGCGTCGTTCGAGCGGGCGTAGCTCAGGGGTAGAGCACAACCTTGCCAAGGTTGGGGTCGAGGGTTCGAATCCCTTCGCCCGCTCCAGTCTCCGTCATACGGGAATCTGGTTGAACGGCACGCCCTTGTCGGGGCGATGGTCCTGCGGCAGGCCGAGGACTTTCTCGGCGATGGTGTTGAGCAGCATCTCGTCGGCGCCGCCGGCGATGCGGCCGGTGGGGGCGTCGAGCCAGCTCGTCGCCCAGTCCTCCTTGCCGCTGGCGCCGGGGCGCCATGCGAGGCCGAGCGTGCCCATCAGGTCGAGCGCCAGCTCGGACAGCCGCTGGCGGCTGCGGACCGCGACGAGCTTGTTGAGCGCGCCTTCGGGACCGGGCTCCATCCCCGCTTCCATCATCAGCATCGCCCGGCGGGTGATCGCCTGCAGACCGGCGCGCAGCGCGTAGTGCCGTGCGATCGCCGAGCGGACGCGCCCGTCGGCGAGGGCCGGGCGGCCGTTGACCTCGCTGGTGCGGGCGAGCTCGATGAAGGCGTCGAGCGGCGGCCCGAACCCCGCCGGGTCGGCGGCCGAGTAGCGCTCGATCATCAACGTCGCGATCGCCAGCGCGAAGCCGCCGCCGACCGGGCTCAGGCGCTGCCTATCTTCGAGGCGGACGTCGTCGAAGAACACCTCGTTGACGTGGTCCTTGCCGTCGGCGAGCTTGATCGGGCGGACGGTGACGCCAGGCGACTTCATGTCGACCCAGAAGTAGGTCAGGCCCTGGTGCTTGGGCACCGTGGGATCGCTGCGGGCGACGATCACGCCGTAGTCGGCGTGCTGGGCATATGTGGTCCACAGCTTCTGGCCATTGAGGCGCCAGCTGTCGCCGTCGCGCTCGGCGCGGGTGCGCAAGGCGGCAAGGTCGGAACCGCCCGAGGGTTCGGAGAACAGCTGGCACCAGATCTCCTCGCCCCTCAGCGCCGCCAGCACGCGCTGCTTCACCCACGCCTCGTCGCTGCCATAACGCATCAGGATCGGCACCGGCATGCCCAGGGAGACGCCAAAATAGGCGCTCGGCATCCCGAGCGGCATCTCCTCTTCCTCGAAGATGACCTTGTGCAGCGGGCTCAAGCCCTGGCCGCCGAACTCGCGCGGCCAGTTGATTCCGGCGAACCCGGCATCGTGCTTGGCCGCCTGGTAGCGGCGGGCGAGGGCGAGGTCTTCGGCTTCGGAGAGGCCGCGGCGCGCGTCGCGGCCGAAGTTTGGTGCGACCTCGCCAAGCCACTCGCGGGCGCGGGTGCGCCAGGTGTCGAGATCGACCGTCATGGCACGGCTCCGGTCAGGTGCTCGACCAGCAGGTCCTCCCAGAACAGCGCGTTGCCGGCCTCAATCGCCAGGCTGCGGGCGCGGCGCATGTGGAGGTGGAGGCCCTGCTCCCAGGTGACGCCGATGCCCCCATGGATCTGGACGCAGTCGCGCGCGGCGGTTTCGTACGCCTCGGTCGCGGAAAGGCGGGCGGCGGCCGCCGCAGTCAGGAAATCGGCGCAGCCCTCGCGCGCGGCGGCATGGAGGCAATTGGCGCGGGCGATCTCGACCAAGGCGTACAGCTCGGCGATACGGTGCTTGACCGCCTGGAACGCGCCGATCGGCTGGCCGAAAGCCTTGCGCGCGTTGGCGTAATCTCGCGCGATGAACAGCAGCGCCTCTGCTCCGCCGAGCTGCTCGTGGGCGAGCACCACGGCAAGCCGGGCCAGGATCGTCCGGCCAAGACGCATGGCGGCGTCGCCTTGGGCGAGAAGCGTCGCCCGCGTCCCGGCGAAGACCAGGTCGGCATAGCCGCGGCTGTTGTCGTAGCTCCCGAGCGCGCGCCGCTCGATCCCGGCGAGCGGCGCGAAGGCGAGCACCGGGCTTCCATCGGCTTGCGCCCAGACGATCGCGCCATCGCCTCCCCGGCCGCGAGCTTCGGCAACCATGCCTCGGCGAGCGCTGCTGCACCGGCCGCGAGCAGGGCCTGGGCCACGGCATCGCCCGTCGCCAGAAACGGCGCCCCTGCCGCGAGCGCTCCGGTTGCCTGCGCGACGATGCCGAGTTCGACCAGGCCCAGGCCGAGCCCGCCGTGCACATGGGGAATCGCCAGGGCGGTCCATCCCTGGTCGACCGCCGTCTTCCAGAAGGCGCGGTCGAATTCGCCCGTCCGCTCGAGCAGCGTCAGCAGGCGCTGCTTGTCGGTCGTGGCGGCGAGCACCCGACGGGTTTCCTCGGCGATCGCCGCCTGCTGCTCGTCATAGAGGATCGACATCGCGCGCCACTGTGCCCGAGCGCCAGGAGGGCATCAATGGCCGCCCGTGAGCAGATCAGCCGAGGCCAGCCGCCTCGCCGGCGGCGATCGCGCGCGCGCGTTCGTGCTCCTTCTGCTCTTGCGCTACGCGGCGCGGCTCGACCACCGGCACGACCATGCACACGCTTTGCATCGGCAAGACTTCGCGCCATTCGGCAATCAGGTGCTTGTAGGCCTCGCCAACCGGGCGGATCCGGCGATCGAGCGTGTACAAACCCCGAGGATTGACCCTGCCGTTGCGTTCGCGCAGCGCCGTGTCCCAGTCGACCTGGTCGGTCAGCGAATACCAGGTGAAGCCGACGATCGGCACGCCGTCGTTGCGGACTCGGAGCACGTTGGCCCATTCCTTCCAGAGCCAGTTGACGGCCTCGGTTCCTTTCGGGCCTTCGTCGAGATTGGTCTCGGTGTGCATCACCGGCAGGTGATAGCGGTCATAGTACTGGCGGGTGATGACGTTGTAGCCGAACACCTCACCTGTCGGGCGGACGGTGCCGTCGGCGCGCACGCGGTGCTCGTTGGTCAGATAATAATCGTTCCCCATCAGGCAGTTGTGCCTGAGGCTATGCCCGAGGAAGAAGTGGTACTCGTCGCGCGTCATGCCGTTGTCGAGCAGGTACTCGTACATCGTGGAGTTGACGCGCCGGCCATAATTGAGGTCGAGCGAGAGAAATCGCATCGCGTTGAGCAGCTCGGCCGGGCCGATCGCCTTCGGGCTCTCGGCATGGAAATACTCCGACGACTCGCTCTGGACGAAGATCGCATCGGACCGCACCGCGAGGATCGCCGTCATCGCCAGCACGTTAGCCTTCACGAGATGCTTAAGGCAGGTGACGAACGAGGATTCGGTGGTCATCTGCTCGTTCCACCAGCCGTGCCGCGCCGAGAACAAGGCGCAGATGAACATCTCGTTGACTGGGGTGTACAGCTGAACCCACGGGTAGCGCCGCGCGAAGGCGCGGGCATAAACTTCGAATTGCTCGGGAAAATCCGGGTTCTGGAAGTTGCCGAGCCAATCCGGCACGCCGAAGTGGCAGAGGTCGACGATCGGCACGATGTTGCGCCGTTTGAGCTCGGCGAAAGTCAGGTCGGCGAACTCCCAATCGTACTTGCCGGGTCCGAGCCATGTCTTGCACAGCGGGGGGCCGTATCGGAGGAAACTGATCCCAAGCTCCTCGACCAGCGCGAAGTCCTCCAGCCAGCGCTCGTAAAAGCTGCAGGTTTCGAGCTCGTCGATGCGGATGCGCCCGTTGTCGATGGTCGGCGAGCTGTTCTCGATACCGGTGCAGAACATGAAGGTGGTCAGCGGCCGCATGCATTCACCCTCCGCCACTGCAATGAGGCAGACGGTGCGCGGCAGCACTTGCGACGAAAATGACGCGCATCAGGAGCATCAACTCCGTCGCGCCGCCCGCGGTTCCTCGGAAAAAGCGCCGCGCCGCTCAAGCGGAGGCGGCGACAACCTCGTCCGGGGCGACCTGGATCACGACTTTGCCGACGTTGCGATTGCCGCCGAACACGCCGGCGAAGGCTGCGGGCGCGCTGTCGAGCCCCTTGTATGTGGTTTCGGCCAGTCGCACTTTGCCCTCCGCCAGCCACCGCGCGAGGTCGGTCAAAGCCTGTTCGCCGCCGACCATGCTCCCGCCGAAGCCGTGGACTTCGAGTCCCTTCGACATGATCGTGCGCATGAAGCCCGGCATCCGGTCGGGTCCGGGGCCGGTCAGGCCCATCCCGTAGTAGGCGATGAACCCACAGACCGGCATCCGCGCCCGGTACTTGAGCAGCGGCAGCACGTTGAAGGTGACGTCGCCGCCGACATTGTCGACATAGACGTCGATCCCCTGCGGCACGGCGGCCTTGAGCTTGTCGGCAAAGTCGGGGGCCTTGTAATCGACGCAGGCGTCGAACCCGAGCCCCTCGACCGCAGCGCACTTGTCCGGCCCCCCGGCGATGCCGACGACTCGCGCCCCGAGCATCTTGCCGATCTGCCCGGCGATCGTCCCCACCGCCCCGCCGGCGGCCGAAATCACCACCGTCTCGCCCGCCTGGACCCGGCCGATGCCGATCATGCAGGCGTGAGCCGTCTGGCCCGGCATGCCGAGCACCCCGAGCGCCGCCGAAGCCGGGCGGACTTCGGGCCCGAGCTTGCGCGGCGGACCACGGTAATCGGCTTGGGCCGGGTCGACCACGGCATACTCGCGCCAGCCGGTGCGGCCCTCGACGATGTCGTCCACCGCGTAGCTGGGGTGGTTCGAGGCGACGACTTCGCTGACCGTGCCGCCGTACATCACGTCGCCCGGCGAAAGGTGCGTAGCCCCGGTCAGCTTGACCTCGTCGATGGCAAAGCGGATCAGCGGATCGAGCGAGAGCCACAGCGTCCGCAGCAGGATTTCGCCAGGGCCGGCCTCGGGCATCGGCGCCTGCTCGACCCGGAAGTTGGCGACGGTCGGATTGCCCTTTGCGTACGCAGCGAGGACGACCTGCTTCATCGTGCCGCTCACCGGAAGCGCACCGGCACGGCGGTCATGCCGCGGTGGTCGAGCCCGACGAAGCGGGGCTTCGGCTGATCGGAGTCGAGCCGCAAGTGGGGCCATCGGTCCATTAGACCGCTGATCGCCGCGATCATCTCCTGCTTGGCGACGTCCATTCCGAGGCAGCGGTGCGGGCCGAGGCCGAGGCCCATGTGATGGTGCTTCTTGCGGTGGATGTCGTATTGGTCGGGGCGCTCATAGACCTTCGGATCGCGGTTGCCGGCGCCGAGGCAGATCTGCACGCGCACGCCCTTGGGAATGAGCACGCCCTCGACCTCGACATCCTGCGTGGTTAGCCGGGGGAAGTAGGGGTCGGTCGCCCGCCAGCGCAGC
This sequence comes from Novosphingobium sp., assembly GCA_019510335.1. Taxonomy (GTDB): domain Bacteria; phylum Pseudomonadota; class Alphaproteobacteria; order Sphingomonadales; family Sphingomonadaceae; genus Novosphingobium. Next base: position 17,430 of record JAEKKO010000058.1, on the reverse strand, counting down.
GCCTCGTCGATCGCCGGCTCGAGCAGGCTGCGGTCGTCGCGGCATTCCTCCCAGAAGTGATCGTGCGTCAGGAGCGCATCGATAGTGATGCCGAGTTGCCGCCAAGTCGTCCCGCCGCCGGCGAAGATGATCAGCTTGCAGTAGGAGAAGATCTCCTGATCGGTGAGCTTGCGGCTGGTGCCGTCGGCCAACTTGAGGTCGTTCTCGAGCAAGCCGCTGATGACATCGTCGCCGGGCTCGACGCGGCGCGCGGCGATCGTGTCACCGAGGATACGATCGACTTCGGCGCGCGAACGCGCCGCCTCCTCGGGGGAGACCGCATAAGCGCCGAAGGTACTCCGGGTCAGATGTTCGCGAAAGTGCAGCGCATCGGCGGCGTCGGTGACGATCCCACGCGTGACCACGTACATCGGCAGCCGCGCGCAGAGCTCCATGTTGAGATCGACGGCGTCGCGGCCATGCAAGCGGTCGAGCAGCATGGCGACGGCGTCGTCGATCCACCGCCGCTTCCACAGGTCGAGCACGCGCGGGCGGAGGAACATCGGCTGTCCGACGGCGCGGTAGCTGCGGTGCTCCTGCCCAATCATCGCCAGGATGTTCGGCCCGATCGCGTCGATCCCGCTGCTTTCCTTGTAGACCTCAGACGAGAAGATCAGGTTCTCGCGAAACCCGCGCTCGCAAGAGTGGTACGAGAGCAAGGTGTAAGTCTCCCGCGGCGGCCCGAGGTAATGGGCGTCGTGCACATCGGGCAAGCCGAGCAGCGCGCGCGGCGAGCCCTTGAGAACCGGTCCGCGCTCGCGCAGCGCGTTCAGCGCACCGGAGTAGTCGCGATCCTCGACCCCGCGGTTCGCATCCTGGTCGGCAACCGAGAACATCTCGGCATAGCGTTCGTCATCGGCGGTAATCGTGTCGGCCATCGCTTTCAGCCTCCCGTCTTGCGGCCGGCGGTCAGGCCGCCATCGACGGGCAAATTGACCCCCGTGATGTTCGCCGCGAGATCGGAAGCGAGGAACATCGCCGCCGCCGCTGTGTCGCGCATGCTCTCGAGGATGCGGTCCTTGTTCTCGCTGTCGGGATCCATGCCCGAATAGTGCGTCAGCATTCCGGCCGGGCACACCGAGTTGACGCGGATGCCTTTGTCGGCGACCTCGATCGCCAGCGTCCGCGTCAGCCCGACGACGGCCGCCTTAGTGGTGCCGTAAACGACCCCGCCGTAGCCGATCAGCCCGGATACGGACGCGGTATTGACGATTACGCCGGGCGAGCCCTGCCGCTCGAACTGGCGGATCGCCGCCTGGCAGCCGTAGATCACGCCGTTGATGTTGACGTCCTCGACCCGCTTCATCTCATCGGCCGGCGCTTCGGTCAGCCGGCGCAGGCCATTGCCGGGGACCGGCATCACGGTGATCCCGGCGTTGTTGTACATGACGTCGAGCCGGCCCCAGGTTTCGACCGCGGCGGCGACGACGGCGTCGACCGAATTTGGGTCGGCGACGTCGCAGCGCAGGGCCTTGGCCGACCCGGCGCCAACCGTCGCCACGGTCGCCTCGGCGTTCGCCAGGTCGATGTCGGCCGCGATCACTTTCGCGCCGTGCTCGACGAACAGCTCGACGGCGGCGCGGCCGACGCCGGAGCCGGCGCCGGTCACCACCACGACTTTGTCCTGGAGCAGTCCGTCCATCGTCATCCCCCGATGTTGAGTGTGGTCATGATCTGGAATTCGCGGAGCCCTTCGACCCCGCGCTCGCGGCCGACGCCGCTCATCTTGATCCCGCCGGTCGAGGCGTAAGTGCTCATCAGCGCGCCGTTGATGTTGACCGCGCCGCTGCGGATGCGGGTGCCGACCTCGAGCGCTTTGACTTTGTCGGCGCCGTGGACCCAGCCGGACAGCCCGAACTTGCTGTCATTCGCCATCTCGACGGCGTGGTCGAGGTCGCGGTAGCCGATCACGCCCACAACCGGCCCGAAGATCTCTTCCTGCGCCGCGGGGTTCTTGTTGTCGGGCAGGTCGAGCACGGTGGGCTCGAAGTAGAAGCCCTTGTTGAATTCCGCCGGGCGCTTGCCACCGGTGACGACGCGGCCGCCGCCCTCGACCGCGGCGCGGGTGAAGTGTTCGCAGCGGTCGCGCTGGGCGGCGCTGATCACGGGGCCAAGCTGGGTTGCCGGATCGTTGGCGGGACCGATCTTCACGTTGGCGACCGCTGCGGCCATCGCCTCGAGCACGCGCGGCTTGGCTTCTTCGGGAACGAAAATGCGCGTGCCCAGGACGCAGCCCTGGCCAGCGTGCGAAGTGCACACCGAGAACGCCGCCTGGGCCGCGCGATCGGCCGAATCCGGCAGATAGATCTGCGCCGACTTACCGCCGAGCTCGAGCACCAGCCGCTTGAGTGTCGGCGCAGCCTGCTGGGCGACGCGGGCGCCGACCGTGCACGAGCCGGTGAACGAGACCATGTCGACCCGTTCGTCGGTGGTCATCATCTGCCCGCCTTCGAGCCAGCCCTCGATCAGCACGTTGAGCACGCCGTCGGGGATCCCGGCTTCGGCGGCTGCCTCGGCGAAGATCAGCGACGAGATCGGGGTCAACGGATTGGGCCGCAGGATCACAGAATCGCCCGCCATCAGAGCTGGAACGACTTTCCAGAAGGCCGTGTAGAAGGGCACGTTGTAGGCCGAGATCGCCGACACCACGCCGAGCGGCGACCACCGCTTGAGGCTCTGCACGGTGAAATGCGGATTGACCCGCTCGTGCAGCGGCAGGGGGTTCTCCTCTGTCTCGGGCAGCTTCAGGAACAAATCGATGATCTCGTCCGTCATCCGCAACGGCGAGTGGACCTGGGCGCCCATGACGGTCGAGGAGACCGGGCAGCCGGCCTCGAGGATCGCGAGCTCCTTCAGCCGGTCGGCATGCTTGCGCAAGGCTTCGGCATAGCGGCGCATAGTCTCGCCCCGCTGTACCATCGTCAGCCCGCTCCAGCGCCCATCGTCGAATGCGCGGCGGGCGGCGCCGATGGCGGCGTCGACTTGCGCCGCCGAGACGCCGCGAATTTCCACGACGGTGCTTTCGTCGGAGGGATTTTCGACGACGAAGGTGTCGCCCTCGCCCGCGACCATGCGGCCGTCGATGAAGCCGGCGTGTTCCAGAAGGCTCTCCCGTTTTCGCTATTTAGAATTTATGTTCACATTAGAAGGTGCGGCGGGCACCGTCAACCCAGTCCGGTGGGGCCACGGTTGCCCGTTTTGTGGAATGCTTTTTCGGTATTGCGACAATCTTTCCTGCAACGTAGATGGTCAACAACCGCGTTTTGCTCGTGAGCGCACCTGCTCGGCGCAAAAAGACCACGACGCTTCAGGGAGATTGCCGATGACCAGAACACAGCTTTGTGTCTCCACCGCGCTGTTCAGCGCCGCTTGGACGCTCGGTCTCGCCGCGCCGGCCGCAGCCCAGGACACCCCGCCGCCCGCGCCGGCGAATCAGAATACGGCGGCGCAAGATGCCGCCGCGCAGTCGAGCGAAACCGCAACCTCGCCAACCGACATCATCGTCACCGCCCAGCGCGTCGAGCAACGCCTGCAGGACGTGCCGATCTCGATCACCGTCTACAACCAGCAGCAGCTCGAGAACCGCAACGTTTCGTTGGCGACCGACCTCGCCACCTACACCCCCTCGCTTTCGGTCAACCAGCGGTACGGCCCCGAGAAGGCCTCGTTCTCGATTCGCGGCTTCAATCAGGACCAGTCGACCGCTCCGACAGTTGGCGTCTACTTCGCCGACGTCGTCGGAGTCCGCGCCCAAGGCGGGACGACCTCGGGCAACACCGTCGGCGCGGGCTCGTTCACCGATCTCCAGAACGTCCAGGTGCTGAAGGGCCCACAAGGGACCCTGTTCGGCCGCAACACTACCGGCGGCGCAGTGCTGCTGGTCCCGCAGAAGCCAACCGATCGCCTCGAAGGCTATCTCGAAGGTTCGGCCGGCGACTACAACATGTGGCGCGTCCAAGGCGCCTTGAACGTTCCGCTGAGCGATACCTTCAAGCTCCGCTTCTCGGTGGATCGCAACAAGCGCGACGGCTACATGATCAATCATTCAGGGATCGGGCCGAAGTCATACAACGACCTCAACTACACCTACATGCGCCTGAGCGTCGTCGGTGACCTCACGCCCAACCTCGAGAACTACATCATCGCCACGTACAGCCAGTCGCACACGCACGGCTATGCCGCGCGGCTGCTCGGCTGCAACCCCACGATTACAGCTGCTTCCGGCCTGCTCTACGCGACTTCCCACGCCGCGTGCGACCAGATCGCGCGCCAGAATGCCCGCGGTGACGGTCCGCTAGACGTCGAAGTCGACAACCCCGATCCGTTCCTGAGGATCGATACCTGGCAGGTGATCGACACCACCACGTGGAAGGCGAGCGACACGCTGACGGTCAAGAACATCGCCAGCTACGGCGAGTTCCGCGAGCACACCAGCTTCAGCCTCAACAGCGACAACTTCTTCGTGCCCGCTCCCTTTCCGAACACCGGAAAGCCGTTCCAGTACATCCTGCTCGACCTCGCCCCGGGGATGGGCAACTCGTCCGAATCGACGGTCACTGAGGAGCTCCAGCTCCAGGGCCGGACCGACAAGGCCGAGTGGGTCGTCGGCGGTTATCTCGAGTGGAGCCGGCCGATCGGCTGGAGCGCCGGGCGCACAAGCATCTACGGCTACTGCACGGACACGGAAAACCTGGTTTGCCAGCAGCCGCTCGGCGTCGGCATCATCTCGGCCTCGGCAACCAAGATCTCGTTCAACAACCACGGCATCTTCGGACAGGGGACCTATCACTTCACCGATCAGCTGGCGCTGACCGTCGGCGCCCGCTACACCTTCGACAAGATTACCGGCTACAGCCAGAGCAGCCGTCTGACGCTGATCCCCAACGCCGCGGCGCCGGGCGGCTACATCACGATTCTGGCCTGCAACGATGCTCGGGCCAACGGCGGCCGCCCGCCCGCGACGGCTGCCGACTGTTTCGTCGGCACCGGGTCGACTTTCGCCAACGGCCAAGCCATCAAGCAACCGCAATCGAACCGCCCGACCTGGCTGGTGAACCTCGAGTACAAGCCGACGCCGGACCTGATGGCCTATGCCAAGTACGCCCGCGGCTATCGCCAGGGCGGCCTGAACTTCACCAACCCGGGCCTGGAGACGTGGGAACCGGAGAAGGTCGATGCCTACGAGCTCGGGCTCAAGACCACCTTCCGTGGTTCGGTGCGCGGCTATTTCAACGTCGCGGCGTTCTACAACAAGTTCTCGAACCAGCAGGTGTTCGGGCAGCTCATCGCCAAGCCGAGCAGCGGCCTCGCCGGCGGGGCGGCCATCATCAACGCCGGCCGCTCGCGGATTTACGGCCTCGAGGTCGACAGCTCGGCGACGTTCTTCGACCAGCTGCGACTCGACGTCGGCTACACCTACCTCAACGCGCGCATTCAGCAGCTGATCACGCCGACGCTCGATCCGAGCAGCCCGTTCGCGCAGATCATCCCCAACGGGAAGGCCGGCGATGTCCTGGCATTGTCCCCCAAGCACAAACTGGCGGTCACCGGCACGTACACGCTGCCGCTCGACAAGAGCATCGGCGAAGTCTCGTTGGGGGCGACCTACACCTACACCAGCAGGCAGATCGTCACGACGGCCGAAACTGCGACGGCCACGCCGGTCCTCGGCTTCGACCCCGGGGTGCTCCAGCCGATGCACCTGGTGAACCTCAACCTCAACTGGAACAACGTGGCCGGCATGCCGGTGGATTTCGCCGCGTTCGTGACCAACGTCACCAACCGCCATTACCGCGTCAACATCGGCCAGAGCTGGAACAGCGCCGGCTTCGAGAACGCGCTGTACTTGGCGCCGCGGATGTGGGGTGTCCGCCTCAAGTACCGCTTCGGCACCTGACCGGGGCTTCCCGTCCGCGCGAGGGGATCGGCGCGGGCGGGTGGCGGCGCGGCCGCAAGGCCGCGAGCATGGGAGCGTGGCGACGGGGGAACGGAGCAATCCGCCCTTCCCATTAGGGTTAACGATTCTCCATCGCCCCCTTTTTGCATCGGCCGTTTCAGGCGATCCCCAGAAGTGCGTGGCTGGCGTGCCGGGTCACCGACGCACCCAGCCGCTGCACGAACGCGACGATGATCGGCGCGTCGACCCGGCGGGTGATCGCCCACAGATAAAACCCGTAGATCGCCGATTCGCGGTACTGCCGCCAAGCCTCGTCGGCGCACGGCATCTCACAGCCGAGCGCCTGCATCGTCACCAGGTAATGGCCGAGCAGGTTGCGCTCCTCGCGCTCGGCGAGCTCGACGGGAAGCACCGCCGCGATATGATAGGCGACGTCCAGCGCCCAGCCGCCGCTCTGCAGGAGCTGCCAGTCGATCAAGCCGTGTCCGTCGCCGGTGCGAAAGATGTTGCCCGCGTGGCAATCGCCATGGACGAGGAACTGGGGCCGCGCGGCATCGCGGGCGGCGAGCGCGCGGATTGCGGCGATCAGCCGGCCCGCATCGCGGGTGATCGCCGGCAGGCCCTCGCCGCGCGGCCCGTCGAGCATCTGCTGGAGCTGCTCCGCCGACACATAGCGCGCCTCAGCCAGCTGATCGACGCGCCGGTCGATCCACGGCGAGCCGGCAAGCAGCCCACGCCCGGCATGGAGCCGCGCCAGCAGTTCGAGACTGGCCGCCGCCTCGTCCGCCGTAAACGGCTCCAGCGCCGTGCAGAACCGCGCGCCGTCGGCGATCAGGTCGCGCATGATCACCACCGCATGCTGGCGTTCGCGGTCGATCACCGAGGTCACGCACGTCGGCACGCGAACATCGACGTGGGCGGCGACCTTGCCGTAGAAATCCGCCTCCCGAACCATCGTCGGTCCGCCGCGCGAGGTCATCTCGTCGACGTCGAGCAGCCCTTTGAGGCAGTAAGCTCCGCGGCTGCCGTCGGCGAATTCGACGGCGAAGCGGACCTTGGTGGCGACCGTGCGGAGCACCTCCACCGATTCGACCCTGGCCACGGCCTTGCCCAAAGCGGCGCCGACCCAGGCGGGATCGAGCACCCTCTCGAGCGTCGCGGGGACTTCAGCCTGTAAGTCCATCTGCATCTCTATCTTCATCTGCGTCTCCCATGCGCTCGCCCCGCTTGCAATTGTGAGATGCTCGCCTAGAATTCGCAATAGCGACTTTGTCGTCGCATATCAGAAACCCGGTTGACCGTCGCAGCGGGATCGCTCACCCTGCCGCAACGAGCCCGAATGGGTGATGGGGAGAGCGATGAGCAGGCCACTGGAAGGAATCAAAGTCGTCGAAGTCGCGATGTGGGCGTTCGTGCCCGCGGCCGGCGGCATACTGTCGGACATGGGCGCGACCGTAATCAAAGTCGAGCCGCCGACTGGCGATCCGCTGCGCGGGCTTTCGACCGGGCTCGGCGGCGCCTCCGAGCAGACCACGATCGATTTTTCGTGGGAATCCTACAACCGCGGCAAGAAGAGCATCACCCTCGACCTCAAGCAGCAGGCCGGAGTCGAGGTGCTTTACCGTCTGGTCGCCGACGCCGACGTGTTCCTGACCAACCTTCTGCCACCGGCGCGCCGCGCTATGGGCATTGACGCCGATACGCTCCGCGCGCGCTTTCCCAAGCTGATCTACGCTTGCGGCAGCGCGGTCGGACAACGCGGCCCCGAGGGCGACAAGGGCGGCTACGATTCGATCAGCTTCTGGTCGCGCGGCGGCGTTTCATCCTCGCTGACCGAAGAGGATGCCGACGTTCCGGTCGGGCCGCCGGGCCCGGCGTTCGGAGACACCCTCAGCGGATCGATGCTCGCCGGCGGAATTTGCGCGGCGATCGCCAAGCGCGCGCTGACCGGCGAGGCCTCGACCGTCGATGTGTCGCTGTTCGGGGCGGCGATGTGGTCGATGCAGCGGGTCATCGCGCAATCGACCGACGAGGGCATCGTTCGCTTCTCCCGGCCGCAGAAGGACAAGCCGAACAACGTCCTGGTCAACACCTACAAGACCAGCGACGGCCGCTTCGTATCGCTGTGCATGCTCCAGGCCGACAAGTACTGGACCAAGCTGTGTGAAGTCGCGGGCCGGCCGGACCTCGCGCGCGATCCGCGCTACGGCGACTCCGCGGCGCGCAAGGCGAACCTCGACGCCTGCCTGGCCGACCTCAAGGCGCTGTTCGCCAGCAAGACCCTGGCCGAGTGGCGCGAAATTCTGGCGCGGCAGAGCGGCCAGTGGGACGTCGTCCAGCACGTCGGCGAGATCGCCGCGGACGTGCAGGCGCAAGCCAACGGCTATATCCAGAAGGTGGCGGTGACGGCCGGGCGCGAGATCCCGATGGTCAGCGTGCCGATGCAGTTCGACGGCGTGCCGCTCGTCGCGCGCGGCGCGCCCGACATCGGGGCCGACAGCGACGCGCTGCTGGCCGAGCTCGGCTACGACGAGAATGCGATCATCGATCTCAAGGTGGCGGGGGTGGTGTTTTGATGCCTGAGGTGCCGCGCAAGCTGCCCGAACTCGAGCCGCTGACCGCCTTCTTCTGGACTTCGGGCGCCGACGGGGTGCTGCGGATCCAGCGCTGCGGTGCCTGCGGTCGTTGGCAGCACCCGCCGCAGCCGCGCTGCCACGTCTGCCACAGCGAGGACGTCGCGCCCGCGCCGGTCTCCGGGCGCGGCACGGTCAAGACCTTCACGATCAATCGCCAGGCGTGGACCCCGGCACTGCAGGAGCCGTTCGTCTTCGCTGCGATCGAGCTGGCCGAGCAGCCCGAGCTCTACGTGCTCAGCAACGTCTCCGGCCCGGTCGAAGCGGTCCACAGCGGAATGCCGGTGCAAGTATTCTTCGAACGACGCGAGGACGTCTGGCTGCCGCTGTTCTCGGCGGAGGCGAGCGATGCCTGATCTGCCCGAGAGGAATGTCCGGATCACCGGCATCGGCCAATCGCAGGTCGGCCGGCCGTCGCCCAAGTCACCGCTGCAGCTGACGATGGACGCCGCGCTCGAGGCAATCGCCGACGCCGGGCTGCGGCTCTCGGACATCGACGGGATCGTCAACTATCCGGTCAAGAGTAGCGAGGGCGGCGGCATCTCGCCGGTCAGCGCGGGTGAGACGATGACCGCGCTCGGCCTCCAATGCAACTGGCTGGCCAGCGGCAGCCACGAAGGCCCCGGCCACATGGCCGCGATCTTCGAGGCGATCCTGGCGATCTCGGCGGGACTGTGCCGCCACGTCCTCGTGTTCCGCTCGGTCGCGCAGGCCCAGGCTCGGTTGAGCTCGCGGGAATCGACGCTGCTCGCTGGCAGCCGCAGCCGGGTCGACGGCAACAACGCCTGGACCGTCCCGTTCAACGCTCTCTCGCCCGCCAATCTCTGGGCGCTGTTCGCGCAGGCGTATTTCGACAAGTACGGCTACGGGCCCGAGCAGCTCGGCTGGGTCGCGGTCAATGGCCGGTGCAACGCCGCGCTCAACCCGAATGCGATTTACCGCGATCCGATCACCATCGACGACTACCTCACCGCGCGGATGATCTCGACCCCGCTGCGCCTCTACGACTGCGACACCCACATCGACGGCTCGACCGCACTGATCGTCTCGGCCGCCGATGCGGCGCGCGATTGCCGCAATCCGCCGATCCACATCGAGGCGATCGGGTTGACGCTCGGCGGCCTTGGCTACGGCATCCACCGCGGCGACTTCACCTGCATCGAAGCCGAGCGCGCCGGCGCGATGCTGTGGTCGCGCACGGATCTCAAGCCGCGCGATGTCGACGTGATGCAGATCTATGACGGGTTCTCGATCCACACCGTGCTGTGGACCGAGGCGCTCCAACTGGTCGGCAAAGGCGAGGCGCTGGCGTTCTTCGACGGTGGCGAGCGGATTGCGCTGACCGGCGAGCTGCCGATGAACACCGGCGGCGGACAGCTCTCGGCCGGGCGCTTCCACGGCTATGGCCATACTTACGAGGCTTGCATTCAGCTGTGGGGCCGCGGCGGAGCGCGCCAGGTCAGTGACGCCAAAGTCTCCGCGGTCTGCAACGGCGGCTATGGTTACGGCGCGCTGCTGCTGCGCACCGACTGAACCGCAGCGCGACAGACGTTTTCTTGACAGCGCACATCTTGCGGCATATTCTTGATCGCGACGAACTATTCCATATCGTGAATACCTGATGCGGCAAGTTTGGGAGACAAGGCAATGAATGACGTTGCACTGGCCGAGCGGCCCGACACCAAGAGCGAGTGGCACCTCGGTCCGATCGTCGACGCCGACGCCCACATCGATCCGCCCCACGACATGTGGAAGGCCTATCTTCCCGCGCATCTCAAGGACCGCGGCCCGACGATCGAGCACGGCGAGGATTGCGACTGGATCGTGTTCGAGGGCAACCGCCGTCCGTTCATGATGATCAACAACCAGGCCGGCCGCCAGGGCAAGGACTTCAAGATGCGCGGCCGCCTCGCCGACCAGCGCCAGGTGTGGGACCCGCAGCAGCGCCTCGCCGACATGGACGCAGACGGGATGACCGCGGCGATCCTGTTCGGGGGTGGGCCGCTCGGGACGTTCGACAATGAGCTCTATATCGCCAGCTACGAAGCCTACAGCCGCTGGGTGATGGACTTCTGCTCGGCCGCGCCGGACCGGCTGATCCCGATCGGCTATGTGCCGATGCGCGACATCGACGAGACCGTCGGCCACGTCCAGCGGCTCGCCAAGATGGGCTTCCGCGCCGTCAACCTCCCGGCATTCCCGCAAAACCCGGACGCCTGGAAGACCAGCTCGGGCGTCAAGGCGCTCAAGGAAGGGCAGGTCTCGGCGTTGACCGGTGACCCCAAGGGTGAGCTCCAGTACTGGCAGCCCGAGTTCGACAAGCTTTGGGCGGCGCTGGTCGACAACGGCATGGTCATCTCGTTCCACCTCGGCGCCCGCGTCCCGCGCTTCGGCGAGAAGCAGTTCTTCCTGCCCGACATGCCGATGAGCAAGATGGCGATGGCCGAGCCGATCGGCATCTTCATCTTCAACGCCATCTTCCAGCGCTTTCCCGACCTCAAAATCGCCAGCGTCGAAAGCGGCGTGGGCTGGTTCGCGTGGTTCACCGAATACGTCACCCGGACCTGGGAGAAACAGCGCTACTGGACCGAAAGCCCGCTGACCGAGCCGCCGAGCTTCTACATGGACAACAACGTCTGGGGCTCGTTCATCCAGGACCGCGTGGGCATCCTCAACCGCAATCTCCCCGGCGGCAAGAACATCATGTGGTCCTCGGACTATCCGCACTCGGAGACGACGTTCCCGCGCTCGCGCGAGATCATCCTGCGCGACTTCGACGGCATTCCCGAGGCGGACGTCCGCGACATCATCTGCAATAACGCCAAGAAGCTGTTCCGTCTCTGACCGGACGGCGCGCGGCGGCCCGGGGATTTCGCACAATGAGTGACGTTCTGGTCTCCGACGACCCGCTGTACGAGGCGCTCTACGACGTTCGCAACGAAGCGAAGTCGATGGGCAACCTGATCGAGGGCGATCCCTACCCCGCAATCGCAGCGCTGCGCGAGCAGGGTCCCGTGCACGAGGGCGGATTGCGCGAGCGGCTCGGCCTGCCGCCCCACTTCCGCCATGTCATCGCCGAGGGGCGGCGGGCTTACAGCGTCCTTGGCTGGGAAGCGTGCGAAGCGGCGTTCCGCAATCCGGCGTGCTTCTCCTCGGCGATCGTCCATCATCCGAACCCCGGAAACGAGAAGACGATGGGGATTCTCGAGATGGATGGGGCCGAGCACCGGGCCTACCGCCGCACCCTGCAGCCGATCTTCATCCGCCCGCAGGCTTACGGGTGGTGGCGGCAGCGATTCATCGACGATATCCTCGGCACGCTGATCGATCGCTTGCGCGGGCGGGACCGCGCCGAGCTCAATCTCGACCTTTGCGCACGACTGCCGGTGCACACGATCACGCGGGCCATGGGCCTGACGGGAGACGAGGCGCTGACCTTCCGCGACGCGTTTCACAAGAGCGGCGGCCTGCGCAGCATTCCGCCCGAAGTCCAGCGCGAGGCCGCCGAGACGGTCCGGCGGATGCTCAACGAGTTGATCTTGAATCGCCACGCCGATCCGCAGGATGACCTGATAACCCGCCTGATCACCTCCGAGCTGCGGCTGCCTGATGGCACGGTGCGAACCCTTGACGCCGCCGAGGCCCTCCACACGGCGCGGCTGGTGATGATCGCCGGCGGCGGCACGACCTGGCGCCAGCTCGGCATCGCGCTGTGGGCGCTGCTGACCCATCCCGAGGCGCTGGAGGCAGTCAAGGCCGACCGCAAGCTGCTCGAACCGGCGGTCGACGAGGCGACGCGGTGGAACACGACGGCACCGCTGTTTTGCCGGCTGGTGACGCAGGACACCGAATTCTACGGCGTCCGCATCCCCGAAGGCGCGGTGCTCGACATCAGCATCGGCTCCGCCAACCGCGACCCTGCGCGGTGGGGCGATCCCGACGCGTTCGACATCTTCCGCCAGCCCCGGCCGCACCTCGGGTTCGGCATCGGCGAGCATCGCTGCCTCGGCATCGACGTGGCCAAGAGCGAGATGGTCGCGGCGATGGGCGCGCTGCTCGACGCCTTCCCGAACTTGCGTCTCGACCCCGAGGCGCCGCCGCCGTTCGTCACCGGTGGGCTCGAACAACGAGGCATGTCGGCGCTGCCGGTGTTGCTGCAGTAAGAAAGCAGCGACAACTCGCTGGATCAGCCTTCGACCAGCGCATCCCCGAGCTTCGACTGCTTGCCGCGGGTGACGATCACCCGGTCGCCGATGTGGGTGATCCCGAACAGCTTTTTCGCGAACGGCGTCGGCACGCCGATGCAGCCGTGGCTGGCGTAGCCGAGCTGGACGTGGGTGCCGTGGATCGTCACGCCGTCGCCGGTCAGGCGCAGCATGTAGGGCATCGGCGCGTGGTAGAGGTTGGAGACGTGCGTGGCGTCTTTCTGGCTGATCGGGAACACGCCGAGCGGGGTCGGCTTCTCGTCGGTGCCGAGCAGCACGGCCGTTGCCGCGATCTCATAGCCGCCGCGGAACACCGACAGCACCCGTGCCTCGAGATCGACCGTGATCACCAGCGGACCAGCGGGAACGCCGGCGTCGTCCCAGTGCCATTCGCCATAACGGATCGGGCCGGCGATCGGCAGGATGCGCTTGATGACCAGCGCCGGTTGCGGTTGCGCTCGCTCTGGCGCCAGCTTGGCGGGAATGACCTCGGCGACGGGTTGCGCTGCCATCGCCGGAGCGTCAGTCCTTGCCGGCGCCCTCAGCGCCAGCGCAGCGCCAGCGGCGACGAGGCCGATCACCGCGATCGCCAGTCCGCCCGCTTCACCTGCCGTCAGTCGCATTGCCCGCCTCGCTCAGCTGAAGTCGGCGTCACTCTCGCGCAAACGCCGGCGACTCGCCAGCGGCACCTTCGAGCAGTGCCGGCACGGGACTGACCGGCTCGGGAATCTTACCGCGCCGCGCGGCCCCGGCGACGGCGATCTCGTCGAACAACGCCGCGTAGCCGTCGAGCATCGGCTCGAGCGCGAAACGGGGAACGTGCGCCCTCCCGGCCGCCCTCATCCGCGCGCGGCGGTGCGGATCGCCAATCAGCGCCGCCATCCCGGCAGCGAGCGCGGCATCGTCGTCGATCGCCACCACCACGCTCTCGTCGCGAATGGCGACGTCGCGGATGCCGAAGCGGAAGTCGGTCATCAGCAGCGGCGCGCCGCAGGCCATTGCTTCAGCGGCGACTGTCGGGAAGCCCTCCCACCGCGAGGGCAGCACGAACAAGTCGGCGCGTTTCATCCAGGCGTAAGGATTGGCGACGAAACCGATGAACTGGACGTGCTCCCCGACGCCGAGCTGCGCCGCCAGGCGGTGGAGCGGGCCGAGCAGGCTGCCCTTGCCGAGGATCACGAGCGTGTGGCTGCGCCAAACGCCGCTCATGGCGTAAGCGCGGATCAGCACGTCGTGGGCTTTCTGGTGCTCGAGCCGCCCGGCGCTGAGGATGAATGGCCGGTTCGGCGCGCCGGAGATCGGCCCGTCTGCCAGTTCTGTGATTTCCGCGAGGTCGACCGGGTTGTTGATCATCCGCATCTTCGCGGGATCGAGGCCCAGATCCCCGACCAGCCCCTCGCACATGTCGCTTGAATTGGTCAGCACCGCATCGGCGCGGGCGTAGGCGCGGCGGGTCAGGCCGAGCGACATCGTCTCGACGAGACGGTTCGGCGCCTCCTCGCGGATCACCTCCAGCACGTTGTTGCCTTCGCGGGCAATCCAGCTTGGCCGCCGACGCATTTGGCCGAGCGCCAGCCAGGTGAGCAGGTTCGTGCCCTTGAGGAAGCTCATCACGACGTCGGGACGGCGCTCGGCGATCATGCGGCGGAACGCCAGTGGTCCCCGTGCGATGCTGCCGAGCAGCTTGGCGGGACGGTACTGGGCCGAGTTGGGGCCGTCGAAGTTGAAGTGCGCCTCGCCGTCGGCGGCGACGACCACCCGGTCCATGTCGACCTGGTCGAGATACGGCCCGGCGGCCCGCAACAGTCCCATGCGAACGTCGAAGCGCTGGCGGTCAAGCTTTTTCACGAGGTGCACGGCGACCCGCTCGGCCCCGCCACCGTTCAGCGAGGTGAGCAGAAGGAGAACTCGAATCGGTCGGCCAAATATTTGTGCCGACGAGGTTATTCCGTGCATCCGCCGGCTTGCTCGAACTCCCGGCCGGATTCCTTGCCATCCTCGCGCGGCGCTGGCAAGGCGCGCCGGTCGACGGGAGGGGCGCGTGTCCGGCATCGAACTGTTGGTCGGCTCGCGCGCCTTTTGGGACCGCGCCGCTCGAGACATCGCCGCAGCCCGGCACCGCGTGCTGGTCCAGGCGATGACGTTCGAGGCCGACGCGGCCGGGCTCTCCGTCGCCGAAGCGATCGCCGCGAGCGGCGCGGCCGAGCGCCGCGTGCTGGTCGACGACTACAGCCGCAACGTCATCAACGACACCATGCTGCCACTGCCGTTCCGGCCGCGCGCCGTCCGCGAGGAGGCAAGGCAGACGCTGGCGATGTTCGATCGACTGGTCGAGCGCGGGGTTGGCGTGCGGATCACCAATCCGGTGCTTGGCAATCCGCTGCGCTATCCCTTGCGCAACCACAAGAAGCTGATCGTCGCGGACGACGTGATCCATGTCGGCGGGATCAACTTCTCCGACCACAACTTCGCCTGGCACGACCTGATGCTGCGGATCGATGACTCCGCCGTCGCCAATTTCCTCGCCGGCGATTTCCTCAACGACTGGAACGGCGCGCCGCAACCGGCCTGCGCCACCTTCGGGCCACTCAAGCTGATCTGTGCGGATGGTGTCACCAATGCGGCCGCGCTCGATCCGTTGCTGGCGATGATCGCCGGCGCCACGCAATCGGTCGAAATGGTTAGCGCCTACCCAACGATGCCGTTCGTCGCCGCGATGACGGCGGCGGCCGCCGCGGGCGCAAAGGTGGCGGTCTACACGCCGGCTCCCAACAACAAGCCGGTGGTGCGCGACTACCTTGCCGCGGTAGCCGAGCCAGCCGGGATCGCGCTCCGGCTGCTGCCGGAGATGACGCACGCCAAGGCGCTGCTGCTCGACGGGACGACGCTGATCCTCGGCACCAGCAATTTCAACTTCGCCAGCTACCGAACCAGCAACGATATCGTCATCGTGGTGCGCGATCCTGCGCTGATCGCCGACTTCGAGCGCCAATTGCTCGCGCCGATGCGGTTGCGCTCGACCCCCGCGGCCGAGGCGCGGACGCCCGCCTGGCGCAAGCTGCGCGGTCGAGTGGCGCTGAGCCTTGCCGACGCAGCGCTGGCGCGCCTGCGACATGGTCCGATCCGCGTGATCGACTGGCCCACAGGCGGGCGCTGAGCCCTACCCGTGGGCGCCGAACGTGTTGGCGATTGCCGTTGCGATCCGCAGCGCCAGTTCCTGACTTCGGGCGATCGGGGCGATGTAGTCGCGCTGGATCGCGGCGTAGCTGCTGGCGCCCTGGTCGGGATAGTCGGTCGGCTCGGCCACGGCGAAGTCGTCGAGCTTGGGAAAATGTGTCGGGAATGCCCGGTTGAGCTGGGCCACCGCTTCGTCGATCCGCAAGGTGAAGACCATCTCCAGCACGTCTTCGCGGCTGATGTCGTTTGCGCGGCTGAAGGGCGGAACCGCCACCGCGCGCAGGAACATGTGCTGGAACAACGCCAGCCGCAGCGCCTGGAGCACGCCGATCGAGCGGCGCGTGGTCTCGCGTTCGGCCCACGGCGCTTCGTCGGGAATGAGCGCGAGCAGGCGGTGGAGCTTGACCGCATCGACCCGCAGGCGCGACGCGAGCCGGCGGAACACGCCGGTGCGGTCGTCCTTGGTCAGGTACTCGGCGAGCGCGAGGCAGCCGTCGGCGATCCCCTGCTCGTCGCCGCGGTACGGCCGGCTGGCCCAGTACGCCGAATTGAACAGCTCCCCGAACGCCGCCACGGTCTTGATGCTGGCGTAGGAATTGGCGGCGCGGAGCAGCCGCACCAGCTGCTGCCCCCGCGCGGATTCGCGCAGCAGCCCGGCGATCGCTTCGACGTTGCCCTCGGCGGCGGTGCCGAAGCCGCCGATGACGTTCACCGGATAGCCGAGCTGCTGGAGGATGGCGTTGTGCGGGATCGCGCGGATCTGGCGCAAGCTCATCTGGCGGTCGGCGGCGAGGTCGGACTGCCGGCGCGACTTGCGGCTGCCGGTGTCGTTGAGCAGGCCCAGCCCGAACGCCGTCACCGCCCGCGAATACGTCGCGCTGACCAGCAGGTCGTGCTGGAAGCGGCGGATCGCGCGGTAGAAGTCGAGGCTGAGATCGGTGCGGCGGTAGAACGGGTCGGTCGGGGCGGCCGGATCGGTCGCGCCCGGCGGCATCTCGATGAAGCGGGTCAGCGTCGCCAGCGCCAGCTCGGGCGTGCCGAAGAACAAGTAACCATCGCCGCCCTGGAAGCTGACCTCAGGTTCGAGCCGGATGCCGGCGCGGGCGTAACGCCGCCGCGCCCATAGGCTGAGTGGCCATGACAAACGGTCGGCGAACCCTGCCGGGTGTGCGCCGCGGCCCATGCTCTCGCCGTGGGTATTGAAGATCAGCGCCGCGACATCGGTCAGGTCGTTCGCGACCATCGCCTCGGCCAGCCGACCCTGGAGCCGCTCGATCGCCAGCGCCGCGGGAATCTGACCGACGAATCGCCCGGCGTCGGAAAAGCCGGTCTCGATCGAAACCCGCCCGCGCCTGCGCGCGTAGGTTCGGTAGGCGGGCTCCTGGAGCAGCGCGTCGAGGAACCGGCCGCCGTGCTCGAGCGCGCTCTCGGTCTCCATCAGCGGCGAGACGTCGACCTTGTCCTCGATCCCGAACAGCCG
>JAEKKO010000149.1 GCA_019510335.1 Novosphingobium sp. | reverse complement strand
GATGATCATCACCGTGCTGCTCGACGTCTGCTTCAACCCGCTGTTGATCCGCGGCTTCGGGCCGATCCCGGCGCTGGGGATCGCGGGCTCGGCATTGTCCACCGCGCTGGCCAACGTCGCTGGCGTGTCGTTCATGATCTGGCGGGTCTATGGCCACGACCTGCCGCTGCGCTTGCGCGGCCACGAGCTCGGCTACCTTTGGCCGAGCGGGCGCGACCTCGGCTACGTCATCGGCAAGGGCCTGCCGATGGGCGCGCAGATGCTGGTCATGTCGGCCGCCGGCCTGATCATGATCGGCCTCGTCAACCACGAGGGAATGATCGCCGCCGCCGCCTACGGCGCCTCGCTGCAGCTGTGGAACTACCTGCAGATGCCGGCGTTTGCGATCGGCTCGGCCGTCAGCGCGATGGTCGCGCAGAACATCGGCGCCGGGCACCATGAGCGGGTCGGCAAGATCACTGCCGTCGGGCTTTGGACCAACTTGTGGCTGACCGGCTCACTCGCCGCGGTGCTGGTGCTGCTGTCGCATCCCCTGGCCGCGCTGTTCCTCGGCGGCCACAGTCCGGCCGTGCCGCTGACCAGCCGCATCCAGGTGCTGTGCACGTGGTCGTTCGTGATGTCCGGGGTGATGATGATCCTCGGCGGGACGATGCGCGCCTATGGCGCGGTGCTGGTCCCGCTGGTGGTGCTGATCATCTCGATGTACCCGGCGCGGCTCGGCTTCTATTTCCTCGCCTACCCGCAGATGGGCATCGACGCGGTATGGCTGGCCCAGCCCGCCGGCTCGATCGCCTCGATGATCCTGACGCTGATCGCCTACTTCAGCGGCTACTGGCGCCCGAAGCTCGAGGCTCCAGCCGCAGCCGCGCAGCCGGCCTGATCAGCGGCCCTGAGCGCGCCAGCGCTGGACGGTGCGCAGCACCATTTCCTCTTCGCCGCCGGTATCCCGCCACAGTTCGCTGATCGACGGATCGGCCGAAGCCGGACGCTTGAAGTCCTCGAGCGTGTCGAACGCGACGCGGATCGGGATCGAGACACCCTCGCCGCAGATGATGCACTCGCGATTGCGCAGGGCCGGGATCGAATCGAGGAACCCGCGCGCGCCTTCGGGCATCGCCGCCTTGACGAACGCCTGGTCGCGGTCGTTGTTGAGGCGCATCGAGATGATCGTGCCGCACTGCGACAGCACGCCTTCGGCAAGATCCGACGGGCGCTGCGTGATCAGCCCGAGCGAGACGCCGTACTTGCGTCCCTCCTTGGCGATCCGCGACAGGATCTTGCCGACCGACGAACCATCGGCGTTCTTCTCGTTCGGCACGTAGCGGTGCGCTTCCTCGCACACCAGCAGCACCGGCCGGGTCTTCTCCTCGCGCGACCAGATGGCGAAGTCGAACACCAGCCGGCTGAGCACGGCGACCACCGTCGAGGTGATTTCGGTCGGCACGCCCGAGACGTCGATGATCGAGATCGGCTTGCCGCGCGAGGGCATCCGGAAGATCTTCGAGATGAACTCGCCCATCGTGTCGCCGACGAGCATCCCCGAGAACATGAACTGATAGCGCGGATCGATCTTGAGCTCGTCGATCTTGCTCTTGACCCGCATGTACGGGGCGGTCGAGCCGGCCTTGTCGAGCTTGCCCATCTCGTTCTGGATGGCGTTGGTGAGGTCCGACAGGAGGTAGGGGATCGGTGAATCCACGGTGATCTTGCCCATCGATTCGGCGAGCCGGTTCTTCGCCCGCGCCTGGAGCAGGCACTTGGCGAGAATGTCGGAATCCTCCTGCCGGTCGTTGCCGGTCGAGGTCAGGAACACTTCGGAGTGCTCCTCGAAGTTCATCAGCCAGTACGGCATCTGCAGGTTGGAGACGTCGAAGATCAGGCCGGTGTTCTTGAACGCCGCCGAATACTCGCCGTGCGGGTCGATCATCACGATGTGACCCTCGGGCGCGCTGTCGCAGATCCGGTGGAGGATCAGGGCGGCGCTGGTCGACTTGCCGGTGCCGGTCGAGCCGAGCAGGGCGAAGTGCTTGCCGAGCAGGGCATCGATGTACAGGCCGGCACGGATGTCCTTGGTCGGGAAGACGGTGCCGACCTGGATGCTCGATCGGCCGTCGCTGGCGTAGATCTCGCGCAAGTCCTTGCTGCTCGCCGGGAAGATCAGCGCGCCGGGAATCGGGTATGAAGTGACGCCGCGGCGGAAGCCGTGGATTCGCCCGGTCAGGCGCTCTTCATCGCCCTCGCCGAGAAAGTCGATGTTGGCGAGAATGCCGCCCGGCACCTTGGAATCCTGCCGCTGCGTGCGGACGCTGGCGAGGACCCAGCTGCGGCCGACGCGGATCTTGACCTGGCTGCCGACCTGTCCGGCCAGCGCGATCGACGGATCGTCGTCGAGCGCGCATTCCTTAAGCCGCTCGAGATCGACCGCGATGCGGCTGCCGGAGCCGGCGATCTCGAGCACCATGCCGATCGGCTCGCGCGCGTTGTCGACGTAAGGCACATCCTCGGGTAGCTCGGGAGGCTCGACTGCTCGCGCCGCGGAAAAACCGTTGCTGCTCATGTCCGACATCACCCGCGACCCACCCCTTGCCCTTTTCGAGTTGAGGCGGAAGTAACGCTGGAGCGGTTAAGAACGGGCTAACCCAGCCCGGGCGAGGCTCAGACGAGCGCGAACAGCCGGCCGGCGATCCACCCCATCAGCACCGAGATGGCGACGGCGAACAGGCCGTAGAACAAGCCGTTGCGCTGGGCGTAGTCGGCGACGGCCAGCTCGAACCCCTGCTTGCGAACGTCGACGCGGCTGGTCGCCGAGGCAACGACGCGGCCGTGGGCAATGGCGAACGTCTCGGCGGTATAGGTGCCGGTCTGGACCCGTGAGGGCAGCGTGATCCGTGCCTGGTAGAGCACCTGCCCGCTGACCTTCACCGCGCCTTCTTGCTGGTTGTACAGCCCTTCGCGGGCCATCAGATCGACCAGCCCCGAGGCAAAGCGCGATTGCTCCTGGGGATCGATGGAGCCGATCGGCGACAGCTGCAGCCACGGCAGCCCGAGCTCGTAGATCGCCGCGGTCTTGTCGTCGACGATCTGGCCGATTGGCCGCGACGAGGCCACCGCGTAGAACGAAGGCGCGGAGCGGAAATCACTGCTCGCCGCGTTGACCCAGACACCGGCGACCTTCTGCTTCTCGCGCACGCGGATCGATTCGGTCGGCCCCTTGAGGACGATGGCGATGTCGTAATCGGGTCCAGCGCGGGTCCCCTCGGGGGTCAGGATCGCTCCGAACAGCAGCAGCTCGGTGCCGGTGAAGCCCTGCCGCACCTCGATCTCGTGCTGCGAAACTTCGGGCACAAGGATTGGCTCGCGCGCCGCGGTCAGCGTCAGCAGCGCCACCAGCGCGAGTAACGCCCTCACAACGGCGCTACCGTGTAGATCTCGTCGGGCCGCCACCCCAGCCCGAGCGCCATGCGGAAGGCAACCAGCAGCACGATCGCGGCGAGCACCAGGCGCAAGTGCACGGGGCTTGCCTTCTGCGCGAACTTCGCGCCGAACTGGGCGCCCGAAACCGAGCCGAACAGCAGCAGAACGGCGAGCACGATGTCGACGGCCTTGGTCGTCATCGCGTGCATCATGGTCGTCGCGATCGTCACGAACAGGATCTGGAACAGCGACGTGCCGACGACCACGCTGGCGCTCATCCCGAGGATGTAGAGCATCGCCGGGACCATCACGAAGCCGCCGCCGATGCCCATCAGCATCGTCAGGATCCCGGTGCCGACGCCAAGCAACAGCGGGGCGAGCGGCGAAATGTACAGCCCCGAGCGGTAGAACCGCCAGCGCAGCGGCAGCGTCGCGACGATCGGATGATGGCGCCGCTTGCGCGCCGGCGGCCGAGCGCTGCCGCGCGCCACGCGCAAGGTCTGGATGCTCTCGCGCGCCATCACCGCACCGATCCCGCCGAGCATCAGCACGTAAAGGATGTTGATGACGGTATCGATCTGGCCGATCGCGGCGAGCACGTTGAACAGCACCGCGCCGATGCCGGTGCCGATGATCCCTCCGGCGACGAGCACCGCGCCCATCTGGTAGTCGACGCCGCCGCGGCGGCTGTGCGCGAACACGCCCGAGACGCTGGCGCCGGTGACCTGGCTCGCGGCCGAGGCTGCGGCGACGGTCGGCGGTACTCCATAAAAGATCAGCAGCGGCGTCGTCAGGAACCCGCCGCCGACGCCGAACATGCCCGAGAGAATACCAGTCAGGCCGCCGAGCGCGACAATGACCAGCCAGTTGACCGAGAGATTGGCGATCGGGAGATAAACGTGCATCGCTGCCCGAGGCCTAGCCCTTGAACCTGGCGGTGGAAACCCGCGCCGTCAGAAACCTGCGGAGAGGGTCAGCGCCGGACCCGAAGCCGGTGCGGCATTGCCGGCAATGCGAAACCGCCAGTCGAGCCCCAGCCGGGCGGCGCCGGCCCCGGCCGGAAAGCCGAGTGTCGCGCTGGGGCCTGCGTCGAGCCGGGCCGCACCTTTCTGGGCCCCGCCCCACACGCCGCCGCCGGCGCGCAGTTCGGAGCGGCCCACGCCCGCAATCCGCCGGTCGAGCCGCAGCTGTCCGTCGACGAACGCCGTCGCCGCTGTGCCTCCGACGTAGCCGGCCTGGGCATAGAACTCCGCCCGGGTCTGCGCCGGGAGCGCGATCGGCGCGATTTCGGTGACCAGCGCCGCCGCGGGGCGCAACCGCACCGCGCCGCCGGCAAGCCGCGTCGCCCGCAGTTCGGCCGAGGCCGTGACCGGC
>JAEKKO010000057.1 GCA_019510335.1 Novosphingobium sp. | reverse complement strand
ATCGTTCCGCCGGTGCTCTTGACGTAGCCGGTGTCGGCCACGGCGTCGTAAGCGGCAGTGATCACGTCGTTGGCGGAATCGATCCCGATGTTGCCGCTGGCGGTCAGCTTGTCGGCGATCACTACATCGCCGACGGGCGTACCGCCGCCGGCGATGTTCGAGAGCGAGGCGCTGCCGGCGGACACGGTAGCGCGACCGATGCGGATGTCGCCGTCGGTGCGGGCGTCCACGGCGGAAGTCGAATAGGCAGTCGCGGTCAGCCCGGTCGTTGCGGTGATCGTGCCGACGTCGATCGAGCCGTTGGCCAGCGATCCCGAAACGTTGCCGCCGGTGAGCGTCATGGTCGCGGCGCCGAGAGTGCCACCCTGGATCAGCCCATTGGCCGAGACGATGAGGTTGTTCGCGGTGCTGACGTCGAAACGTCCGACGCCCGTGTCGCTGGTGCCGATGGAAGCTCCCGGCAGGCCGGTGACGTTGACGCCGACCAGTTGAACATTCGCCGAGAACCCCGAGGCGAACGTGTTCAGCGCGCGCAGGCGGATCGATCCGCTCGAGCTCAGCTGCAGCCGCGAAGCGGTGATCGTGCCGGCGGTGAAATCGCCGATCCCGGTCAGTGTCAAAGGCGTGGTCGTGTGCGCTGCATCGACCGTGGCGATGAACAGCGCATGCACGTCGCCAAGGCTTACGGCCTGGTTCGCCGGCACCGTGATGAAGAACGCGCTGTTGGTGGCGTCGACGGACGAGCCGAGCGCCAGGTTCACGAGAGTCGCCGAATCCAGGAAGGTGCTCGTCGGGAATCCGACCGAGCCGCCGGTTCCCGAGACCAGCCGGAGGTTTGTCCCGCCATTGATTGCGCCGATGGCGGACTTGATGTCCACGGTGGCCACGGCCGTCTGGGTGACGGGTCCGGTGGCCAGGGTGGCGAGATTGATCGTTCCGGCGCGGACCAGAAAGTCCGATCCCGCGCTGACTGCGCTGTCGATCGTCGCCGTCCCGCCGGTCGCGCCGAGGTTGACCGCCCCGCCGCTCGAGGTGAGCGTGCTGCCGAAGCCCGCCGTCAGATTGCCGCCGGTGGCGACGATCGTGACGCCCGCGTTGCCGGACTGGGTGGAGTTGCCGCCTACGGTGATCGAACCGGCCGGGGCAGTCGCCTGGTAAAGGCTGGCGGCAGTGACGTTGGCGTTGAGCGTCAGCCCGCCGGGCGCGGCGAGGATCACGTCGCTGCCCGTCGAATTGAGGGTCAGGCCTGCATCGGCCTTGCCGGTGCCGGCGCTGGTCGTGAGTTTGATCTGTCCGGCGGCCTTCTGGATTACGGTTGCCCCGCCGGTATCGCCGACTTCGAAGCCGGTTCCGGCAGTGATCAGGTACTGTCCGCCGGAATCGACCGCCGAGGCGATGGTGGCCGAATTCGCGGCATTGATCGTGACGTCGCCTGAGGTGGTCTTGAGCACCGACCCCGCTCCAGCGAGAACCGCCCCGGTGGTCGAGGCCAGCGTGAGGGCCGAGCTCGCCACGCCCGTCGCGTTCAACGTGAGTCCGTTCTGGAGCGTAAGGTCGCCGGAGTTCGCGGTGATCGTGATGTTGTTTGGCGCAGTCTGCGTCATCGCCGTACCGTTGCCGAGCACGACCGAACTGCCGGTCACCGAATACGAGCCGGTGGTGTTGATCGTTACCGGGCCGCTCACCGAGGCCTGCTTGATCGCGTTGACGGTGAAGTTGGCCGCCGTCGTGGAATTGGTGCCCGACAGCGTAATGTCGCCGGACGTGCCGGCATTGTTGAAGACCGAAACCGTCGAGCCGGCGACAATCCCGCCGACGATGATGTCGCCGTCATAGGGATTGGTCGTCGAGGTGCTGTAGGCGCTGATCGTCACCGCACCGAGCGGCGCGCTCACGCTCGAGAGGTCGACCGAGCCATTGCTGGGAGGCAAATTGTTGCCCCCGCTGATCACGACATTACCGCTTGTCGTGCTGACCGTCGCGCCTTGGGCGAGTCCCGTGGCGGCGATGGATACGCCGCCAGCGGCTGAAACGGCGACGCGTCCGAAGCCTGTGTCGCTGCGCGTCCCTGATCCGCCGCTCGTGCCGGTGATGTCGAGCCCGCGTAGACCCACCGTGCTCGACGAGGAGTTTGCCGCCGTCATCCGGATATTGCCGAGAACCTGGATGTTCAGGGCGTTGATGACGTTCACGGTTCCGGCGGTGAAGTCGGTAATGTTGGTGCCGAACGGCGCGCTGTTGAACGTTGGCGGAGCGCCCGGAGTGTAATCGGCGATGTTGCCGGCGCTCACGTTGCCGAGGCTGACGTTGCTGCCAGCGGCGTAGCGCAATCCCACCACCGACGTCCCGGCATTGAGCGAGGAGGTGAGACCCATGTTGATCGTGCCGAGCGGCGCATCGAGGATGATCGGGTTTGTTCCGAGGATCGCGATGTCCGAGGTGATCGAGGCATTGCCGGTGATGTTCCCCGCGGCCGTGGTCGCGGTGAATGCCTGGTTGGCGGTGATCGTGCCGTTGAGCGTCAGCCCGGTGGTCGCGTCGATCTGGACGTTGTTCGTGGTCGAGCCGAGCGTCAGCCCGGCGTCGGTGGTCGCGCTGCCGGCGGTGGCCTTCAGCCAAACCAGGTTCGCGGCCGTCTGGGTCGTCCCGCCGGCCTCGAGCGACTTGGCCGTGACCGTGTATTGGTTACCGGCCGAGACATTCGACAAGACCTGCGCCGTCCCGTTGGCCGCGCTGAACGCGACCGTTCCGGTCGACGAATTGACCGCCGAGCCGGTGGCCGCCGTGATGTTGCCGGTGCTCGCGGTGATCGTCGCGCCGGTCGCCCCGGCTTGGGTGGAGCTGCCGCCGATCGCGACGTCGCCGCCGCTCGCCGTCGGCAGGTATTGCCCGGCCGCGCTGGAGTTGGCGTTGAGCGCCAGCCCGGCGGTTGCATCGATCTGGACGTTGTTCGTGCTCGAAGTCAGCGTCAGCCCGGCTTCGGTCGTTGCGCTGCCGCCGGTAGCGTTGAGCTTGAGCAGGTTGGTCGCGGTCTGGCTCGTGCCACCCACGATCACGGAGGTGCCGGTCACCGTAAATTGGTTGCCGGCATTGACGTTCGAGCGGATCGTTGCCGCAGCCGCGGAGGTGACTGCGATCGTGCCGCCCGCCCCGCTGGTGAGGGTGGCGCCGGTGTTCCCGGTCACGTCACCGCTGGTCGAAGTCAGGGTGATGCCGCTCGCCCCGGTCTGCGTCACGGTCCCAGCGCCACCAATGGTGACCGAGGTGCCGGTCACCTGATAGGTGCCGGTCCCGGTGGTGGTGACGTTGCCGGCGACGGTCGCGCCACCGGCCGAGATCGCCCGTACCGACCCGTTCGCGCCAGTCGTCGCGAGCGCCCCGTTGACAACGATGCCGTCGCCGTTCGGCAGCAGGATCGTGTTGCCGCCATCGGTCTTGGTCGCCAGGACGATCGCGCCGCCATCCTGCGTCGCGGTCAGGGTCGCACCGCTGTCGACCTGGAGAATCGAGCCGATCGCCGTGCCGACCGAAACTGCGGCGAGCGTCACCGACTGCCCCGATAGCGTACCCGTTCCGAGGATGTGCACCCCACCGCCGGCGAGCGAGGTTCCGGCCGTAATGTTGTAGCTGAGCGGGCTCGCCGCACTCGATGGGAAAGTCACGGCATCGGCGGCGACGATGCCGATCGGTCCGGTCGCGCTCACCGACTTTCCGATGCTCACCTTTTCACCCAGGATAAGGATCGAACCGGCGCTTGTGAGCGCACCCGAACCGCCGGTGAGCGTGATGACGGACGAGCCGCCATTCAGTGTGACGTGCGGATCGGTCTCCAGCGCAACGAGGAAGGATTGCGATCCGCCCGCGGTGAATTCGGCATTGGAGACTTCGAGCGTCGAGAGGACGAGACTTCCCCCGCTGAACGTTCCGGTCGAGCCGAACGTGATTCCGGCAGGGTCGACCAGCCAGACCGCAATGTTCGATTGTCCGGAAAGCGTCCCGTCGATCGTGGCGGCGGTGTAGCTGTGATTGATCCCGGTGAGGTGATCGACGCGATTGAGGACCGCATACGGGGTCGCGAGATCGGCAGTCGGCGGCGCGCCGCCGTCGGTGGAAACGAAGTTGACGGTCTTTCCGCTGCCGATGTTGAAGCTGTCCCAGTTGATCACCGGGTTGGTGTTGCGGATGTCCACCTGCATCGTCGTGCCGTTGCTGGTGACGGCTGCAGTGCCGACGGCCACGCTGGGAGTTTGAGGCAACGTCTGCGCGAGCGTCGAACACGGTAGCATCCCGAGCGTGCCGACGAGGGCGGTCCCAAGCTGGAGGCGGAGACGGCGGTTCTGCGATGCAACCGTCATGAGCGATCTCCTCGGATCAGCGCCGCGCGCCGAACGGAATGAGCTGGGTGGTCAGAGAAAACAGGAAGCGATCGGGCGCGCGATGGATGTTGATCCCGGTCAGCAGCGGCGGATCGAACGGGTGAGCGTAAGTCAAATCGAGCCGGATCGAGTTGAGCAGCGTCAGCCTGACGCCGCCACCGGCCGACTTGAGCGTGCGGCTCGCCTCGGTCGATCCGGTGTCGAGGTTCCACAAGTGGACCCAGTCGAAGAACCCGTAGAGCTGACCGTGGGCCTTCGGCCCGAGCGGGACATTGATCCTCAGCTCATGCGATCCGCCGATCGCGCGATCGCCAGAGTTCGAGCCCGGATCGTAGCCGCGGCCGACCGTCAGGTTGCCGATCGCGAACTCGTCATAATTGAGCAGCGCCCGATTGGCCCATTGCCCGCGCAGGGTCGTCGCCAGCTCGAAAATCGGGCCGACGCCGATCACCCCGTTGACCTGACCGCGCACCACGGTGGCCGTCGCGCTGCCTTCGAACCGCGTGGGCGCATAGCCGCCGCCGATCTGCCCGGTCCTGGTCGCGCCGAAGATGTCGAGCCCCTTGCGCAGTTCGAGCGAAGCGGCGAGCGCCGCCTGCTGGCTGCCATCGAAGCGCAGCCAGCGCTGATCGGCATTGATCCGGGCATAGAGCGTCGCAATCCGGTCGCGATTGATCGGCGCGCTGCCGGCGGTCCCGTAAATGCGCGTGCGCTGCTCGCTCCACTCGAACCCAAGCGCGGCTTCGGCATTCGAGGTGACGCTGCGGCGCAGCGGATGGATGAACTCGGCGCTTCCGATTTTCGTGACGGTGCGCAAGTCGATCGTCTTGAGGTCGGGGCGGGATTCCGCGATCGTCCCGACGAGTTGCAGCCGATCGCCGGCCGCATCGAGGGTGATCGCTTCCCCGAGTTGAGCGATCTTTTGCTTCTTGAAATCGAATGTCGTCGAGCCGGCGATAAACGTGCGGTCACCGGCGCCGAGCAGCCCGTAGAGCTCGGCCCGGGCATAGACCGTCTCCCGGCCGAGCAATGGGCTGTTGTAGTTCTGGACATTGGCGATGAGCGAGAACCGTCGATAGTCGACCGTCAGCTCGCCGATCAGGTCGCCGGGTGCGCCGCCGCCGAGGCTAGGGGAGAGCCCGAGCGTCACGTTGAGCCCGGGGACGTCGCTGGTCAGCAGCAGGATCCGCTCCGCATCGGCTTCGTTGAGCGGATTGAGTGCCTTCAGCTGCGCGATGCGGTCGCGGATCACCCGCTCGAACGGACCGGCATCGCCCCGCACCCGGACTTCGACGATGTGCCCGCTGACCACCTCGAGCCGCAGCACGCCGTCGTCGATACGCTGTGGCGGCACCTGAACCGTGGCGACGTAGCGGGCGGCGCCGAGCCGGGCATTGGCTTCGTCGCGAAGCGTGCAGACTTCGCTGACCGGCCCTTGCTGTCCGCTCGGTCGGATGTCGGCAAGCAGTTGCACCAGCACCGGAGGCAGCGGCGCTCCGCCCGGAGCGGTGAAGCGAACCTCACGGATCGTCGTGCGCAAGGCGCTGTCTGCGAGCGGGCATGGTCCGGGGACGAAGCGGCTGCGGTCGATCCGGGCCCGCGCCCCGGTGGCGGGTGGCGGCGGCGGCGTCGGGTTGACTTCCTCGCGGCTTGGAACCTGGGCCTGCGCGCGGGCCGGAGAACCTCCGCCCAAGGCTCCGTTCACTGCCAGAATTGCAGCTGCCGACAGAATGATCCGGTTCATCGTCCCCCACGCACCGATGCCCGGCGAATCCTGCCGATTTGGGAGGAACTCGTCAGGGCTAAGTGCGACCCGAACCCTTTTCGTTATGGAGGCAGGCTGCTCCGCGGTCCGTCCGAAGTCAATGGGTGGTGCAGGAGATCACGGCGTGGGCCGTCCGCCTACGCAGTCGGGCCGATGGCCGTGGTGCGCCCGACAGGATTCGAACCTGTGGCCCCCAGATTAGGAATCTGGTGCTCTATCCTGCTGAGCTACGGGCGCCCGCCCGCCTCTTACGAAGCGACCGACGCGAAGGCAATCTGCGCCGACGCGCGATCAGTTGACCTTGCCGGGAGGGGCGACGGGGAACGGCAGCGGCGCTACGGGAATGCCCTCTTCGAATAGTTCCTTGGCCTGCTCGAGGGTCGCCTGGCCGTGGATCGTCTCGACCTCGCGCTCGCCATAATGCATCGCCCGCGACTCTTCGGCGAAGTCGTCGCCCACCCAGCGCGAGCGTTCCAGCGCGGCAGTTTGCATCGCGGCCATCGCGCGCATCATCTGCACCGCCTCAGGCGGAAGCCGACCGCCGGCCACGGGCTGCGGCACGTCGCTCGCCGCCGGCACTGGGGCCGGCACTGGGGCCGGCACTGGGAACGTCGCCTCGGACTTGGCTTGAGGTTTCTCGCTCCCGCGCTGGTTACCTTTGCGCGCGAGGCTCGGGGCCATTGGCGCCTTGCGCACGGTGTCGACACCGCACGCCGGGCACGTGACGAGGCCGCGCTCCTGCTGCCCGGCAAATTCGTCGGACGAGGCGAACCAGCCTTCGAAGCGGTGCCCGGCCGGCTGACATTCGAGTTCGAATACGATCATGGGTTTGTTTCGGGTGACATCTTGTTGCTTGAGGTGGGGATCACGCGCCGATTGGCAAGGCTCGGCAGCTGCTTGCGGACTTCGGCGAGCCGCCCGGGATCGATCTCGGCAAAGCCGAGTGCGGCGCCTTCGCAGCCGAGGTCGAGCAGGACCTCGCCCCATGGGTCGACGACCAAGCTGTGGCCGTACGTGCGGCGCCCGTCGGCGTGAGTGCCCGCCTGGGCCGCCGCGACTACATAAGCGCTCGCCTCGATCGCCCGTGCCCGCTGCAGCACGTGCCAGTGCGCCGCGCCGGTCGGCACGGTGAACGCCGAAGGAATGGCGATAACGTCGCAGCGCTCCCGCCCGAGGGCTTCGAACAAGCCTGGGAACCGCAGATCGTAGCAGATCGTCAGGCCGAGGCGGCCGACCGGCGTGTCGGCGGTGACGATCGCCTCGCCCGGCTCGTAAGCGGACGACTCGCGCCAGCTTTCGCCGCTGGCGAGGTCGACGTCGAACATGTGGAGCTTGTCGTAACGGGCGGCGATCGCCCCTGAGCCGTCGATCAAGAACGAGCGGTTTGCCCAGCGGCCGTCGCCGCGCGCGACCGCTAGCGAACCGAGCGCGATCCACATCCCTTCGAGCGCTGCGACTTCGCGGACCGCGGCAAGCACTTGGTCATCGCTCTCGGCGCGAATGTTGGCCGCGGCACGCTTGCGGTCGCGGTCGAGCAGACCGGACATCTCGGGCGTGAACAGCATCGCCGCGCCGCCCCGTGCAGCTTCGGTCGCTGCGCCGACGAGCATCGCGGCGTTCTCTGCCGGGTCAATGCCGGAGGTCATCTGGAGAACGGCGATGCGGGTCATCGTTCAGGCAGCGGAGCCCTCGCTTGAGAGCATCGGGTCGAGCTTGCCTGCACGTTCCAGCGCGTAGAGATCGTCGCAGCCGCCGATTGGCCGATCGTCGATGAAGATCTGCGGGACGGTGTAAGCGCCGGGCGCGCGCTGCACCATCTCCGCCCGCTTCGGCCCGCCCATGGTGATGTCGTATTCCTCGTAGGCGACACCCTTCTGGTCGAGCAGCGCCTTGGCCCGATAGCAGTAGCCGCAGCCCCACTTGGTGTAGATCTCGACCTTGGCGGAAGACACGTGCGAACCCCTCGTTCTCGGCGGCGGCAGGCCTTGAAAACGGCGCGCGCTACCATATGTCGCGCAACGTGTCATGCGCCCCAGTCGGGGCATGGCGCATCGCGGGAGCGCCCCATCAGGGCTCCCATTCGGACGAAGATTGCTCATCGAGGATTTTTGCCATGAACCGTCTAGACTTCACCCCCTACCGCCGCAGCACCGTCGGCTTCGACCGCCTGTTCGACCTGCTCGAAAACAACGCACGCAACAACGCCAGCGACAACTACCCGCCGTTCAACATCGAGCGCCGGGGCGAGGATGCCTACCGCATCACCCTCGCCGTCGCCGGGTTCAAGCCGGCCGACATCGACATCACCGCGCAGCAGAACCTGCTGGTGATTCAGGGCAAGAAGGCCGAGGAAGCGCCCGCTGGCCAGTACCTCCACGTCGGCATCGCCCAACGCGGCTTCGAGCGGCGCTTCGAGCTCGCCGACTTCGTCCAGGTCGAGAACGCGCAGATTGAGGACGGGCTGCTGGTCATCGACCTCAAGCGCGAAGTGCCCGAAGCGATGAAGCCGAAGAAGATCCAGGTGAACGCTCAGTCGACCTTGGACAACCAACAGCAGCCGCAGCCACAGGCTGCCTGAACATTCGGCTGCGACGGTCCTGAAACAATGTGGGGGTGGGTCCGGGAAGACCCACCCCCGCGACGTTTTCACGCCGCCCCGTCCTCTTGTAATCGTCCGGGTCGCAGAAGACGATCACGGGTAGGACAAGCTCTTTGCAGCCCGGCCCGCGAGGGCCGGACTGGATGATCTTATGCGCCGGCGGGCGCGATGACGTAGTGGTGCGGAGCGAAGCAGGCGCGCGCATGACAGGCGCGGCCTATGCTCCGGTATCCCGGATGCCTGGTAAGCTCGGACTTGACGGTCCCATGCCCCATGGGCGTGCTCCGATCACTGGTGCGACCCAGGCCGGAATTGCCGCTTAAACCCCGCCGCCGCTATGCGACTTCGCGCTGAAATTGCAAGCCCCGATGTAGGGGTGGACGGATCAGACCAGACGCGCCTGGTGCAACGCCGCCTCGATAAATCCGGCAAACAGTGGGTGCGGGTCGAATGGCCGGCTTTTGAGCTCGGGGTGGAACTGTACGCCAACAAACCAAGGGTGATCCGGGCGTTCGACCACTTCAGGCAGCAGTCCGTCGGGCGACATGCCCGAGAACATCAACCCGCCGCGTTCGAGCGGCTCGCGATAGCCGGAGTTGACCTCGTAGCGGTGGCGGTGCCGCTCCGAGATGGCCGTGGTCCCATAGAGCGAGGCGACGCGGCTGTTGCCGGCGAGCTTCGCGTCATATGCGCCAAGCCGCATGGTGCCGCCGAGGTCGCCATCGGCGGCACGTTGCTGGAGACCTTCGGGACTCATCCATTCGGTGATGATGCCGACCACCGGCTCGTTGGTCTCGCCGAACTCGGTCGACGAGGCGTTGGCAATCCCGGCGGTGTTGCGTGCGCCCTCGATGCACGCCATCTGCATCCCGAGGCAGATCCCGAAGAACGGCACCTGGCGCTCTCGCGCGAAGCGGACGCTGGCGATCTTGCCTTCCGAGCCGCGCTCGCCGAAGCCGCCGGGGACGAGGATGCCGTGCATTGGCTCAAGCCGGGCGGCGATCTCGTCGTCGTCCTGCTCGAACAGTTCCGCATCGATCCAGCGGATGTTAACCCGCACCCGGTTGGCCATGCCGCCGTGGGCCAGCGCCTCGTTCAATGACTTATAGGCATCTGGCAGGCCGACATACTTGCCGACGACGCCGATCGTCACCTCGCCTTCGGCGTGCTGGTACCGGTCGACGATATCGTTCCAGCGCGCCAGGTCGGGTGGCGGACTGGTCATCCCGAAATGGCGCAGCACTTCCGCGTCGAGCCCTTCCCCATGGTACTGCAGCGGCACCGCGTAGATGCTCGTCGCGTCGAGCGCGGGGATCACCGCTTCCGTGCGGACATTGCAGAACAGCGCGATCTTTGCGCGCTCGCTGTCGGGCAGCGGTTTTTCGCAGCGGCACAGCAGGATGTCGGGCTGCACGCCCAGCCCGGTCAACTCGCGCACCGAGTGCTGCGTCGGCTTGGTCTTCAGCTCGCCGGCGGCGGTAATGTAAGGGATCAGGGTGACATGCACCGAGCAGGTCTGGTCGCGGCCAAGTTCGTTGCGCAGCTGGCGGATGGCCTCGATGAACGGGAGCCCTTCGATGTCGCCGACGGTCCCGCCGATCTCGCACAGCACGAAGTCGAGGTCCTCGAGATCGGTTTGCGCGAACGCCTTGATTGCATCGGTGACGTGGGGGATCACCTGGACGGTGGCGCCGAGGTAATCGCCGCGGCGCTCACGCGCGATGATGTCGCGGTAGATCCGCCCCGAGGTGATGTTGTCCGCCTGGCGCGCGGACACGCCGGTGAAGCGCTCGTAATGGCCGAGGTCGAGGTCGGTCTCGGCGCCGTCGTCGGTGACGAACACCTCGCCGTGCTGATAGGGACTCATCGTGCCCGGATCGACGTTCAGGTACGGGTCGAACTTGCGGATGCGGACGCGGAAGCCGCGCGCCTGCAGCAGGGCCGCGAGGCTCGCCGCCATGAGACCTTTGCCGAGCGAGGAAACCACGCCGCCGGTGATGAAAATATACCGCGCCATGGGAGACGAGCCTTAACGACAAGCACGCCGCCAGGGCAAGCAGCGCGCGCGGCAATTCCACAGGTGCGGATTGGGTTTGCGCGCTTTGACTGGCTCACAATGGGCGGAAGTTCGAACCGCCAGGGGTGAGCGTGGCGAGCGTGGTTCGACAGGCTCACCACGAGCGGGTCTTGGGATCGTTACGACCCGATCTGGCTCACAAAAAGCGGTTCTGGATTCGAAACAAGGGGGACGCGAACAAAATACCGCCGTCACTCAACCCCGCTCGTCCTGAGCCTGTCGAAGGACGCGCACAACGCCGCCGTTACTTCTTCGACGCTCCCCCGAGCGGATCGGTCGGCACCGGGGCCACCGGTGCGGCGGGCGAAACCGGCGCGCTCGGCTGGGCGATGCCGGCCAGCGGATCGTTCGACAGCGGTGCGCCGGCGGGCCGGGTCCGCTGCACGCTGGTGTCGATCTTTCGCCCAGCGCTGGCCCCCACCGCCAGTGCCGCGAGGGCAATGCTGAGCAGCACGAACAGCGTCGCCAGGACGGCGGTCGAACGGGTCAGGAAATCGGCCGCGCCGCGCGCCGACATCAGCCCGCTCGGGCTCCCGCCGACACCGAGCCCGCCGCCTTCGGAGCGCTGCATCAGGATCACCCCGACAAGCGCCGCGCCAATCAGCGCCTGGATAACGGTGAGAAAGATGAAAAGAGACATGGGTGGCTCGATGCTAGCTGTTCGGCGGCGCATCTAGGCCGCCGGAAGGCGCGCCGCAAGGGCATCGGCTCATCTCGGTGAGTCGGCTATCCCTCGTCGGGGCCCGCCGCTGCAATTATTGCCCGGAAGCTTTCGGCGGTCAGGCTGGCCCCGCCGACCAGCGCCCCGCCCACTCCCTCGGCGGCGAGCAGGTCGATTGCGTTTCCGGCGTTGACCGAGCCGCCGTAGAGGATGCGCAACCGCTCACCCGGCTCGCCATAGGCAGCGAACAGGCGCTCGCGGACGGTGCGGTGCATGATCACGACATCGTCGACTTGCGCGACCCGTCCGGTGCCGATCGCCCAGACCGGTTCGTACGCGATCGCCAGCTTGCCGGCGAGGCTGCCGTTGGCGGCCTCCGCCGCAGGCAGCGAAGCATCGACCTGCCGCCCGACGACCGCTTCGGCCTTGCCGCCGTCGCGCTCGTCGGCGGTTTCGCCGACGCAGAGGATCACCGAGAGCCCGGCCTTCAACGCCGCTTCGGCCTTGGCCTTGACCAGCGCATCGGTCTCGCCGTGGCCGGCGCGGCGCTCGCTGTGGCCGACGATCACGAAGCTCGCGCCGGCATCGTCGAGCATCGCCGCGGAGACGTCGCCGGTGAACGCGCCCGAGGCCGCGACATGGCAGTCCTGCCCACCGACGGCGATCGCCTGGACCGCTTCGGCCATTCCGTTGATGAGGGTGAACGGCGGCGCCAGTCCCACCGCCACGCTCGGGTGCCGGGCGGCGGCGCGGTCGATCGCGCGCGCTTCGGCGAGCATCGCGCGCGTGCCGTTCATCTTCCAGTTGCCGACGATAAAGGGCCGGTTCGGCATGAGCTCCCTCGTGAGCGGGACGAATCTCCTGCGTTCGGCCGTCCCCCTGCGGCGCGCAGCTATGGCAGCGGGCATCCGATTGTCAAAGGTCGTGACACGCGGATGTGAATGCTGCGCCATTGCGAGACGGCCGCTTCCCGCCTAAAGCCCGCGCCCGAAGCCGCCCATGGGCGGGAGACCGGCCGCGGTTGCGGCCCACTTTCAGGTCCTGATCGCCCGATGCTCGACTTCCTGCGCAGACACATGAAATCGACGCTCGGCGTGACGATCACGCTCGCGCTGCTGATCCTGATTGCGCTCGCCTTCGCCGCCAGCGACATCGGCAGCAGCGGCCGTTTCGGCGGGGTCGCCGGCGGCGACCGGGTGGCGACGGTCGGCAACAAGCGGATCGATACGGCAACGCTGCGCCAGGCGGTGACCTCGTCCTTCGACAAGATCCACCAGCAGCAGCCGCAGCTGACGATGAAGGACTTCATCGCCGGCGGCGGGCTCGACGGCGTGCTCGACCAGATGATCGACCGCGTCGCGATCGCCGCGTGGGGCGAGAAGCATGGGATCGTCGCCGGCGACAAGCTGATCGACAGCGAGATCGCCAGCATGCCACAGTTCATGGGCCTCGACGGCAAGTTCAACGAGGCCGCCTATCGCCAGATGCTGCAGCAGCACGGCCTCAGCGACCAGGCGGTCCGCCAGGATCTTGGTGAAGGGCTGGTCGCCAAGCAGGTGCTGGTTCCTGCCGCGTTCGGCGCGATGATGCCGCGTGAGGTGCTGACCCGCTACGCCACGCTGCTCAAGGAACACCGCACCGGGACAATTGCGCTGCTGCCGTCGGCCGCATTCGCTCCCAAGACGGAGCCGAGCGACGCCGAGATCGCGGCGTTCTATGCTCGGCACCGCGGCCAATACGTCCGACCCGAACGGCGGGTGATCCGCTATCTCACCTTCGACGCCAGCGCACTCAAGAACGTGCCCGCGCCGACCGACGCGGAGATCGCGGCGCGCTACAACGCCAACGCCGCGCAATATGCCGCGACGGAGGACCGCAAGATTACCCAGCTGATCGTCCCGACCGAGGCTGCCGCCCGGGCCATTCTCGACGAGGTCAAGCACGGCACATCGCTCGAGGCGGCGGCGAAAGCCAAGGGGCTCGGCACCACGACGCTCGATGCCATCACGCGCCCGGCCCTGGCCGGACAGAGCTCGACGGCGGTGGCGGATGCTGCGTTCTCGGCGGCGAAGGGGACCATCGCCGGACCGGCGCGGAGCCCGCTCGGCTGGCACTTGCTGCGGATCGACGCGGTTGTCCAGAAGCCGGCGCGTTCGCTCGCCCAGGCGCATGACGAAATCGCCCAACAGCTCAATGCGGCCAAGCAGCGCACGGCGCTGGCCGATTTCACCGCCAAGCTCGAGGACCAGCTCGAGAACGGCGGCACGATTTCCGACGTCGCCAAGCAGCTCGGCGCCACGCCGCAACAGACGCCGCCGCTGACCGCCGACGGAAAGGTCTTCGGCGATCCGACCAAGACCGCCCCGCCCGAGCTCGCCCGGGCCGTTCCCGCCGCGTTCGCGATGGAGCGGGAGAACCAGCCCCAGCTGGCCGAGATCGATCCGGGCAAGAAGTTCCTGGTGTTCGACGTGACCCAGATCACGCCGGCCGCCCCGGCGCCGCTCGCCGAGATCAAGCAGCAGGTCGCCGCCGAAGTGCTGATCGGCAAAGGCGCGACGGCTGCTCGTCTGGCCGCCGACAAAGTCCTCGCCGCTGCGCGCAAAGGCGCCGATCTTGGCACCGCAATGGCCGGCTTCGGCGTATCCCTGCCGCCGGTCGACCGCGTCGACATGGACCGCCTTAAGCTAACCCAGCAGGCCCAGCAGGTCCCGCCGCCGCTGGCGCTGCTGTTCAGTATGGCCAAAGGCACGGTCAAGCTGCTCCCCGCCCAGGCCAACCGCGGGTTCTACGTCGTTGCAGTCAAGGATATCGTCCCCGGCCAGGTCACGCCCAACGATCCGCTGCTTGCTTCGGCGCGACAGGAGCTCGGCAGCGTCACCGGGCGCGAGTACGCCGACGAGCTGGCGCGGGCGGTCCGCGCCGAAGTCGGGGTCAAGCGCAACGAGGCGGGGATTCGCGCGGTTGTGTCGCAGTTGACCGGCGGCGGTGGCTGACTTCGCCGACACTGTGATGACCACGGCGACCGCGCGGCCGGAGAACTGGGACGCCGCGCTGGCGGCGCTCTCCGACGGCCGTCCGGCGCTGGTCTGGCGGCGGCTGATCGCCGACACCGAGACGCCCGTCGGCGCCGCGGTCAAGCTGATCGAGCCCAGCCGGGGGGACTTCCTGCTGGAGTCCGTCGAAGGCGGCGAGGTTCGCGGGCGCTACAGCCTGCTCGGGCTCGATCCCGATCTTGTGTTCCGTGCGACTGGCGCGACTTGCGCGATCAATCGCGCCTGGCGCCATGCCCCCGAAGCGTTCGAGAACCTTCCCGGCGATAGCCTGGCCGAACTGCGCGCGCTCGTTGCGACGTGCCGGATCGACGTGCCGCCGGAGCTGCCGCGCGCCCTGGCCTGCCTCGTCGGCTACTTCGGCTATGAGACGATCGGCCTCGTCGAGAAGCTGCCGCGCGCGCCGCAAAGCCCGCTGGAGCTGCCCGACATGCTGTTCGTGCGGCCGGCGCT
This sequence comes from Novosphingobium sp., assembly GCA_019510335.1. Taxonomy (GTDB): domain Bacteria; phylum Pseudomonadota; class Alphaproteobacteria; order Sphingomonadales; family Sphingomonadaceae; genus Novosphingobium. The sequence continues at coordinate 9,653 of JAEKKO010000057.1, read as the reverse complement.
GATTCTCGTCTTTGACCGCCTTGGTGACGAGCTGTTCTGCATCGCCCCGCTGTGGCCGTCGGACGCCAGCCCCGAGCGCACGCTCGAAGCCGCGCAAGAGCGGATCGACGACTCGCTTCGCCGCCTCGGCGGCAGCGCTCCTGCGCCCGCGCCAACGAGCGATCTTGCGGAACCGGTGCTCACCCCGACAATGGCGGCCGGCGAATACGGATCGATGGTCGCCCGGGCCAAGGACTACATCGCCGCTGGCGACATTTTCCAGGTGGTGCTGGCGCAGCGCTTCACCTGTCCGTTCCCCTTGGCCCCGCTGGCGCTGTACCGGGCGCTGCGGCGAGTGAACCCCTCGCCTTTCCTCTACTTCCTCGACCTGCCGGGCTTTGCCCTGATCGGCTCGAGCCCCGAGATCCTCGTCCGGGTCCGCGACGGTGAAGTGACGATCCGCCCGATCGCCGGCACGCGTCCTCGCGGGCTGACTCCCGACGAAGATCACGGGAACGAAGCCAGCCTGCTCGCCGATCCCAAGGAGCGGGCCGAGCACCTGATGCTGCTCGACCTGGGCCGCAACGACGTCGGCCGGGTCGCCGCCGCCGGAACCGTGACGGTAACCGAAAGCTACACGGTCGAGCGCTACAGCCACGTGATGCACATCGTCTCAAACGTGGTCGGCCGGCTCGACACGACGCGGCATGACGCCATCGATGCACTGCTGGCGGGGTTTCCCGCTGGCACCGTGAGCGGCGCGCCGAAGGTCCGCGCCTGCGAGATCATCGCCGAGCTCGAGCCTGAGACCCGTGGCGCCTACGCCGGCGGTGTCGGCTACTTCGCCCCGGACGGCTCGGTCGATTCCTGCATCGTGCTGCGCACTGCCGTGGTCAAAAATGGGGTCATGCACGTTCAGGCCGGCGCCGGCATCGTCGCCGACAGCGACCCGGCCTATGAGCAGCGCGAGTGCGAAGCCAAGGCCGGAGCGCTGATCGCCGCCGCGCGCGAGGCGGTGCGGGTGGCGGGCGAGCCCGGTTTCGGGCAGTAGGCCGCCATGATCCTCGTCCTCGACAACTATGACAGCTTCACCTGGAACCTGGTCCATTACCTGATGGAGCTCGGGGCCGAGGTCGAGGTCGTCCGCAACGATGCGATCTCGGCCGGGCAGGCATTATCGTCCGGGGCCCAGGGGTTTCTCATCTCGCCGGGACCGTGCACCCCCAACCAGGCCGGGATCAGCCTCGATCTGGTCGCCGCCTGCGCCGATGCGGCCAAGCCGCTTCTTGGCGTCTGCCTCGGCCACCAGGCGATCGGGCAGCACTTCGGCGGCAAGGTCGTGCGCGGCGGGCTGGGTCGTGCGCGGCGGGCTGATGCACGGCAAGACCTCGCCAGTGCTGCACGACGGCACCGGGCTGTTCGCCGGCCTGCCCTCGCCGTTCACCGCGACCCGCTATCACAGCCTCGTGGTCGAGGACATTCCCGAGTGCCTGGTCGTCAACGCCACCAGCGAGACGCCGGGGCTCGAGGGCACCCACGTGATGGGCTTCCGCCACGCCACGCTGCCGATCCACGGCGTCCAGTTCCATCCCGAGAGCATCGCCACCGAGCACGGCCACGACCTGCTCGCCAACTTCCTCGCGATCTGCGGGATCAAGGCGCGCGAAGCGGCATGAGCGAGTTGCCGACGGTCGAAGTGCCGCTCGATGAAGACCAGGCCGAAGCCGCCTTCGCGGCGATTCTCGATGGGACGGTGCCCGACGTGGAGATCGCTGCGTTCCTCGTCGCCTTGTCGGACCGCGGCGAGTCCGCGCCCGAGATCGCGGGCGCGGCGCGGGCGATGCGCGCGCGGATGATTCCCGTCGCGGCGCCGGCCAACGCGATCGACGTCTGCGGCACCGGCGGCGATGGCTTCCACACGCTCAACGTCTCGACCGCCGTGGCGCTGGTCGTAGCTGCCTGCGGCGTGCCGGTGGCCAAGCACGGCAACCGCGCCGCGTCGTCCAAGGCCGGCGCCGCCGACACCCTCGAGGCGCTTGGGCTAAACCTCGACCGCGCCGCGGAAACGGCCGAAAACACATTGCGCGAACTTAGGATCTGCTTCCTGTTCGCCGCCCGGCATCATCCCGCGATGGCGCGGATCATGCCGATCCGGAAGGCGATCGGACGGCGCACGATCTTCAACTTGATGGGCCCGCTGGCCAATCCGGCGAGGGTGCGGCGCCAGCTCGTCGGGATCGCCCGTCCCGCTTACGTGCCGATCTACGCCGACGCGCTCGCTCGCCTCGGCACCGAGCACTCGTTCGTGGTCGCCGGTGACGAAGGCCTCGACGAGTTGAGCCTCGCCGGCGGTAACGAACTCGCCGACGTGCGCGAGAGCATCGTGCGGATGCAGCGGGTCAGTGCCGCAGAAGCCGGGCTGCCTACGGCACCGGTAGCGTCGATCCGCGGGGGCGATCCGGCCCACAATGCTGCCGCGTTGCGCGCGCTGCTGCGCCGCGAGCCAGGCGCCTACCGCGACGCGGTCCTGCTCAACGCCGCAGCCGCGCTGATGGTCGCCGGCCAAGTTAGCGACTGGCGCGAAGGCGCCAGGCAAGCGGCCGAGGCGATCGACGATAGCCGAGCCAACGATCTGCTCGACCGCTGGATCGAAGCCACGCAGTAGCTTCGCGCAGAGATCGCCGAGAGCACTGAGTAGAAGAGAAGGTTTGGTTCGCGCGGAGGCGCAGTTGCGCGGAAAGCGCTCGCGGCAAAGCCGGCCTCGGCCGCTGAGGTTGCGGCCGATCGCGTGGGTTGCTCCTGTTTATGGCGCCTGCGGCGCGGGCGAACCCCTCTGCGCCTCTGCGCCTCTGCGCGAACCAAATCGCTCGACTCGCGCACGCCCGCTCGGCAAAGGCGCCGCCATGGACAAGCTCGAGGAAATCTGTGCGACCAAGCGCGACGAGGTAGCCCAGCGCAAGTGCCAGGCTTCGCTGTCCATGCTCGATGCCCAAGCCCGCGAGCAGACGCCGCCGCGTGGATTCGAGCCCGCCTTGCGCGAGCGGTCCGACGGCGGCTTTGCCTTGATCGCCGAAATCAAGAAAGCTTCGCCGTCGAAAGGTCTGATCCGCAGCGATTTCAATCCGGCCTCTCACGCGCGCGCTTATGCCGAAGGCGGCGCCGCTTGCCTGTCGGTGCTGACCGACGCGCCATACTTCCAGGGGCATGAGGACTACCTCGTCGCCGCCCGCGCCGCTTGCGATCTTCCGGTCTTGCGCAAGGACTTCATGGTCGATCCGTGGCAGGTCGCCGAGGCCCGCGCGATCGGCGCCGACGCCATCCTGATCATTGTCGCCGCGCTCGACGGCGGCGCCATGGCCGAGATCGAAGCCGCCGCCCGCGAGCGCGGGATGGACGTGCTGGTCGAAGTCCATAACGCCGCCGAGATGGAGCGCGCGGGCCGTCTAAGGTCGCGCCTGATCGGCATAAACAATCGCGATCTCAAGAGCTTCGCCACAGATCTGAAGGTGACGGAACAACTCGCGCCAATGGCCCCCGAAGGCACGCTGCTGGTCAGCGAAAGCGGGATCACCACGCATGCCGACCTCGACCGCCTCGCCCGCTGTGGCGCGCGTTGTTTCCTCGTCGGCGAAAGCCTGATGCGGCAGGCAGACGTTGCCGCGGCGACCAGGCATCTGCTCGAAGGCTAGCCCTCCTCGCCCCGGTCCCACACGCCCGCAGGAGCGTAAGGCAAGCCTACGTCGCGCAAGCCGAGCACGCCGGGCCGCGCCTTCTTGATGTCGAACAGCGCGCTGACCGCCGGAAGCGCGGTCATCGTGTCCCAGTCGTGGTTTTTCCAATGAGCCGGCGGGGTGAAGCGGATCCGCGTGTCGACGTTCGGCTCGCCGGCGATCGTGAGGTGGTACTGGTCCTCATCGAGCTCCCACCCTTCGGCCAACTTTTTCGTCAGGTACCAGACCACCGTCAGCTTAACCGCGGTGCGGCCCCCGACTTTGCCGTTCCACCCGCCCCGCAGTGCGGCGTTGGTCCCCTGCTGCATCTTGAACCAGCCGAGGTCGACAGTCTCGGCGGCGGTGGCGTATTCGCAGAAGAATTCGATGTCGTCGAAGTGGTACTCGAGCGCGTCGCCGATCCGCTGGACCGCGTCGCGGAACAAGATCAGCCAGGCCCGGGCGCGCTCGATCAGCTCGGGCGTCGCCCCGCCGCTCTCGCCCATGCCGAGGAAGCTCCACGTCTCGACCGATTCGTAGACCGAGCAATCGGCCGATTCGACCAACGCGACCGACTCGACCTTGCGGCAGACCGCGGTCATCGCGGCGACGATCGCGTTTATCCAGCCTGGGTTGATTCCCGTAATGTAGAGCGAGGCGTTGCCGCGCCGGCAAGCCGCTTCGAGCTGCTCGCGCACCTCGCCCTGGATGCCGCCGACGTTGAGAAACAGGTTGGTGCTGACCACATCGATCCCCGCTTCGAGCAGCCGCGTCACCTGATCGAGGTCGGCGTTGAACGGCGTGTAGAGCGCGCTGTCAGGCTTGAGCGCGACCAGTGCGTCGACATCGTCGGTCGCACAAATGCCGGTCTCGGGCCGGCCGCAGAGCGTCCCTGCATCCTGCCCAACTTTGTCCTTGCCATGGGCGTAAACCCCCACCAGCTCGAGCCGCGGGTCGTCGAGTATCGCCCGCAAGCTTAGCTTGCCGACTTTTCCAGTGGTCCACTGCACCACGCTAAGCTTGTCCATCGCCTGTTCCTCTCCTCGTCAGCTCTGGCCTCGGTTGCCGGTGTCTGGCATGGACGACCGGGGCGCCCACCAACGCTGCTGGAATGAAAGCGGAGCCGACGTGCTTTTTCAACCGATCCGCTGCCGTCTAGCCAATTGAGTCGGCTGACCCACCTCGATGCGCTCGGCAATGCGCGAATGGTCGATGTCGGCGGCAAGGCCGAGACGCGCCGGGTCGCCGTCGCCTCAGGACGGATCCGGATGAGCGTGGAAGCGCTTGCCGCGATCCGCGACGGCGCGGTGCCCAAGGGCGATGTGCTCGCCGCAGCGCGGATCGCCGGAATCATGGCAGCGAAGAAGACCGCCGAGCTGATCCCCTTGTGCCACCCGCTGGTGCTCGATGCAGTGACGGTAGATTTTACCTTCGAGGAGGATGCCGTCCGGGCCACCGCCACGGCCTCACTCAGTGGCCGAACCGGAGTTGAAATGGAAGCAATGACAGCAACTTGCGTAGCGCTGCTGACGATCTACGACATGGCCAAGGCAGTCGATAAGGCGATGATCATCGAGGGTGTTCGGCTGCTTGAAAAGCGCGGCGGCAAGTCCGGTGACTGGCGGGCGGCGCCGTGACCCCGCCGCTACCGCTGGAGGAAGCGCAGGCGCGGCTGCTCGCCCTCGCCCAGCCGCTACCGATCGAACGCGATGACGTCGCTGGTGCGCTGGGGCGCTATCTCGCGGAGCCGCTCGTCGCCCGGCGCACCCAGCCGGCGGCCGACCTGTCGGCAATGGACGGCTACGCGGTCGCCGCCGAAGATATGGCGGGGCCGTGGCGAATCATCGGCGAGAGCGCGGCTGGCCACCCATGCGAGCGGCCGATCGGACGCGGCTATGCGGCGCGGATCGCCACCGGCGCTCTGCTCCCTGACGGCGCCGGTGCGGTCATCCTCCAGGAAGATTGCGTCCGCCGCGGCGACACCCTCGAGCTGACCGGATCGCCGCCGAGCCCTCCCGGCAAGCACATTCGCCGCCGCGGCATGGACTTCATCGAAGGCGTCGAGCTGCTGCCCGCCGGCGCCCGGGTCGGTCCGGCGCAGATCGGCCTCGCGCTGGCGGCCGGGCACACCCACCTGGCCGTACGCCCCGCCCCTCGCCTGGCGATTCTCGATAGCGGCGACGAGTTGGCGACCGATCCCGAGCGCTGCGCAGCGCACCAGATCCCGGCCAGCAATGGTGCGATGCTCACCGCCCTCGCCAAGTCGGTGCCCTGCGTCGTCACCCGCCTCGGCCCCATTCGCGATGATTCGGCAGAGCTCGCGCTGGCGCTGCGGCAGGCGGAGGATGCCGACGTCGTCGTCACCATCGGCGGCGCCTCGGTCGGTGACCACGACCTGATCCGTCCGGCAGTGGAGGCGTGGGGCGCGGACCTGGATTTCTGGCGAATCGCGATCAAACCAGGCAAGCCGCTGCTCGTCGCGCGGCGCGGGCGCCAGGTGATTGTCGGACTGCCGGGCAACCCCATATCGAGCCACGTCACCGGGTTTCTGTTCCTCCTGCCGCTGCTGCGCGCGCTGCTCGGCGCGGGCGAGTGCCTGCCCCGGGTCGTCGCCGCCACGCTCGCCTCGCCGGTCGGTCACGCGGGTAAGCGCCGCGAATTTCTGCGCGGGCACTGGGACGGGCGGCGCGTCACCGCGCATCCGGTCCAGGACAGTGCCGCGCTGTCCGCTCTCGCCGCCAGCAACGCGCTGATTGACCGCCCCGCCGGAGCGCCTGCGCAGGACGCCGGATCGGATGTTCCGATTTATCTGCTCGAAAACGGCGGAGTTGCTTGACGGCAGCCGAATCGTTGCTTACTTGTTCCGTATTCGTTCACCAGGTGAGCCTCGGGAGGACCGCCGGACCATGCTGACCCGCAAGCAGCACGAACTGATCACCTTCATCCAGAACCGTTTGGAGGAGACCGGCGTCTCGCCGTCCTTCGAGGAAATGAAGGACGCGCTCGAGCTCAAGTCGAAGTCCGGGGTCCACCGGTTGATCTCGGCGCTCGAGGAACGCGGCTTCATTCGCCGGCTGCCGAACCGGGCCCGCGCGCTAGAAGTGTTGCGCCAGCCTGAGGATGTGACGACCACCCGCGCCGCGGCCAACGCCAACGCCAACACGACCAGTGCCGATGTGACGCCGCTGCGCCCTGTAGCTGCCGCGAAGCCCCAGCCAACCCCGGCGAACGACGTGATCGAGCTCCCGCTCCACGGCCGGATCGCCGCTGGCGCCCCGATCGAAGCGCTCGAGGGGCAGTCGACGCTGCCGGTCCCGGCCGCCCTGCTCGGCGCGGGCGAGCACTACGCGCTCGAGGTCTCAGGCGATTCCATGATCGAGGCGGGAATCCTCGACGGCGATTATGCGCTCGTCCGCCGCACCGACACCGCGCGCGATGGCGAGATCGTGGTTGCGCTGGTCCGCGGCGAAGAGGCGACGCTCAAGTATTTGCGGCGTGAGCGCAACGGCATGATTCGGCTCGATCCGGCCAATGCGGCCTACGATCCGCAGCTGTATCGGTCCGACGAAGTGGTGGTCCAGGGCAAGCTTGCTGGCCTGCTGCGTCGCTATCACTGAGCGGGCAGGATCGCCTGCGCCGCCGCGTCTGCGGAACGTGGATGGAATCGAGCGAAGCTAGCGTCGGATTTTAATCCATCATGGAGTGAGCGGGACCGCCACTGCTGCGGCGGGTGCGGGTCGCTTGCGCGCCACCAGCCATGTTCGCCCTCGCCTTCGGCAACGGTCGTGATCCGGCTGCGTCCCAGGTCGATCGCCAATCCGCCGGTACGGGCGAGCAGTGTGCGGTCGGCCTTGAGCACCCGCGGCTTGCACGAGCGCGGTACCCACCGATCGGCGATGACGATGTCGACCCGTTCGCAGGCGGCGGCGAGGTCGCGTTCGGCGACCGGGTCCTTGCCCCGGGCGATGAGCAGCAGCCAGTCCCGTCCGCCGCGGTTCAACTGCACGACGCAGAAATCGGGACTGCAGCGCGCGCCGGGCCAGTCGGCGAGTGTCGTCGCCTTGCCGTCCATCCCGGCGACTTCGGCCAGGTTATCGCGGGCGTAGCTGCTTCGCTCGTCACGCAGCAGAATCAGGCCGGAAGGACCCAGACCGGTGATGCCGACATGGTGCCCGTCCCCGGAGACGAGCACGTCCGGCGAGCGCAAGCCGGCCAGGACGACGACTCCGAGCAGCGCCGGGACCAGTCCGAGAAGGCGCACCTTGCCGCGCCACAGCGCCAGCCACAGGCCTCCGGCGATGAACAGCGCAAAGCCGCCGGCCCCCAGCGTCGGCCAGTGCGTTACCGCGCCAGGCTGGCGGGCAGTCACGTGAGCAACCGTCAGCAACAGTCCCAGCGATTTGCCCACGAGCCACCACACGGGTGCGCCGAGTCCGATGCAGTCGAGGGCCAAGGCGAGCGCGATCAGCGGCATCGAGACGAACGTCGTCAGCGGAATCGCGATGACATTGGCGAACGCGCTGTAGATCCCCGAGCGATGGAAGTGGAACATGCTGATCGGCGTCAATGCCGCTTCGATGACGAAGCCGGTGCCGAGCAGCATCACCGCATCGCGCGCGAGGCGCCGCCACCACGGCTCGTCGCGATGGGCGAGGAACGCGCGGACCGGCGCGGCGCCGTGGACGGCGATGATCGCCAGGACCGCGGCGAAGCTCATCTGGAAGCTCGGCCCGACCACCGCTTCCGGCCACATCAGCATGACCACGAGGGCGCCGACCGCCAGCATCCGCAACGACAGCGCCTCGCGGCCGATCGCCACCGCTAGCAGGACCAGCAGCGCTCCGACGCATGACCGCACCGTCGGGACCTGCGCACCCGTCAGCAGCGTGTAAGCAAGCCCGGCCGCGGCGCCGACGGCGGCGGCGAGCAGTGGCAGCCGCACTCGCAGCGCCAGCCACGGCCACAACCCCAGCAGGCGCATCGCCAGGAGGTAAGCCCCGGCAATCACGGCGCTGACGTGGAGGCCGCTGATCGACAGCAGGTGGGTGAGACCGCCATCGCGCATCGCCTGCTCGTCGGCCGGCGCGATCCCGCCGCGATCGCCGCTGGCGAACGTCGCCGCCACCCCGCCGGGCGAACCGGCGATCTGGGCGCGGACGTGATCGGCGAGCGCGTGCTGGAGCGGAGCGAGGAGACCACCGCCGTGCGCAGGAGCGGCGAGGATGACGGGGCCGATCGCGCCGCCCGTTGCGGCGATCCCGTCGAACCACGCGACGCGCGCGAAGTCGTAAGCGCCGGGCAGCATCGGCGGCGCCGGCGGCATCAAGCGTGCGCGCAGCTTGACGATCGCGCCTTCGCCCGCACGGGCATCGTCGGCGACCAGCGGCACGTTGATGCGGACCCGGACGGCGCGGTTCTCGTCGGCGATCCGCGTGACGAGGACCAGGCGAACCCGGCTCTCGGCCGGTTGCTCCTCGCGGTCGACGACCCGGCCGGTCAACTCGGTGACGATCGGTCGCGCAATCGGCGGAGTGCCGACGAGCGCCGCCTTGGCCCAGATCACCAGGCACCCGGCGGCCAGTGCGGCGGCGAGAACGACGACCGATTGGCGCAGATACGGATGTCCCCCGTCGCGGCCAAGCAGCGCCGCCGCCGCCAGCGCGACGCCGCATGAGGAAGCGACCAGCGCCAGCCACTCCCACCGTCCCGGAAGCTCGAACCACAAGCCGATGCCGACTGCGAACGCCACCGCCACCCAGGGGGCGCGGTCGTACCCGGCCTGAGCCAGAAACCGCTCCGCCGCCGCCAGCCCGCTGGACAACCGAGCCGCGACGCGCCAAGGGCGATGTTGCAGTGCAGCGCCCAACGCCGGCTCGTCGCCGTCGATCCGCGCGAGCGTGGCGTCGCTGGCCATGCCCTGCATAGGACAGGAAGGAGCCGAGCATGGCAAGCGCGGACGCGACA
>JAEKKO010000148.1 GCA_019510335.1 Novosphingobium sp. | reverse complement strand
CTCCGGCGCAGAAGGTGTTCAATTACAACTTCACCTCGCCGACCCGCCACAACGTCTATGTCTATGGCGAGCTCGGCGGCGGCATTCCGGGCACTCCGATCAGCCTGCACTCGCACGTCGGCCACACCGGCGGCGGGTTTGACTGGGCCAAGCCGTACTGGGACTTCACCGTCGGCGCGACCTACAAGTGGAAGAACCTGGCATTCGACATCTCGGCCGTGGGCACCGATGTCAGCAAGTCCGACATCAACCGCGGCTTCGGCTGCATCGGCAACGTCAGCTGCATCGCGTACTACCACCGCATGTCGAAGACGGTTGCGGTCGGTTCGATCACCGCCAGCTTCTAAGCTGCGTTCAGGACACGACGAGGCCCGCTCCGGGAAACCGAGGCGGGCCTTTCGCGTGTCGGTGCAAGTGGAACTCGATGGCCGATTGTGCTTGAAGGTGAGATCATTGGAGCTGCTCCATGACGAAATACCTCCACACCATGATCCGCGTCAGCGATCCCGCGGCGACGATCCGCTTCTTCGAGCTGATCGGCCTCAGCGAAGTGCGCCGGCAAACCAGTGAGCAGGGCCGGTTCACGCTGATCTTCCTCGCCGCTCCCGGCCAGGAGGGCGTCGCCCAACTCGAGCTGACCCACAACTGGGACCCGGAGCCGTACACAGGCGGGCGCAATTTCGGCCATCTCGCCTACCGCGTCGAGGACATTTACGAAACTTGCCGGCGGCTGATGGACGCCGGGGTGACGATCAACCGGCCGCCTCGCGACGGGCACATGGCGTTCGTCAGGACACCGGACGGAATCTCGATCGAGCTGCTCCAGGACGGCCGCCTGCCACCGCAGGAGCCGTGGGCGAGCATGCCGAACACCGGCAGCTGGTAAGCTTTACCGGCGCGCTGCCGCGACACGAAGGATAGCGTAGCCGAGGACCGCCGAAATCAGCGAGCCCGCGAGGATCCCGAGCTTGGCCTGGGCGACGAGCTCGGGATGCGTCGGAAAGGCGAGCTCGGTGATGAACAGGCTCATGGTGAAACCGATCCCGCACAGCACCGCCGTGCCCCACAGCTGCAGCCGGGTGGCTCCGTGCGGCGGCGCGGCGAAGCCGAAGCGTTGCGCCAGGATCAGGGCCGAGTAGATCCCGATCTGCTTGCCGGCGACGAGCCCGGCGGCGACCGCCAGCGGCAGCGCCGCGGCGAACCCGCCAAGGCCAATTCCGGCGAGGCTCACCCCCGCATTGGCGAAGCCGAACAGCGGCACGATCAGATATCCGCTCCACGGCGCCAACGCGTGCTCGAAGCGCAGCAGGGGACTGTCGCCATGGCGGTCGAGGGCGAGCGGCATGCAGAATGCCGCGAGCACGCCGGCGATCGTCGGGTGGATGCCCGAGTGCAGCACGCAGAGCCACAGCGCCAGCGCGGCCAACGCGTAGGCCACGCCGTTGCCGATCCGTAAGCGGTTGAGGACGATCATTCCGGCGAGCACGCCGGCCGCTGCCGCGAGCCAGGCCAGCGCCAGCGTCGCGGTGTAGGCGATGGCGATGATCGCCACTGCGCCGAGATCGTCGACGATGGCAACGGTCAGCAGGAACAGCCGCAGCGCCGGCGGCACCCGGTCACGGCCGAGCAGCCCGAGCACGCCGACCGCGAAGGCGATGTCGGTCGCCGCGGGGATTGCCCAGCCGCGGATCAGCGGCGCCCGCGTCCCGGCAATGGCGAGATAGACCAGCGCCGGCATTGCCATTCCGGCCGCCGCGGCGAGCACCGGCAGCCTGCGCCGCGCCGGCGTCGACAAGTCGCCTTCGAGCATTTCTCGCTTGATCTCGAGCCCGACCACGAAGAAGAACACCGCCATCAGCCCATCGTTAATCCACGCGTGGAAGGTGCCGAGCGCCGCAACCGGCGTCCACGCCAGCGGCGCGTGGAAGGCGGCGTGGTAGGCGCCCGCCAGCGGCGAGTTCGCCGCCAGCATCGCCGCGAGTGCCACCGCGATCAGCAATCCGCCTGCGCCGGCATCGCCGTGCAGTCCGCGCAGCAGTCTCGCGCTCAGCCGGTTGGCGAAGTTCCGGGAGCGCCGGGCGATCATCGCGGGGGCTTAGCGAGCACTCCGTTGCAACGGAAGCGCAAAGCCCATACACGATTCGCCATCGACATCCGTGCTCGTGGGGAAGGGGGCTCTCTGGCGTCGTTTGGGGGCGGAACGTCAGTGCTCGTGTGGCTGCAACTCGTCGAGCGCGAGTTGCTGCTGTTCGCCTTGTTCTGGTTCATACTCGGGCTGCTCGACGAGGCGGCGATCGACCTCAGCTGGGCGTGGCTGCGGCTTACCGGCCGCACGATTACGCCGCGCATCGCCGTCGACGCTTTGCCCGGACCGCTGCATGGGACCCACGCGGTGCTGATCCCCGCCTGGCTTGAGGCCGATGTGATCGCCGCGACCGTTCGCCATCTGCTCGGCGCCTGGCCGCAGCCACGGCTACGCGTTTACGTCGGCTGCTATCGCAATGACCCGGTGACGCTCTCGGCCGCCATGGCCGGTGCCGGCGGCGACGGGCGCGTGCGCCTGGTGATCCACGATGCGGAAGGGCCGACGACCAAGGCCGATTGCCTCAACCGGCTTTACGCCGCGCTGGCCGACGACGAAGCTCGCAGTGGCCGCGCATTCGCGGGCGTCATCCTCCACGATGCCGAGGACATGGTCCACCCGCTGGCGCTGCCGCTGATTGACGCCGCGCTGACCGAGGTCGATTTCGTCCAGCTGCCGGTGCGGCCGGAGCCGCAGGCCGGCTCGCGCTGGGTTGCCGGGCATTATTGCGACGAGTTCGCCGAAGCCCATGCGAAGGCGCTGGTGGTGCGCGATGCGCTCGGTGCGGCGATTCCGGCGGCCGGAGTCGGCTGCGGCTTTTCCCGGCCGATGCTCGCGCGGGTTGCCGAGGAACGCGTTGGCGCCGGCGAAGCCGGGCCGTTCGCGGCCGAATGCCTGACCGAGGACTACGAGCTCGGCCTGATCGTCGCGCGGGCGAACGGCCGCAGCCGCTTCCTCCGCTGCCGCGACGCCGGCGGCGCCTTGATCGCGACGCGCGCCTATTTCCCCGGCGGGCTCGATGAAGCGGTCCGCCAGAAGACCCGCTGGACCCACGGCATCGCGCTGCAGGGGTGGGACCGCCTGGGCTGGCACGGCCGTCCGCTCGAGGTGTGGATGGCCTTGCGTGACCGCCGCGGCCTGCTGGCGGCGCTGGTCCTTGCCGTGGCATACGTGCTGGTGGTGGTGGAAGGGGTGCTGGCGCTGGCCCACCGCCTCGGCTGGGCTCGGCCGCTGGCGCCTTCTCCGCTGGTCGACACGCTGCTGTGGGTCACGTTCGCCGGGTTCATGATGCGTGCAGCGGCGCGGCTGGTGTTCACCGGGCATGAGTACGGCTGGCGCGAGGGCATACGGGCGGTGCTGCGGATCCCGACCGCCAACCTGATTGCGATCGTCTCGGGCCGGCGCGCCCTCGCCGCCTACCTGGCGAGCTTGCGCAGCGGCACCGTCACTTGGGACAAGACCGTCCACCGCCTCCATCCGGCGCGACTTCAGGAGAGCGCCGCGTGATCCCCATCAGGCGCCGGCGGGGCCAGCCACTGGTCGTGCTCGGGGCAATGCTTGGCTGCTGGATCGCGGTTCGGGTCGTGACCTGGCAATCGCCGTTCCCACTGAACCCGCCTTCCGTGGCGCCGCTGGTCGCCGCGCAAGCCGTCGGACACCGGCTCGCCGCGACTGGTACCGCTTCCAAGCCGCTCGCCGATCGGTTCAGCGCTGCCCCGGCAGGTCCAATCCCGAACCCGAGGTCATTTGTCCGGCCAGTCACGGTCGATTTGCTGACGAGACGTGCCCTTCCGCCACCGCCCGTGGTTGTGAGCCCACCCGCGCCGCCGCCGTTGCGGCTCGCGCCGAGTCTGGCAGCGGGGCACCAGCTGCTGTGGATGGCGGCGGTCGGGCAGATGCCGCTGCCAGCGAGACTGGTAGCCACCGCCGCTTCGCCGGCTTCGCGAGACGCGGTTCCGCCTGGTCCCGCGGCTCCGCCGTTCCGCTCGCCCGAGCGCCGCTGGTCGGGCGACGGCTGGCTGCTGCTGCGCCGCGGCGGCAGCGTCGGCGTGCCCGGCGCGGCGTTCGCGACATACGGCGCTAGCCAGGCCGGGGCCGTGCTTCGCTACCGGATCGACCCGGCCAGCGGGCACCGGCCGACCGCGTACGTGCGGGGAACCGCCGCGCTCAACGGCTCGGGCGAGCGCGAGCTCGCCGGCGGGCTGTCGTTGCGTCCGCTCGCCGGAGTGCCGGTCACGGCCTCGGCCGAACTGCGGGCGACGCGGCTTGCCGGCGGCGCGGTGCGGTTGCGCCCCGCGGCGGCGCTGGTCACCGAAATCGCGCCGGTCGCACTCCCGGCGCAGACCCGGGCGGAGTTCTATGCCCAGGCCGGCTACGTCGGAGGCGCCGCGGCGACGGCGTTCGTCGACGGACAGCTGCGGCTCGACCGGCGGATTGCGGGCGTGGGCCGTTCCGAGCTGCGCGCCGGCGGCGGCGTGTGGGGCGGCGCCCAGAAAGGTGCGGCCCGGCTCGACGCAGGCCCGAGCGCGACACTCGGCTTTCCGGCCGGGGCCGGCGCCGCCCGGCTGGGGTTCGACTGGCGGTTTCGCATCGCCGGCAATGCCGTACCGGCTTCGGGTCCGGCGCTGACCCTCTCCGCAGGTTTCTGACGGCGCGGGTTTCCACCGCCAGGTTCAAGGGCTAGGCCTCGGGCAGCGATGCACGTTTATCTCCCGATC
>JAEKKO010000147.1 GCA_019510335.1 Novosphingobium sp. | reverse complement strand
GCGCCACCAACACCGTCTCGGTCCGCCAGCGCAAGCTCGGCGATTTCGGTAAAGTCATCGACACGCTGGTCGCGGCCGGAGCCAACGAGGTCAACGGCCCCAACTTCCAGCTCGACGATCAGGACCCGGCGCTCGACGAAGCGCGTGTGGCGGCCATGCGCAAAGCGCGCGCCCGGGCCGACCTTTATGCCCGCGCCGCCGGGCTGCACGTCGTGCGGATCATCTCGATCAGCGAGGGCGGAGGCTACTACCAGCCGGTCATGGCCATGGCGCGGATGACCGCCTCGGCGCCTCCGCCGGCGCCGCCACCGCCGCCGATGCAGCCGGGCGAGCTGCAGCTGACCGCCAACGTCACCGTGCTGTACGAGCTGGCGCCGTAAGCGCACCATGCCCGCCCCTGCCCTGAAGTTCTGCGGGATCAACGATTCTCGCGCCCTCGACGCGGCGATCCACGCGCGGGGCGACTACGTTGGGTTCGTGTTCCACCCGCCGTCGCCGCGGCATGTCGGGCTGGACGACGCGGCGGCGCTCGGCGCCCGGATGCCGACGACGCGACGATCGGTACTGCCGTGACGGCGGCACGGCTCGACGTGCTCCAGCTCCACGGAAGCGAGACGCCCGAACGGGCGGCGCAACTGCGCTCGGCTTTCGGACTGCCGGTGTGGAAGGCGCTCGCCGTTGCTGCTCCCGGCGATGCGGATCGCGCGCTTGCTTACGCCGGGGCCGCCGACCGGGTGCTGTTCGACGCCAAGACCCCCGCCGGCGGCCTGCCCGGCGGGATGGGCCTGACTTTCGACTGGAGCCTGGTCGCGCACTGGCGCGGGCCGATCGCCTGGGGCCTGGCCGGCGGGCTCCATCCGGACAACGTCGCCGAAGCGGTCCGCCAGACCGGGGCGCCTTTGGTCGACGTCTCATCGGGCGTCGAGAGCGCGCCCGGGGTCAAGGATGTGGACAGGATCGCCGCCTTCGCTTACGCGGCCCGCCACGGCTGACGTCCGCTCACAGCCGCGCGGCTAAGGGATGATAATGGCCAGCGAAGCCTTGGCGAACAGCTTCCGCACCCAGCCCGACGAGCGCGGCCACTTCGGCGCGTTCGGCGGCCGCTACGTCGCGGAAACGCTGATGCCGCTGATCCTCGAGCTCGAGCACCATTACCGCGCGGCGAAGGCCGACCCGGCGTTCACTGCCGAGTTCGAGGACTTGCTCGAGCACTACGTCGGCCGCCCCAGCCCGCTCTATTTCGCTCCCCGCCTGACCGAGGAACTCGGCGGCGCGCAAGTCTGGTTCAAGCGCGACGAGCTCAATCACACCGGCGCGCACAAGATCAACAACTGCATCGGCCAGATCCTGCTGGCGATGCGCATGGGCAAGACCCGGATCATTGCCGAGACCGGCGCCGGCCAACACGGCGTCGCCACCGCCACCGTCTGCGCGCGGTTCGGGCTGCCTTGCGTGATCTACATGGGCTCAAAGGACGTCGAGCGGCAGCAGCCGAACGTCTTCCGCATGCGCCTGCTCGGGGCCGAGGTGATTCCAGTCCACAGCGGTGCGCATACGCTTAAGGACGCCATGAACGAGGCGCTGCGCGACTGGGTCGCCAACGTCCACGACACCTTCTACATCATCGGCACCGCCGCCGGGCCGCACCCCTACCCCGAGCTCGTCCGCGACTTCCAGAGCGTTATCGGCAAGGAAGCCCGCGCCCAGATGCTTGCCCGGACCGGCCGCCTGCCCGACCTGCTGGTGGCGGCGATCGGCGGCGGCTCGAACGCCATCGGCCTGTTCCACCCGTTCCTCGACGATGCCTCGGTCAGGATGCTCGGGGTCGAGGCGGCCGGGCACGGCCTCGACAAGGAGCACGCCGCGAGCCTCGCCGGCGGCCGCCCCGGAATCCTCCACGGCAACAAGACCTACCTGCTCCAGGACGCCGACGGCCAGATCACCGAGGCCCACTCGATCAGCGCCGGGCTCGACTATCCCGGCATCGGCCCCGAGCACTCGTGGCTCAAGGAGATCGGCCGGGTCGACTACACTTCGGTGACCGACACCGAAGCGCTCGAGGCGTTCCAGCTGCTGTGCCGGACCGAAGGCATCATCCCCGCGCTCGAGCCGAGCCACGCCATCGCCGCGGTCGCCAAAGTCGCGCCGACCATGGCCAAGGACCAGGTGATCCTCGCAAACCTCTGCGGCCGCGGCGACAAGGACATCTTCACGGTGGCCGAGCACCTGGGGGTCGTGTTGTGACAACCCGCCTCGCCACCGCCTTCGCCAAGCCGCACCCGGCGCTGGTCTGCTTCGTCACCGCCGGGGACCCGGAGCCGCACCACACCCCGGCGATTCTCGACGCGCTGGTTGCCGGTGGGGCCGACGTGATCGAGCTGGGGATGCCGTTCACCGACCCGATGGCCGACGGCCCGGCGATCCAGGCGGCCAACTTGCGCGCGCTCGGCGCCGGCACCCGGACCGGCGACGTGTTCCGGATCGCGGCCGGCTTCCGCGCCCGCCATCCCGAGGTGCCGCTGGTGCTGATGGGCTACGCCAACCCGATGACCACCCGCGGGCCCGAATGGTTCGCCGCCGAGTGCCACGCCGCCGGCGTCGACGGGGTGATCTGCGTCGATCTTCCGCCCGAGGAGGACGACGCGCTCGGCCCGGCGCTGCGCGACAAGGACATCGCCCCGATCCGGCTGGCGACGCCAACCACCGATGCGGCGCGGCTGCCGGCGGTACTCGAAGGCTCGGCCGGGTTCCTTTACTATGTCTCGGTCGCCGGGATCACCGGCAAGCAGCAGGCCCAGCTCGGCAGCATCGAGGACGCGGTGGGCCGGCTCAAGGCCGCGACCGATCTCCCGGTGGCGGTGGGCTTCGGGGTGCGCACGCCCGAGCAGGCGGCGGCGATCGCCCGTGTCGCCGACGGCGTGGTGGTCGGTTCGGCGTTGGTCGAGCTCGTCGGCGAGCACGGCGCCGATGCCGCTGGCCCGGTCCGCGCCCTCACCGCAGCATTGGCACAGGCGGTCCACTCCGCCCGGACCGTTGCCGCATGACCTGGCTTACCCGCGTCCGCAACGCGCTGCCGTTCGCGCCCAAGCGCGAGAGCCCGGACAACCTCTGGACCAAGTGCCCCGGGTGCCAGCAGATGCTGTTCACTCGCGAGTACCAGGCCAACCTCTCGGTCTGCCCGCAGTGCGAGCACCACGGCCGGATCGGCGCCGACGCGCGGTTCGCGCAATTGCTCGACCCCGGCTTCCGCGTGCTGCCGTCGCCCAAAGCACCTGAGGACCCGCTCAAGTTCCGCGACAGCAAGAAATACCCCGACCGGCTCAAGGCCGCCCGCGCCGCCAACCCCCACCCCGATGCGCTGACCAACGCCCGCGGCGCGATCGAGGCGCACCCGGTGGTGCTCGGGGTCCAGGACTTCGCCTTCATGGGCGGCTCGATGGGCATGGCGGTGGGCGCGGCGTTCGTCGCCGGCGCACTGGCGGCGATCGACGCGCGCTGCGGATACGTGATCTGCAGCGCCGCGGGCGGGGCGCGGATGCAGGAGGGCATCCTCAGCCTGATGCAGATGCCCAAGACCACGGTCATGGTCCGGCGGCTGAACGAGGCCGGGCTGCCCTACATCGTCGTGCTGACCGATCCGACCACCGGCGGCGTCACCGCCAGCTACGCCATGCTCGGCGACATCCAGATAGCCGAGCCCGGCGCGCTGATCGGCTTCGCTGGGCAGCGGGTGATCCAGGACACGATCCGCGAGAAGCTGCCCGAAGGCTTCCAGCGCGCCGAATACCTCCACGCCCACGGAATGATCGACATGGTCGTGCCGCGGCACGATCTGCGCGGCACCCTCGCCCGGCTGCTCGGGTACCTGAGCCCGGCGCAGGCGGCGTGATCGAGACCGCGATCCTCCCCCGCCGGGGGAGGTGGCAGCGCGAAGCGCTGACGGAGGGGACGCCCCGACCGCGACTTTCCACCCGAGAAAACCCCCTCCACCCCTGCTGCGCAGCGGTCCCCCTCCCCCGATGGGGGAGGACCTAAGCAGTGCGCGACTTCGCCACGTCGGAGGACCCAGCGGTCCAGGCGCAGCTCGACCGCCTCGCGCGTCTCTCGCTCCCGCAGGGCCGCTTCGGGCTCGAGACGATCCGCACCCTGCTCGGCCGCCTCGGCGATCCGCAGCACCACCTGCCGCCGACCTTCCACGTCGCCGGGACCAACGGCAAGGGCTCGACCTGTGCGTTCCTGCGGGCGATGCTCGAGGCCGAAGGGCTGTCCGTCCACGTCGCGACCAAGCCGCACCTGGTCCGGTACAACGAGCGCATCCGCATCGCCGGCGCGCTGATCGGCGATGCCGAGCTGGCGGAACTGCTCGCCGAAGCGCTCGATGCCGGCGAGGACCTTAACCCGAGCTTCTTCGAGGTGACCACCGCGGCGATGTTCCTCGCCTTCGCGCGCCACCCGGCCGATGCTTGCGTGATCGAGGTCGGCCTGGGTGGGCGGTTCGACGCGACCAACGTGCTCGAGGCGCCGGTCGCCTGCGGGATCGCCACGCTGGGGATCGACCACGAGGCGTTCCTGCTCCGCCCCGAGGACGGCGTACCCCAGGATCCGCTGGCGCGGATCGCATTCGAGAAGGCGAGCATCGCCCGCTCCGGCGTGCCGCTCGTCACGCAAGCCTACCCACCCGAAGCCGCTGCAGAAGTGGCGCGCACTGCGGCGGCCCACGGCGCGCCGCTGATCATGCGCGGACGTGAATGGTCCGCCGAAATCGGGCCAACGATCGCGTACCGCGATGTCGCCGGCAACCTCGACCTGCCGTTGCCGGCGCTGATCGGCGCACACCAGGCCGACAACGCCGCGCTCGCCGTCGCACTGGTGCGCCACCAGGACCGGCTCCGCGTTTCAACCGAGGCGATGGCGCAGGGCATCTGCTCGGCACGCTGGCCGGCGCGCCTCCAGCGGCTCGGCCCCGGTCCGCTATCGGACCAGCTTCCCGGGCGCACGGTGTGGGTCGACGGCGGCCACAACGCCGATGCCGCGCGAGCGATCGCCGCGGCGTTGGGGGACAAAGCGCCGATCGACCTGATCTTCGGACTCACCCGCAACCGCCGCATCGCCGACGTCCTCGGCCCCCTTGCGCCACTGGTCCGCAAGGCACACGTCGTGCCCCTGCCTGGTCACGACCATCACGACCCGCGCGACATCGCCGCGCTGGCGCAAAGCAAGATCGGCCCGCGCGAATGCTATCCGGCGTTCACCCTGGAACAAGCCGTCGAGCGCCTCGGCCGGGATCCCGAGGCCGCGGCTAAAGTGCTGATCGCCGGCTCGCTCTACCTCGCCGGCGACGCGCTCAAGCT
>JAEKKO010000146.1 GCA_019510335.1 Novosphingobium sp. | reverse complement strand
GTCGTCGGCACCCATGCGATCTTCCAGGAAGCGGTCGCCTACAAGAACCTCGCGCTGGTGGTGATCGACGAGCAGCATCGCTTCGGGGTCGGACAGCGGCTGATGCTGACCCAGAAAGGCCGGCGCACGCCGCACTGCCTGGCGATGACCGCGACGCCGATCCCGCGGACGCTGACGCTCGCCCAATACGGCGAGATGGACGTCTCGCGGCTCGACGAGATGCCGCCCGGGCGGCAGGCGATCGACACCCGGGTGGTGGCGGTCGAGCGGATCGGCGATGTCGTCGGCGCGCTCGGGCGCCACCTCGATGGCGGCGGGCAGGCCTACTGGGTCTGCCCGATGGTTCGCGAGAGCGAGAACGACGACCTCGCCGCCGCCGAGGCTCGCTATGCGGAGCTGAAGGCAAGGTTCGGGGATAATGCAGTGCTGGTCCACGGTCAGCTCCGCCCCGAGCTCAAGGACGCGGCAATGGAGCGGTTCGCCCGCGGCGAGGCCAAGCTGCTGGTTGCGACGACGGTGATCGAAGTCGGCGTCGACGTTCCCAACGCGACGCTGATGGTGGTCGAGCAGGCCGACCGCTTCGGCCTGGCCCAACTCCACCAGCTGCGTGGCCGTGTCGGGCGAGGGGAGGGCAAGTCGGTCTGCCTGCTGCTGCGCGGAGAGGTCCTAAGCGAGACCGCGCGCGAGCGGCTGGCGCTGCTGCGCGAAACCCAGGACGGCTTCCGCCTGGCCGAGGAAGACTTGCGGCTACGCGGCGGCGGCGAGCTGCTCGGCACGCGCCAGTCTGGGGACACGCCGTTCCGCATCGCCAGCCTCGAGCAGATCCAGCGCCTGCTCCCGCTCGCCCACGACGACGCGCGCCTGCTGATCGAGCGCGACGGCGGGCTGACCGGCGAGCGCGGCGCGGCGGCGCGGCTGCTGCTGTACTTGTTCGAGCGCGACTGGGGCGTGCAGCTGCTGCGTGGAGGGTAGGGGACAAGATCCCACTTCTTCCCCCTCGATGGGGGAAGAAATGCCCCCCGATCGTCACCGACCCGTCACTTCTTCAACCCGATCTCCCTCAGGCGCTCCTGCAGGTAGTCGTCGGCGGTGATCGAATGCGGGTAGCGGTCGGGGTTTTCCGGCGTGATGCACTGCGGCAAGGTGTGGAAGGCGAAGTCGCTGCACAAGTGGAGGAAGAAAGGCATCGAATAGCGGCTGCGCTGCGCTCGCTCGCCCGTCGGGTTGCGGACGCGGTGGGTGGTCGATGGCAGCACGTGGTTGGTCAGCCGCTGCAGCATGTCGCCGACATTGATCACCAGCGCGCCTTCGGGCGGCGCGGCGTCGAGCCAGCGGCCGTCGCGCGTCAGCAGCTCGAGCCCGGCTTCCTCGGCACCGAGCAGCAGCGTGATGAGGTTGATGTCCTCGTGCGCGCCGGCGCGGATCGCGCCGCCTACGGCCGAGGCGACCGGCGGGTAGTGGAGCAGGCGCAGCACCGAGTTGCCGTCGGCGATCGCCGCATCGAACCAGCCGGGCGGAAGCCCAAGATCGACCGCGATCCGGCTGAGGATGAACGCGCCGGTGCGGTCGAACGCCTGGTACAGCGGCTCGAACGTCTCGCGGAAGCCGGCTGGGCGCGCCGGCCAGAGGTTCGGCGGCATCGACGCGGCGAGCGGGTGGCGCGGCGGCAGGTCGCGCCCGACATGCCAGAACTCCTTGAGGTCGTGGGCCGAGGCGCCTTTGGCGACCTCTGTTCCGAACGGCGTATAGCCGCGCGCGCCGGCCAGCCCCTCGACGTAGTAGGCGCGCTTCTCCGCCTCCGGCAGCGCGAAGAACGCAGCTGTCAGTTCCCATGCGCGGGCGATCAGCTCTGGATCGATGCCGTGGTCGCGGACCAGGGCAAACCCGAACCTCTTGAAGCTGTCGCCGATCTCCCGGGCAAAGCGGGAAGGCTCGTCGGCGAGCGACAGGACGGGAAGGCTCGTCAGTTCCATCAGATGAGTCGCTTCCGTGCGGCGCCGGAATTATGGGAGCCGCCATAGCTGCATCGGGGAGCGCTTTCATGGCCAAAAACGAAGATGACAAGAGCTACTGGCTGCTGAAGTCCGAGCCCGACGCCTACGGCTGGGACGATCTCGTGGCCGAGGGTGAGGGCACCTGGGACGGCGTGCGCAATCACCGCGCTGCCAACAATTTGCGGGCGATGAAGGTCGGCGACGAGGCGTTCTTCTATCACTCCAACGTCGGCAAGGAGATCGTCGGCATCGTCCGCATCAGCGCCGCCGGGCTGCCCGATCCGAACGATCCCGAGGCGAAGTGGGCGTCCGTCAAGGTCAAGCCCGTGCGCAAGCTCGAGCGGCCGGTGACGCTGACGGAGATCAAGGCCGAGCCGGCGCTCGCCGAAACCGAGCTGGTGAAGCTCTCGCGCCTGTCTGTTGCTGCGGTGCGGCGAAGCGAGTGGGAAAAGATCGTCGAAATGGCCAAACGATGAACTCGCCCCGGAACCGCGTCGGCCTTTGCGCGTAAGGAATGTGGGGCGGCGCTTCCCCCTTCCCCCTCCGGCGCCGCCCCTTCTTTTTTCCGAAGGAGTGTTCTCATGGGCGAGCTCAAGGACAAGGCCAAAGGCCTCGCCAACAAGGCCGCCGGAACCACCAAGCAGATGGCCGGCGAAATCAGCGACGATCCGGCGCTGCGCCAGGAAGGCGAAGCGCAAAATCTCAAAGGCAAGGGCCAGAAGGTCGTCGGCAAAGTCAAAGGCGCGTTCGGCAACACCGTCTGAGGATCGAGCCTCGGGTCGCAAGGCCGCCTGCGGGCGGCCTTTTTGTGCGCGCAGCCCGCGGCGGTGAACCTGCGTCAATGTCCACCTTGGTTAATGTTCCACGGCGGGATGGCTGCCGAAAACGTCGGCGAGCGGCACTGGACGATGGTCAAGATTGCTTTAGCCAAGCCGGCGATGAGACGAGTTCCGATCCGCAAGCGCGAAGCTGCCCGCCACCCGTTCCGCGTGGCCTTGCCGGCCGGGCGCGGGCTCGGGATCGGCGTCCAGGAGATCAAGGAATTCCTCCTCGCCTACTGCGCCTGCTTCATCGCCGTGAGCGCCTTCATAGCCTGATCGGCGGGCACCCGGCGCACTCGGCGCGGTAGAGCAGCAAGCCGAGCCAGGCCGAAATCAGGCACATCGCGGCGCTCAGCAGCAGCTGGTGGACGATCGACACGCCGGCCGCGCTCAAGGCGATCGCGACCAGCGAGCCGGCGACCATCGCACCCGAGTTGACGATGTTGTTGGCCGCGATCGTCCGCGCCGTCTGCGAGCGGTCGACGAAGGTGGTGAGGAAGGCATAGAGCGGCACCACGAACATCCCGCCGGCAAAGGCGATCCCGAGCAGGCACAGCAGCAGCGGCACCGCCAGGGGCTGGGCGACGAAAGTGCCGACATCCATCAGCGTTCCCGCCGGGCTCGGCGTCCACACCCGGCAAACCAGATAGAACAGCACCACGAACAGCCCCATCAGCAGCACCGACCCCGGGGCGAATCGAGCCGAGACGGTGCCCCGCAGCAGCGCGTTGATCGACATCGAGCCCGTCGCCACGCCGACCGAGAAGATCACCAGGAACAGGCTCGCGACCTGCTTGCTGGCGGTGAGGATGTTCTTGGCCAGCGGCGGGAACTGGATGAACAGCACCGCGCCGATCGCCCAGAAGAAGCTGATCGCCATGATCGCCAGGAACACGCGGCGGTCGTGCAGCGTCCGCTCGACCAGCGCGACGGACGAGCGGATGACATGCCAGTCGAGCGGATCGGGCGGGACCAGCGGCGGCGCCGGCGGGACATTGCGGGCAACCCCGAAGCCGAGCAGCGCGGTGATCACGACCCCGGCGGCGGCCCACTCGACCGGGATCCACCCGGCCAGGATCGTCCCCGCCAGGATCGCCATGTAAGTCCCGGCCTCGACCAGCCCGGTGCCGGCGAGGACTTCGTTGGGGTGGAGGTGCTGGGGCAGGATTGCGTACTTGATCGGGCCGAAGAAGGTCGAGTGGACGCCCATCGCGAACAGCGCCAGCAGCATCAGCGGGATCGCCGCGAGCGACACCGCGATGCCCTGCCAGGCGAGCAGCAGCCCCGCCGCGCCGGCCACCATGATACCGATCTCGGCGAGCTTGATGATGCGGATGATCCGCGCCTTGTCGCGCATGTCGGCGAGCTGGCCGGACAGCGCCGAGAGCACGAAGAACGGGATCACGAACAAGGTCGAGGCGATCGCGCTGAACTTCGCCTCGGCCGCCTCCGAGTTGTAGACGCTGTAGACGACGAACAGCACCATCGCGTTCTTGAACAGGTTGTCGTTGAATGCGCCGAGCAACTGGGTGATGAACAGGGGGAGGAACCGCCGGCTGCGGACGAGGTGCGTCGAAGTCGTCATGGCTCGGTTGTGGCAGCCCCTGTCCCGTGGCGGACCCTAGCGGCTGCGCCCGGGGCGGCAAGCCCGAATCACCGCCTTGGGAGGGCCGGCGCGATGCAGAACGAAGTTGCAGGCGAGCCCCGCGCGAGTATGCCACGGCCACGGATGCTGACGCTCGCCAACCTGCTGACCCTGTCGCGGATCGTCACGGTTCCGGTGCTGGTGGCGTTGCTGTGGTGGCCACACTGGCCGGCCGGTTACGCGGCCGCGTTCGTGGTTTACGTGCTGATGGGGGTGACCGACTACTTCGACGGCTACGTCGCCCGCGCCCAGGGGGCGGTGTCGAAGCTCGGCATCTTCCTCGATCCGATCGCCGACAAGATCATGGTCGCGGCGGTGATCCTGATCCTGACCCATAATGGCGACATCGCCGGATGGAGCGT
>JAEKKO010000145.1 GCA_019510335.1 Novosphingobium sp. | reverse complement strand
GCTTTGTCCCGCAACCATTAGTAGTAACCCTACGACGCCACGGAGCACAAGATGAGTAGAGAACAGGGCACCGAATATCAATGATGGTCCCCAGAACCACTTGCTATTGAGTCTCTCGGGAGCGAACATCGCAGAATAGCAGACTGCCGCAATCAAGAAGCATCCGCCGGTTAGGTGTGCCAAGGGCCCGAACTCGTCGGTGTTTGACGTTTGCTGTTCAGTCATTGCTTCCTCATTGAAAATCACAGGCGCGGCGCAATCTCAGTCCCGCAGCATCGCCGCGTGGCGGGCTTCGATCGCGTCCCAGATCAGGCCGCCGCAATCGGTGCCGTTGAAGCGGTCGATCGCGACGATCCCAGTCGGCGAGGTTACGTTGATCTCGGTCAGCCACTTGCCGCCGATCACGTCGATGCCGACGAACACCAGCCCGCGGCGGCGCAGCTCCGGGCCCATCGCCGCGCAGATCTCCTCCTCGGCCGGGCTCAGGGTGGTCGCCTCGGCCGAGCCGCCGACCGCCAGGTTCGAGCGGAACTCGCCGGCGCCAGGCCTGCGGTTGATCGCGCCGGCGACTTCGCCGTCGACCAGGACGATGCGCTTGTCGCCTTCGCTGACCTCGGGGAGGAACGGCTGGACCATGAACGGCTCTGTCCACACTGTTCCGAACAGCTCGGCCAGCGCGCCGAGGTTGGTGCCGTCGGCGGGGACGCGGAACACCGCCTTGCCGCCGTTGCCGTGGAGCGGCTTGACCACCAGCTCGCCGGGGTGCCGCGCATGGAAGGCGCGAACGTCGTCGAGCCGCCGGGCGACCAGAGTCGGCGGCATGAACCGGGCGTAGTCGAGCACGAACACCTTTTCCGGGGCATTGCGCACCGCGACCGGATCATTGACCACCAGCGTCGTCCCGGCGAGCCGCTCGAGAATGTGCGTGGCGGTGATGTAGCCAAGGTCGAACGGCGGGTCCTGCCGCATCAGGACAATGTCGACGTCGCGGGCGAGGTCGATCTGGCGGTGCTCGCCGCAGCGGAAGTGATCGCCGGCGATGCGCTGCACGGTCACCGGCGCCGCCCATGCGGTGATCCGCTCACCCGGCCCGGCATGGACGTCGAGCGCCAGCGTGCGGACGTCGTAGTGGAACAGCTCGTGCCCGCGCTCTTGCGCCGAGAGCATCAGCGCAAAGCTCGAATCCCCGGCGATGTTGATGGTCTCGAGCGGGTCCATCTGGACGGCGACGCGCAGGGTCATTCGGGCTCCTCGGCGCGGCGCGGGACCGCAACAGGTCGGCGGATCAGGTCTGCCAGGCGTTGACGATGTGGCGCGGCCAGCGCCCCGGCGCAAGCAGCAGCACGTCGATCCGGGCGCTGTCGGCCGGGCCGAGGTAGCGCGCGGCGAGCACCTCGGCCGCGGCGGCGACCCGCTTGAGGTGTCGCCCTTCGAGCGCGAGGTCGAGCGCGGCGCCGCTCGCCCGCCATTTGACCTCGACGAACGCGACCGTCCGGCCGCGCCGGGCGACGAGGTCGATCTCGCCGCGCGGGGTCTTCAGCCGCCGGCCGACGATCCGCCAGCCCTTGAGCCGCAAGTACCAGGCAGCCAGCGTCTCGCCGCGGCGGCCGCGGCGTTCGGCGGCACTGCGGCGCGGAGCGGGCCGAGGCTTCACTTGAGCTCGAGCGCGCGGGCGTAGAGGGCCTTGCGGTCGCCGCCGGTGAGCCGCGCCACCGCCGCCGCGGCTTGCGACGGCTTGGCCGCAGCCAGCTCGGCCCGCAGCAGCGCATCGACGTCGAACTGCGCCGCCGTTTCACGGCCGGGCGGGGCCACGACGAGCACGATCTCCCCTTTGGGCGGATGCGCCGCATAATGCTCGGTCAGAGCCTCGGGCGCGCCGCTGCGGCATTCCTCGAAGCGCTTGGTCAGCTCGCGGGCCACGGCGACTTCGCGCCCCGGCAACTTCGCCGCGATCGCCGCGAGGCTGTCGAGCAGGCGCGGCGCGGTCTCGTAGAACACCAGAGTCGCCGGAACCGATGCCAGCTCGGCCAGGGCATCGCCACGGGCCTTGTCCTTGGCCGGCAGGAACCCGGCGAACAGGAACCTGTCGCTCGGCAGCCCCGAAAGCGTCAGTGCCACGATCGCCGCGCTCGGCCCCGGGGCGCTGGTCACGGCGATCCCCTGCTTACGCGCGGCGCGCACCAGGCGATAGCCGGGGTCGGAGATCAACGGCGTGCCGGCATCGCTGACCAGCGCCAGCGGCTGCTCCATCGCCAGCCGCAGCAGGTAATCGCGGGTCTCCTCGCCGGCATGGTCGTCGTAGCGGATCAGCCGCTGCTTGATCCCGAGGTGATGGAGCAGCTTGCCGGTCACACGCGTGTCCTCGCACGCCACGGCGGCCACTCCGCGCAGAATCTCGACCGCGCGCAAGGTGATGTCGCCCAGATTGCCAATCGGCGTGGCGACGATGTAGAGGCCCGGAGGGAACGAAAGGTCCACGGCGGAATTCATGGACCAGCGACACGGGGAGCGGCAAGCAATGTTCGAGAGTGGGCGGGTCGACCGCCGCAGGTTCGTCACCATCGCGGCGCTGACGCTGCTCTCCGGGTGCCAGATGATCCCCCCCGGTGTCCGCGAGGAGGGGCCGCCCCCGCCACAGGAGCGGCCGAGCGCCAATGCCCTGCCGAGCGACGTCGGCCGTCACCGCGTCGCGCTGCTCGTCCCGATGTCCGGCGCCAACAGCGGCGTCGGCCAGTCGATCGCCAATGCCACGACGATGGCCCTGCTCGACACCAATGCGCAGAACCTGCGGATCACGACGTACGACACGTCCACTGGCGCCGAGGCCGCAGCGGCGCGGGCAATAGCGGAAGGCAATCGGCTGATTCTCGGCCCGCTGCTCGGGGAAGAGGTTGCTGCGGTGAGTGCGGCCGCCCGCCCGGCACGGGTGCCGGTAATCTCTTATTCCAACGATCACTCGGTTGCCGGGCACGACGTGTTCATCATGGGTAGCCTCCCCGGCCAATCGATCGTCCGGACGGTCAGCTACGCGCGGGCGCACGGCGCGCATACGTTTGCCGCGCTGATCCCGAACGGGACCTACGGCCAGCGCGCTTCGGCTGCATTCGTCGCGGCGGTGCGCGAAGCTGGCGGCACCGTCGCGGCGAGCGAGAGCTACGACCGAGCCAACACCTCGATCGTCAGCGCCGCGCACCGGCTCGCCGCGCGCGGCCCGTTCGACGCCGTGCTGATCGCCGACGGCGGACGGATCGCGGCGACGGCCGCGCCGCTGCTCAAGTCGGCCGCTCCGCACCTGCTCGGCACCGAGCTGTGGAGCGGCGAGGCGATCCTCGGCACCGTTCCCGCGCTACGCGGCGCATGGTTCTCGGCCGTGCCCGACACCCGCTTCCGCCAGTTTGCCGAAAGCTACAAGTCGCGCTTCGGAGCCCAGCCTTATCGCCTCGCCACGCTCGGCTACGATTCGGTGCTGCTGACCTTGCGCGTGGCGCGCGAGTGGCGGCCCGGCACGACTTTCCCGACCGAGCGGCTTGACGATCCGGCCGGTTTCCTGGGCCTCGACGGACCCTTCCGGTTCCTCCCGAGCGGGGTGATCGAGCGCGCCTTCGAAGTCCGCGAGGTCCGCGCCGGCGGCCCGGTGGTGGTCAGCCCGGCGCCGAGCCGGTTTGCGGACTGAGCACCCGAGGCCCCCTCCGAGCGACGCTTCGCTTGAGACGAACGGAACGGGGTAGTGCGACACCCTGACGATAACCGCCCCGCCCAGCTTGCCCGCATGAATCCGCGCGTTCTATAGCCGTTCCGATGGCCGACCACTCTCCCGACGACCTGTTCCAGAAGCTGCCGCTCGCGCTGGGCGAGGCTTACGACGGCTCGGCGATCGAGGTGCTCGAAGGGCTCGAGCCGGTCCGCCGCCGGCCGGGCATGTACATCGGCGGGATCGACGAGCGCGCGCTCCACCACCTCGCCGCCGAAGTGCTCGACAACGCCATGGACGAGGCCGTCGCCGGCCACGCCAGCCGGATCGAGGTCACGCTCGAGCCCGAACCCGGCACCGCCGGCAAGCTGGCGATCACCGACAACGGCCGCGGCATCCCGGTCGACGAGCACCCCAAGTTTCCCGGAAAATCGGCGCTCGAAGTCATCCTCACCACGCTTCATTCGGGCGGCAAGTTCTCGGGCAAGGCATATGCCACCAGCGGCGGCCTGCACGGCGTCGGGGTCAGCGTCGTCAACGCGCTGTCGCAGCACACCCGCATCGAGGTTGCCCGGAATCGCGAGCTGTTCGCGCAGGAATTCGCCCGCGGCCTCGCCACCGGCCCGCTGCAGCGGCTCGGTACCACCCCCAACCGCCGCGGGACCAGCGTCGCCTTCGTCCCCGACCCCGAGATCTTCGGCGAGGACGCGCGGTTCAAGCCGGCCCGCCTGTTCCGCCTCGCCCGCTCCAAGGCCTACCTGTTCGCCGGCGTCGAGATCCGCTGGAAATGTGCGGCCGCGCTGATCACCGACGATACTCCGGCCGAGGCGGTGTTCCAGTTCCCCGGCGGCCTCGCCGATCACCTTGCAGAGCAAGTGGCCGGGCGCGAGTGCGTCACCGCCAAGGCGTTCACCGGCAGCCAGGATTTCCCCGGCGAAGCGCAAGGCCGGGTCGAATGGGCGATCACTTGGCCCCTGTGGTCGGACGGCGCCTACTCCTGGTACTGCAACACCATTCC
Source organism: Novosphingobium sp. (assembly GCA_019510335.1). GTDB lineage: Bacteria > Pseudomonadota > Alphaproteobacteria > Sphingomonadales > Sphingomonadaceae > Novosphingobium. Next base: position 146 of record JAEKKO010000145.1, on the reverse strand, counting down.
GACGCCCGACGGCGGCACCCACGAGCAGGGCCTGCGCGCCGCCCTGACCAAGGGCATCCGCGCCTTCGCCGATCTGGTCGGGCAGAAGCGCGCCAAGGACATCGCGCCCGAGGACATGATCACCGGCAGCGAGATCATGCTCTCGC
>JAEKKO010000384.1 GCA_019510335.1 Novosphingobium sp. | reverse complement strand
CCCCTCCACCACCGCCGCTTCGCGACGGCGGTCCCCCTCCCCCAGAGGGGGAGGATCTTGAAGGACCTGGTTCGAAAGATGCCTGACCCACTCAACGCCCCACTCAACGCCCCGCTCACCGGCCTGCGCATCGGCTGCACCGCGCGCGCGGTTGCCGCGGCCTATGCGGCGCGGTTGCTCGGCACGATGGGTGCCGAGGTCGTGCTGGTCGAGCCCGCCCACGGCTCGCCGCTGCGGCAGGAGCCGCCGTTCCTCAAGGACGGCGTTTCGGCCCTTTTCGCCTATCTCGCCGCGGGCTTTCGCAGCCGGGTGATCGACCTCGGTAGCCCCGAGTTCTCTGCGCTCCTGTCGGAAACCGACATCCTGATCGACGACACGCCGCTGGCCGAGCGCGGCGCGCTGGGCCTGGACGAAGAAACCATCGGCCGCCGCCACCCCGACCTGATCCACGTCTCGGTCCTGCCGTTCGGCGCCTATGGCCCCAAGGCGCACTGGAAGGCCGAGGACATCAATGTCCAGCACGCCTCGGGCGAGGGTAACTTGCTGCCCAACGGCCTCGCGGTCGAGATGTTTCCTGAGCGCGCGCCGCTCAAGATCTACGGCCATTTCGGCGAGATGCAGGGCGGCATCGCGGCTGCCCTTGGCGCGCTCTCGGCGCTCTGGGTGCGTCCCGAGGCCGGCGGCCAGTTCGTCGACGTCGCCAGCCAGGACGCCATGCTGGCCGTGGGCGCCTTCGCCATCCAGCGGCTCGGCGACGGCTCGATCGAGCACCGCGTCGAGCGCTCGTTCCGCTACGGGGGCGTGATCCCCTGCGCCGACGGCTATGTCGAGCTGCTGACGCTCGAGCAGCGCCAGTGGCACGGCCTGGTCAAGCTGCTCGGCGAGCCGGCATGGGCGCTCGATCCGGCGCTCGAGGATTCGCTCGAACGCAGCCGCCAGGGCCCGATGATCAACCGGCACATCCGCGAGTGGGCGGCGGTCCGCAAGGTCGCGGACATCGTCCGCGAGGGCCAGGCGCTGTCGGTGCCGCTGGCCAAATACTACACTCCCGCCGAAGTCGTGCGCGACCCGCACGAGCGGGTGCGCGGGCTGTTCCAGCCGGTCGAGACCGGCGCGGGCCTGTTCGACATGCTGGTCTCGCCGTTCCAGTTCGACGGCGCGGCGCTGC
>JAEKKO010000056.1 GCA_019510335.1 Novosphingobium sp. | reverse complement strand
CACGTCCGCGATCGCCTGGGGCTGGACCCATTGCGAGACGTCGGCATCCGGCATGTCGGCGCGGTTGGTCGGCGTGTCGATGATGCTCGGCAGGATGGCGTTGACGGTGATCCCCTGGCCGGCGACCTCCTCCGCGAGCGCTTCCGTCAGGCGATGGACCCCGGACTTGGAGGCGGCATAAGCGCCCATCCCCATCGCCGCCTTGATCGCCGCACCCGCGCCGATGTTGACGATGCGCCCCGCGCCCGACTTCGCAAGGTGCGGCAGCGCGAGCTTGGTGATGGTGACGTTGGAGATGAGGTTCATCGCCTGCATCCGCGTCCAGCTCTCGATGCTGCCGTCGGCGAGCGTTTCCCAGGTGAACCCGCCGGCGACGTTGACCAGCACGTCTATGCCGCCCTGCTGTGCCGCCACCTGCTCGACCGCCTTGGCAGTCGCCGCGGCATCGGTCAGGTCGACCCCGCCGATGTCGAGCCCGCCGGCGATCGGCGCCTTGGCGGCCGGGGCGAAGTCGATCCGCGCGACCTTGTCGCCTTGGTCGGCGAACGCCTCGGACACCGCTTGCCCGAGCACCCCGAACCCACCCGTAACGATCACCGAACGCGCCATGTCCCTGTCTCCTTTGCGGCAAGTCCCTAGCCGGGCACGGTGGCGTTGGGAATGCCGGGCGCGGCGCCGGCAAGCGGGAGCAGATGCGTGACGAGCGCCTCGAGAAATGCGTCCGGCCGGTTCATGTGGACGAAGTGGTGACACCCCTCGAACCGCACGAACGCCTTGCGCGGCGCGGTGATGGTGCGGAAGTAATCTTCGGCGACGGCGATCGGCGTCTGCTGGTCGTGCGTGCCCATGAAACAAAACATCGGGACGGCAAAGTCAGTGCCCAGCGTCGGCAGGTTGATCGCGTGGATTTCGCCGAACAGCGCCGGCCCGGAGAACGCGAACCCATCGGCCATAGCCGTCATGTCCTCGTCTGTGAGGTTGTCGGGGCGGGCAGTTAAACGCGGCGTGGGGGAATCCCCGCTGCCGCTGGCGAGCACGTCCGACCACTTCCGCAAGACCCGCGTCCTGGCGAGGTCGTCATGCGGCGGCGGGCCGATCTCCGTCAGCTCGCCGAGTGCTTCGGCGTTCCCCGCCTCGCGCGCTTGCGCCAGCTCCCGCTCGTAATTCGCCGCCTCGTTCAACGCGAAGCTCACCAGCTGACCGGTGCCGACGAACGCCGCGAACAAGTCGGGCCGGCGCTTGACCATGTGGACGCCGATCGCCGAGCCCCACGAGTGCCCCAGCAGGAAGACCGGCGGATTGCCGAGCTCGCGCCGGACGAACTCGGCCACCTCGATCCCGTCGGCGACGAACCGATCGAACCGCATCGGCCCCGACCCCTCGGCCCCGTTCTTCCCAAACGTCCGCCCCGCCCCGCGCTGGTCCCAGTGCACGAGGGTGAAGTGCCGCCGCCACGGCCGCCATGACGCCGACGCGAACCGTGTCGAGCCAGCGGGGCCGCCATGGAGCAGCAGCAGGACCGGATTGTCCGGATGCTCAAGCTCGATTTCGACCCACTGCCGAATCCCGCCGATTTCAACGTACATGACGGCTCCCCAAGGCTCGCTGTCCCCGTGTGCACCAAGGCTCTGCCGAACACCACGACGGCCCCGCCCTTGACCACCCCCGCGCAAGTCCTACATGCGCAAGCATGTTCATCGAGACCGAAACCACGCCCAACCCGGCGACGCTGAAATTCCTGCCCGGGCAGCAGGTGATGCCCGCCGGCACGCGCGAGTTCACCTCGCCCGAGGATGCCGCGGCCTCGCCGCTGGCCGAGGCGCTGTTCGATCTCGGCGACGTCTCCGGCGTGTTCTTCGGGCGCGACTTCGTCTCGGTCACCGCCGCGCCGGGAGGCGACTGGAGCGCGTTGAAGCCGCAAGTCGTCTCCATCCTGCTCGATCACTTCGTCAGCCAGGCCCCGCTGTTCGCCGGCCCCGACGCCTCGGGCATCGCCGTTCCGGGCGAAGCCGATGATCTCGATGACGAGGGCGAGGACCCCGACGTCGTCGCCCAGATTCGCGAGCTGATCGAGACCCGGGTCCGCCCGGCGGTCGCCAACGACGGCGGCGACATCATCTACCGCGGCTTCCGCGACGGCGTCGTCTACCTGACGATGCAGGGCGCCTGCTCGGGGTGCCCGTCGTCGAGCGCGACGCTCAAGCAGGGGATCGAAAGCCTGCTCAAGCACTACGTCCCCGAAGTCGCGGAAGTCCGCGCCGCCTAGCCGAGGGCTCCGTGCCGGTCATCCGGCTTCCGACGAGTACAGGGTCGCGACCTTACTCCCTCCCCCGCACCGACGGAGCACCCATGTCCCAGCCGCTGCCCGAAGCTGCCCTCGACCAGCTGTTCCGCACCGCCCGCACTTACAACGGCTACCTCGACAAGCCGGTCACGATCGAGCAGCTGCGCCAGATCTGGGAGCTGATGAAATTCGGGCCGACTTCGGCCAACATGCTCCCGGCGCGGCTGGTCTGGTGCGTGAGCCAGGAGGCCAAGGACAAGCTGGCCGCGTGTTCCAGCGGCACCAATGCCCCGAAAATTCAGAAGGCGCCGGTCTCGTTGATCATCGGCATGGACACGGCGTTCCATGAGCACCTGCCGCGGTTCTTCCCTCATGCCCCGGGGATGAAGGACTTGTTCGGCGGTCTGCCGGTCGCAACGCGCAATGAGATGGCATTGCGCAACAGCTCGCTCCAGGGCGCCTATTTCATCATCGCCGCGCGCGCCCTCGGGCTCGACACGGGTCCGATGTCAGGCTTTGACAACGCCGTGGTCGACGCGGCGTTCTTCAGCGATGCTCCCAACATCAAGTCGAACTTCATCTCGACCCTCGGCTACGGCGACCCGGCGACGATCTTCGCGCGCAGTCCGCGGCCGGAGTTCGACGAGTTCAACACGATCGTCTGATCGCGATCCGATGCTGACGCTGGCGATCGACTGCGCGACCGAAGCATGCTCGGTCGCGCTGTTCGACGACGATCGCCTGATAACCGGCGACTTTCAGTTGCTCGGCCGCGGACACGCCGAGCAACTGGTGCCGATGCTCGCCAAGCTTCCCGGCAAAGGCCGCGCCGAGCGGATCGCAGTCGGCCTGGGCCCCGGCAGCTTCACCGGGGTGCGCGTTGGGCTCGCCGCGGCGCGGGCGCTGGCTTTCGCCTGGAACGCCGCGCTTGTCGGCTACCCGACGCTCGAGCTGGTCGCGGCGCACGCGCGGATGACGCACGCTCAAGTGCCGCTGGCGGTAGCGATGACCGGTGGCCATGGCGAATGGTTCGTCCAGCGCTTCGCCGCCGATGGGTCCGAGGTCGCCGCATGCGCATCTCGACCGCCCGAGGACGCCGCTCTCGTCCCAGAGGGGCTTGTCGTCGGCAGCCAGGCCGAAGCGCTGGTCGTTCGGCGCGGCTTCGGTGAGGTGCTGGCGCTTTGGCCCGACGCGCGCAACCTCCCGCAACTGCCGCTGCAGGCGCTCACCTCCGACCCCCACCCGCTGTACGGGCGCGCGCCCGATGCCCGGCTTCCCACACCGGCGTGCTGAGCCGATGCGCGAAGTCGTCGACCAGATCATGGCGGTGATGGACACCGCGTTCCCGCCCGAGTTCGGCGAGGCGTGGACGCGCGGGCAGATCGAGGGCGCGCTAATGCTCGGCAACTGCCATGCCATGGTCATCGACCGGCAGGGCCTGCCGCCCGCGCCGGGCGCAGTTGCGGCGGGCTTTTCGCTGTCGCGCAGCGCCCCTGACGAAGAGGAGCTGCTGCTGTTCGCAGTCGATCCGCTGTATCGCGGGCGTGGACTGGGCACCGCGATGCTCCAGCAACTTGCTCGTGAGGCCTGGCAACGCGGCGCGCGGCGCCTTCTGCTCGAAATGCGCGCAGGCAATCCTGCCGAGTCGCTGTACCGCCGCCACGGGTTCGAGCCGATCGGCCGCCGCCCGAACTATTACCGCACGCCGGACGGAACCCGGATAGATGCGATCACTTTCGCCTGTCCGCTAGATTACTGAGAAGCCAGTAAAACCGCCGGTCTGCTTGCACCGCGACAAATTCGCGGAGCTTGCGCGGAACCCTTGAAAAAGCACCGCGACCGGTCCATTTTGGCGACGTCGCACCGCAACCGCCAAACGGCGCGGGCGATCAATCCGTAATAAGGGCCGCCAAAAGAAAAAGGAAACGCCATGGAAGGTTCCCTGGACGACATCAAAGAGACGTTGATCACGCTCACTTCGGACATCGTCGCCGCACATGTCAGCAACAACAGCGTCGCGGTCGGAGACCTGCCGACGCTGATCACCAACGTCTATGGGGCGCTCGCCAGCCTTGGCGAGACCGCCCAGCTGGCCGAACTGCCACCCGAGCCGGCTGTTTCGGTGCGCGCTTCGATCAAGCCGGACCACATCGTCTGCCTCGAAGATGGCAAGAAGCTGAAGATGCTCAAGCGTCACTTGATGACCCACTACAACCTGACGCCGGACCAGTATCGCCAGCGCTGGGGCCTTGCCGCGGATTACCCGATGGTCGCGCCGAACTACGCCGAGAAGCGGCGCGAGCTGGCGAAGAAGATCGGGCTCGGCCGCAAGCCGGGAGTCAAGCGCGGCCGCCGTCCCAAGACAGCCGCCGCCTGAGCCGCTGGCTGCTTGCAGAATGGCCGCGCCGGCCTCATATCCGGCGCGGCCAATCGCTCGGCCGCCATCCGGTCCTCTGAGGTTCCGTGCACCAGACCATCGATATCGAAGCTCTCTGCACCGAACGCGGGCTGCGCATCACCGAGCAGCGCCGGGTGATCGCCCGCGTCCTCTCCGAGAGCGAGGATCATCCCGACATCGACAAGCTTTATGAGCGGGCGACCGCGATCGATCCGCACATCTCGATCGCCACGGTCTACCGCACGATTCGCCTGTTCGAGGAAGCCGGCATTCTCGAGCGCCACGACTTCGGCGACGGCCGCTCGCGGTACGAGGCCGCGCCCGAAGCGCACCACGATCACATGATCGACGTCGAGTCCGGCAAGGTCATCGAGTTCGTCGACCCCGAGCTCGAGGCGCTGCAGCGACAGATCGCCGAGCGGCTCGGCTACCGCCTCGTCGACCATCGCATGGAACTGTATGGAGTGCGCATCGCTCGCGACGAGTGACGAAAGGGTGACCGAGGCCAGGCAGCGCCGGCTCGACGCCGCGCGGGGCCTGCCGACGCCGGTCTCTCCGATAGGGTGGACGCGCCTAGCCATGCGGGTGCTGCTGCTGGCGCTGACGCTGGCGATCCTGGTGCCGCTTCATTACGCGTACCGGCTGATTGCCTACGGTTCCCCGTTTCCCCGATTGTTCCTCGCCGCCGCGACCCGCATCATCGGCGTGCGCACCGCGGTGGTTGGGAAGCCCCTTCGGCGGGACGTGCTGTTCATCGCAAACCACGTCTCGTGGCTCGACATTCTCGCGATTGCCGGAGCAAGCGGCACCGCGTTCATCGCCAAGGCCGAAGTCGCCCGCACCCCGGTGATCGGCTGGCTGGCGCGGCTCAACCGCACTGTGTTCGTCAAACGCGAGGCCCGACTCGACATCGCGGCGCAGATCGACGCACTGCGCAAGGCCCTCGCCGACAACGCCGCGATCGCGGTGTTCCCCGAAGGAACGACGACCGACGGCCACTCGCTGCTGCCGTTCAAGACGTCGATGCTGCGGGTGCTCGAGCCGCCGCCGCCCGGGGTGCAGGTCCAGCCGGTGTTCCTCGACTATGGTGCAATGGCCGAGGAGATCGGCTGGATCGGGCTCGAGAGCGGCCTGAACAACGTCCGGCGGATCCTTTCGCGGAGCGGCACCTTCGTCTTGCGGCTCCATTTCCTCGCGCCGTTTTCGCCCGACGAAGTCGGCGGCCGCAAGGCGATCGCAGCCGAGGCGCGACGGCGGATCGAAGCCGCTCTGTGCGCCAGCTTGGGGCAGCCGCCGCGCGCCTTCTCGCACGATGTCGAGCCAGTCCGTTACACCGCCCCGGTGCAGTCGGACGGCAGCGGCGGCGTTTGATTCGTAACTGCCCTCGGCTTATAGCGCCGACCCCATGCACCCGACCCGCCTTCCGCAAACCTTCAAGGTCAAAAACTTCGGCTGCCAGATGAACGTCTACGATGGCGAGCGCATGACCGAGCTCCTCATCGCCGACGGCCTCGCCGCGGCGGACGGTGACGATGCGGACCTCGTCGTCCTCAACACTTGCCACATCCGCGAAAAGGCGGCCGAGAAAGTCTATTCGGACATCGGCCGCCTGCGCCGCGAGGATGGCTCGGTACCGCTGATCGCCGTCGCCGGGTGCGTTGCCCAGGCCGAAGGCGAGGAGATCATGGCCCGGGCGCCGGCGGTGCGGATGGTGGTCGGCCCGCAAGCCTATCACCGGCTTCCGCAAATGCTCGGCGAGGCTCTTGCCGGCCGCCGCGTCACCGATACCGACATGCCGTCCGCCACCAAGTTCGCCGAGCTACCGCCGCGCCGGCGGCGGAGCGGGCCGACGGCGTTCCTGACGGTCCAGGAGGGCTGCGACAAGTTCTGCACCTACTGCGTCGTTCCGTACACGCGCGGCGCGGAAATATCTCGCCCGTTCGGCGCTTTGCTGGACGAAGCGCAAAGGCTGGTCGAAGCCGGCGCGCGCGAGATCACGCTACTCGGGCAGAACGTCAACGCCTGGTCGGGGGAGGATGGCCGGGGTCGTCCGATCGGTCTCGACGGGCTGATCCGGGCGCTCGCCGGGCTGCCCGATCTCGCCCGGATCCGCTACACCACCAGCCACCCCAGCGACATGAGCGAGGGCCTGATCGCGGCGCACGCCGAAATCGCCAAACTGATGCCGTTCCTGCACTTGCCCGTGCAGTCCGGCAGCGACGGCATCCTGAAGGCGATGAACCGCAGCCATACGACTGAATCATATCTGAGAACCATTGAGCGCGTGCGCGCGGCACGGCCGGATATCGCGCTCTCGGGCGATTTCATCGTCGGTTTTCCCGGTGAGAGCGAAAGCGACTTCGCGCAAACGCTGAAGCTCATCGATTCGGTTGGTTATGCGCAAGCCTTCAGCTTCAAATTCAGCTCCCGCCCAGGCACGCCGGCGGCAGTCATGGATGGCCAAATCGCACCGGAGGTGCTGGACGAGCGGCTCAAGCGCCTGCAGGCGGCGATCAATCGCGATCAGCTGGCATTCAATCAAGGCTCGCTGGGCAAGCGCTGCAAGGTGCTGGTCGAACGCCGAGGCAAGCGGCCTGGACAGTGGCTCGGCAAGTCGCCGTGGCTGCAGTCGGTCCACTTCGAATCAGCGGCAACGGTCGGGGAGCTGGTCGAGGTTGAACTGACCGAGGCCGGTCCCAATTCCCTTCACGCCCGCGCGGTCGAACTCGCAACTGCCTGAGCGCCGCGGCGCTCTTCAGCTTTTCCCCCACGGCGCTCCGCCGCCGGCTTGCGCGCGGGCGGCGCACCCCTATCTTTCCGACTCGTGCGGCACCCTCGCCGCACGAAAGGAGCGCATGGCCCGCAAACCCGCTCGCGCCCAGGAATTGGCGCCCCCTCGCCCGGAGACACCGCGCCGCGCCCGCGCCGAGCTGGAGTTCGAGGAGCCGGCGGTCCTCGGGGCGCTGTTCGGGCAGTTCGACGCCAATCTCGTCCAGATCGAGAACCGTCTCGGGGTGTTCATCGGCGCGCGCGGCAACCGCATTCAGATCGAGGGGCCGGAGGACTCGGTCGCTCGCGCCCGCGACGTGCTCAAGGGCATGCACGGCCGCCTGGTTTCCGGTCATGAGCTCGATGCCGGAGCGATCGAGTCGCTGATCGCGATGTCGAATGAACCGACGCTCGAGGGGATCATCAGCGGCAGCGTCGATGCCCCGCCGGTGATGATCCGCACCCGCCGCAAGACCATCGTCCCCCGCTCGGCAACCCAGATCGACTACATGCGCGCCCTCGCCTCGCGCGACCTGATCTTCGCCCTCGGCCCGGCCGGAACCGGCAAGACCTACGTCGCTGTCGCCCAGGCGGTCAGTCAGCTGATCACCGGCAGCGTTCAACGGCTAATTCTCTCGCGGCCCGCGGTCGAGGCCGGCGAACGCCTCGGCTTCCTCCCCGGCGACATGAAGGAGAAGGTAGATCCCTATCTGCGGCCGATCTACGACGCGCTCTACGATTGCATGCCGCCCGAGCAGGTCGAGCGGCGCATCGCCAGCGGCGAGATCGAGATCGCGCCTATTGCCTTCATGCGCGGCCGCACTTTGGCCGACGCGTTCGTGATCCTCGACGAGGCGCAGAACACCACCCCGGCGCAGATGAAGATGTTCCTCACCCGGTTCGGCCAGAACAGCCGGATGGTGGTCTGCGGCGACCCACGCCAGGTCGACATCCCCGGTGGCGATGCCCAATCCGGCCTGGCCGACGCGGTCCGCCGGCTCGAGGGCATCGAGGACATATCGGTGATCCGCTTCAGCGCCGCCGATGTCGTCCGCCACCCGATCGTCGGGCGGATCGTCGAAGCCTACGAGGGCCGGGCTGATTGATCCGAGCGTAGTCGTCTGATGGATCTCGACATAGCCATCGAGGGGCCGTGGCCGTCGGAAATCGACTGGGCAGCATTGGTCACGGATGCGGCGGAGGCTGCCGCTCGCGTCGCACCCGAGCTGGCCAACCCCCGCCTCACCGCCAGCGTGCTGTACGCCGACGACGCCGAAATCCACGCCCTCAACCGCCATTGGCGCAGCAAGGACAAGCCCACCAACGTCCTCTCGTTCCCGATGCTGGAGCGCGCCGACTTGCTCGCGCTCGGGCCCGGCGGACCGGAGGAGATGCTCGGCGACCTCGCCCTGGCTGCCGAGACTTGCGCGCGCGAGGCGGCGGACAAGGGCGTGCCGCTCGCCGATCATGCCGCGCACTTGCTGGTCCATGGCCTGCTCCACCTCGCCGGACACGATCACGAGAGCGGGGTCGAGGCCGCCGCGGCGATGGAAGCGCTGGAGATAAAGGCGCTTGCGTCGATGGGGATCGCCGACCCATATGGCGATTCGGGGACATCCTAGGAGCATTTGCGGGCAATGGCCGATGCGGGCCGCCATGGTGAGTCGAGTACCGGAGACAGCGACAGTAGGCGCTGGCTCGGCCGCATCGTCCGCAAGCTGATTTACGGCGACGAAGGCGATCAGTCGCTCCGCGCCCAGCTCGAGGAGGCGATCGACGAGCATTCTGCCGAAGGCGGCGCGGACAGCGACGGCGATCTCTCCCCGCTCGAGCGGCAGATGCTCAAGAACTTGCTCCACTTCAGTGAGCACGATGCCGATGACGTCGCGATCCCGCGCGGCGAGATCGTCGCGATCTCGGCGGCGGCGACTTGGGACGAGCTGATCGCCGCGTTCGCCGAGCACGGCCACAGCCGCCTGCCCGTGTACCGCGACACGCTCGACGAGATCGTCGGGATGGTGCTGATCAAGGACGTCTTCCCTTTTCTCGCCAGCGGTCAGCCGCCGCCGCGCGAGTGGACCAGCCTGATGCGCCAGCCGCTGTTCGTTCCCCAAGCCCGCGGCGCTCTCGACGTGCTCGCCGACATGCGCGCCAGCCGCACCCACCTCGCCGTCGTTATCGACGAGTACTCGGGGACCGATGGAATCATCACCATCGAGGACCTCGTTGAGGAGATCGTCGGCAACATCGAGGACGAGCACGACGAGGCCCCGCAAGACCTGCTCCGCCCGCTCGAGGGCGGCGCCTGGGACGCCGATGCGCGGGCCGAGCTCGATGACGTCGGCGAGCGCATCGACCCGCGCCTGGCCGATGTCGAGGAGGCGGTCGACACCCTCGGCGGCCTCGCTTTCCTGCTCGCCGGGCAGGTTCCGGAAGTAGGCGCAATCCTCCCGCACGACAGCGGGTGGAAAATCGAAGTGACTGGGGGTAACGAGCGCCACGTCACCCGCCTGCGGCTTCATCCCCCTGCCGCGTCCGAGACCCCGGAAGACTGAACGCTTGACCCCCCGCCGCCTGCCGCCGCTCCGCGCTCTCGAAGCGTTCGTCCGCATTGTCCGCCTCGGCTCGGCCAAGGCGGCGGCCAACGAGCTTGGCCTGTCGCCATCGGCGCTGTCGCGCCGGGTCTCCGCGCTCGAGGATTTCGTCGGCAAGCGGCTGTTCACCCGTCAGCACCAGGCGATGAAGCTGACGGAAGAGGGCCAGGCGTTCTACGACGCGGTCTCGCCCAAGCTCGAGGAGCTCGCCGCGGCGGTCGAGGCGCAAGTCGAGAACACCAATGTCATGCGCCTTCACCTCGGGGTGCCGTCGCTATTCGGTGGGCAGCGGCTGTTCCCTCGCCTGCCCGAATTGCGCAAGCTCCACCCGCGGCTGCACATCGATATCGACACCCAGCCCCACCCGGAGACCCGTGTCGGCGACACACTCGATGCCGCGGTGATCCTCGCTCGCGAGCCCGACAACGGCTTCCATTCGGTGCGGCTCGATCACAACCGAGTCTATGCGATCACCTCGAAGCAAATCGCAGGCGAAATCGGGCCGCGCCCGGATTCGGCGAAGCTGGCACGGCAGACGTTCCTGATCCACGACGACCTGCCGGACAGCTTCGAGGCATGGAAGCAGGCCATGGGGCTGCCCAAGCTCGAGCCCGTGGCGATCGACCACTTCGATTCAGGCCAGCTGATCCTCGAGGCCGCGGCGCAAGGGCTCGGCGTCGCGATCATGCACGACGACCACTTCAACCGCGCCCACGACGAGCGCCTTGCCCGGCTGTTCGATACCGAGGTCGAGAGCCCCTACAGCTACTGGTTCATCTGCCGCCCGCGCGACCTCGAAAGCCGCCCCGTGCGCCTGTTCCACGACTGGATGCTGAAAGCGGGGCTGTAGGGAAGCTGCCGGAGAGCACCGAATACCAAATCCTCCCCGTGCAGGGGAGATCTCAGCCCGTCAGGGGCTGACGGAGGGGTGTAGCCGGAGCGGGGACACCCCTCCGCCGCCGCTTCGCGCCGGCACCTCCCCTTTCATGGGGGATCGCACACCGCTGTCGCCAGATAAGGACACCGGAAGTTCGGGAGCCGACCTAATCCTCGGTAACCGTCGCCTTGCGGATCACGCCGGGGGTGGCCGGCGGCTCTCCCTTGGGCAGGGCATCGACGTGCTCCATTCCTTCGACCACCTGGCCCCACACCGTGTACTGGTTGTCGAGGAACGTGGCATTGTCGGTGCAGATGAAGAACTGGCTGTTGGCCGAGTGCGGCTGGTTGGTGCGGGCCATCGAGGCGACGCCGCGGACGTGCGGTTCCTTGCTGAACTCGGCCTTGAGGTCGGGCTTGTCCGAACCGCCCATGCCGGTCCCCTGCGGGCAGCCGCCCTGGGCCATGAAGCCCGGGATCACCCGGTGGAACTTGACCCCGTCATAAAACCCTTCGCTGACCAGCTCCTTGATCCGCGCGACGTGGTTGGGAGCAAGGTCGGGACGCAGCTTGATCTTCACGTCGCCCGTGTCCAGTGATAAGGTCAGGTACTCGGCCATAACGTCTTCTCCAGAGGGTTTGCGGGCGCCGATATAAGGCCCGCGGGAGCAAAGTCACGCGCCGCGCTCCACCGCGGTTGCATTTGCAAGGGACCGCCCTAGACCGGCCCCCATGTCCCCCGAAGAGCTCGACGACGCCCTGCTTCCAGAGGCCGCTGCGGCCGACGATCCGGGGCACGAGAGCCATCGGCTGGATGAGGAGAACCGGCTCAAGCCGGACTTCGTCCGCCGCGTCCGCGACGCTCTCGAGGCCGGCGACAGCCACGCCGTCTACGATCTGGTCGAGCCGCTCCACCCCGCGGACATCGCCGACTTGTTCGAGCTGATGGACGCCGACGAGCGACCGGTGCTGGCCCAGGCGATCACCGACCTGATGAGCGCGGACGTGATCGCCGAGCTCAACGACCACGTGCGCGAGCTGCTGGTGGAGGCCCTCCCGGCCGAGACCGTCGCCGACATCGCCGAGCAGCTCGAGACCGACGATGCCGTGGCGATGCTCGAGGACCTCGACGCCGAGGACCAGCAGGCCGTCCTCGCCGAAATGGAGCCCGAGGACCGCGCCGCGATCGAAAGCGCGCTGGCCTATCCCGAGGAATCCGCCGGGCGGATCATGAGCCGCGAATTCGTCGCGGTGCCCGAGCACATGACCGTCGGCGACCTGATCGACTACTTGCGCGAGAACCGACGGATCGGGACCGAGTTCTGGGAAGTGTTCATCGTCGATGCGCGCCACCACCCGGTCGGTTCGTGCGCGCTGTCGTGGATCCTGCGCAGCCCGCGCAAGATCGCCCTGGCAGACGTAATGAAGCGCGACCAGACGCTGATTCCGGTCACCATGGATCAGGAAGAAGTCGCGCTGCGCTTCCAGAAGTACGCGCTGATCTCGGCCGCAGTGGTCGACGAGGACGGGCGGCTGGTCGGCCAGATCACCGTCGACGACATCGTCCACATCATCCAGGAGGAAGCCGGCGAGGACGTCCTGCTGCTGTCCGGCGCCGGCGACGGCGACATCAACGAGCCGTTGGCGCGGACCGTGCGCAGCCGGATGTGGTGGCTGTTCGTCAACCTCGGCACCGCGATCCTCGCCTCGGCGGTTGTCGCCGCGTTCCAAGGGACGATCTCGCGGCTGGTGACCCTCGCCGTGCTGATGCCGATCGTCGCCGGGATGGGCGGCAACGCCGGCACCCAGACGATGGCGGTGACGGTGCGCGCTCTCGCCACCAACCAGCTGACCAGCAATAACACCTGGCGGATGATCGGCCGCGAGCTGTGGATCGCGATCGCCAACGGCGTCGGCCTCGGCGCGCTGATGGCTGCCGGCTGCCAGCTGATCTATCACGACGCTCCGCTGTCCGGCGTGCTGCTGGCAGCAATGGTGATCAACAGCCTGATCGCCGGACTGTCCGGAGTCGTCATCCCGGTGGTCCTCGACAAGCTGCGGCTCGATCCGGCGGTGACCTCGACCGTGTTCGTCACGACGATGACCGACGTGATGGGCTTCTTCAGCTTCCTCGGCCTCGCCGCGCTGTTCCAATTGCACTGAGCCGCCCGCGATGCTGCTGCACATGACCAAGGTGGCGTACGGTTGCGCCTACGTCGGCGAGTTGCGCGAGTGGCTCGAAAGCCATGGCGGCGGCGAGGCGCGGACCTCGACCCGCTATCTACCCAAGCGCCACCAGGAGATGGTCGGCGGATCGCTGTTCTGGATTCACCACCACGTCCTGATCGGCCGCACCCCGCTGCTCGGTTTCGCCCAGCGCGAGGAAGACGGACGTTGGTGGATCCGGATGGAGCCGCGGCTGGTGGCGGTCCGGCCGATCCCCCGCCGCGCCCACCAGGGCTGGCGCTATCTCGCCGGGGCGGATGCGCCGCCGGACCTCGGCGGCGATGCGGAAGCGGGCGAGGCACTGCCCGGGCGGCTGGTCAGCGAACTGGCGAAGCTCGGGCTCGTCTGACCGCTTCAACCGGGAACGGCTGCAGCCGCTCGCCCGTTTTCACGGGCGAAGGAGAGCCGCCATGCCCAAGCGCCCGCCCCATCCCGACAATGACCTGATCGACGAGCAAACCGGTCTGCCGACGTCCTCGCAAGGCGGGTCGTCCGGCGGCAACATTGCCCCCAATGTCGGCGAGCGCGACGAGCTCAAGCAGGCGATGGGCGGCGACCCCGAACCGACTCAGGTCAACAAGAGCGACAAGCCGGCGAAGGGCGACATGCCCACCCCGCCTAATCGCGCGCCAAGCTGAGAGGCCTAAACGGGGTCGGCCGCCGTTCCGCCGACGGTCCACGTCTGGCCCTTGGCGAGAAGCTTGGCGAGGTCGGCGGTCTTGCCGGCGCGGACTTTGGCGTCCTGCTCCGTAACCACTTGCTCATAGCTCGGACGGGGATCGTCGTAGATCACCCCGAGCGCCATCGGGAACGCGCCGAACGGCAGCTCGACCAGCATATGCGCGACCGAGCGGTTCTTGGGATCGTGGACCAGCACCCCGGCCGCGTCCCAGTCGCCGCCCTCGACCTCGACCACCTTCAGTGTCAGGTTGACCGAATCCAGCGCGATGCCCTTGGCGCCCTTGGCGAACAGCATCGGCTCTCCCGGCTTCAGCCACAGCTGGTGGCTGTCGGCGACCGGCTTCTCGGTGAAGTCGGCGAAGACGTCCTTGTTGTAGACGATGCAGTTCTGGAAGATCTCGACGAACGCCGCGCCCTTGTGGGCATGGGCCGCCTTGAGCACGCTCGGCAACTCCTTGGAGACGTCATAGGCCCGCGCGACGAAGCGCGCGCCGCAGCCGAGCGCGAACGCGCACGGGCTCGCCGGGCGGTCGACCGAACCGGCCGGGGTCGATGGGCTGGTCGTGCCGAGCCGGCTGGTCGGCGAGAACTGGCCCTTGGTCAGGCCATAGATCTCGTTGTTGAACAGCATGATCTGGCAATCGAGATTTCGCCGCAGCAGGTGCATCGTGTGATTGCCGCCGATCGACATGCCGTCGCCGTCGCCGGTCACCAGCCAGATATCGAGCTCGGGGTTGGCGAGCTTGATCCCCGTCGCGAACGCCGGCGCACGGCCGTGGATGGTGTGGAATCCGTAGCTCTCGACGTAGTACGGGAACCGGCTCGAGCAGCCGATGCCGGAAACGAACACGGTGTTGGCCGGATCGGCGCCGATCTCGGGCAGCGTGCGCTGCACCGCCTTGAGGATCGCGTAGTCGCCGCAGCCCGGGCACCAGCGGACCTCCTGGTCGGATTCCCAGTCCTTGATCGTGGTCTTCTTAGCGATGGGGGTCATGTCGTTCATTGCTTTAATCCAAATCACAAACGCGGCGGACTATGTCAAAAGTCAAAGCATCGCCGCATTCAACATTAGCGACTTCAAAGATCGCAACGTATCCGTCAGCGCTCCATTCATCGGGGTCGCCCTTCTTGCGTTTGCGCATGATAGCCAACTTACCATCCCTAAGCGCCTGCACGACCCTCTGAGTCTTTGTTTTTGTCGGGGCATAACCGTCATCTCGGTATTTGCCCTTGCCGTCGTACCAATAATCCCAGATGCATGGCAGTGATTTACCATGTACTTCCGGCAGCCACGGCGAGTTAATCTCGGCAAACCAATTGCCCTGGTTCCCCGTCGCTTTGGCTCTCACTTGTTCACCGCCTTGATGCTCGGCAGCTGGGTCGGGTCGGCATCGACCTCGCCACCTTCATTGCCAGGGACCGCGTCGAAGAACGTGGCGATGGCTGACTCGATCTCGGCAATCGTGAACGGCTGTCCGCTGGTCTTGTTGAGCGGCTTGGCGTCGACGAGAAACTGATCGCGCAGCACGGTCTTGAACTGGCCGGTATTCATTTCCGGCACCAGCACAGAGTCGAAACCCTTGAGCAGAGCGCCCAGGTTCGCCGGCAGCGGCCAGATATGGCGGACGTGGATGTGGCTGACCGCGAGGCCCTTGCTGCGCGCCCGCCGCACGGCCTGGTGGATCGGCCCGAAGGTCGAGCCCCAGCCGACCACTGCGAGCTTGCCCGTGGTCTCGCCGGCGCAGACCTCCTGCGGCGCTATGCCCTTCGCCACCCCGTCGACTTTGGCCTTGCGCGCGTCGGTCTGGGCCTGGTGGACCGCCGGAGAGTAGTCGATGTGCCCGGTATCGACCGCCTTCTCGATTCCGCCGATGCGGTGCATCAGGCCCGGAGTGCCCGGCTTGATCCACGGCCGCGCGCCCTTGGCATCGCGCTTGAACGGCAGCAGCGTGTCGCCGGCATTCTTCTCGGTGAGGAAACTGACCGGGAACGGCGTGTAGCTCGCCGGGTCCGGCACCTTCCACGGCTCGGCGGCGTTGGCGATGTAGCCGTCGGTGAGGAGGATCACCGGCGTCATGTACTGGACCGCGATCCGGCACGCCTCGATCGCGCAGTCGAACGCGTCGGCCGGACTGCGCGCGGCAATGACCGGCAGCGGTGCGTCGCCGTTGCGGCCGTAGACCGCCTGGTAGAGGTCCGACTGCTCGGTCTTGGTCGGCAGCCCGGTAGAGGGGCCGCCGCGCTGAGAGTTGACGATCACCAGCGGCAGCTCGGTCATGATGGCCAAGCCCATCGCCTCTCCCTTGAGGGCGATGCCGGGGCCGGACGACGAGGTCACCCCGAGGTGTCCGGCGTAGGACGCGCCGATCGCCGCGCAGATCGCCGCGATCTCGTCCTCGGCCTGGAACGTGGTGACGCCGTATTCCTTGAGCTTGACTAGATTGTGGAGGATCGCGCTGGCCGGAGTGATCGGGTAGCCGCCGAAGAACATCGGCAGCTGCGCCAGCTGCGCCCCGGCGACGAGGCCGAGGCTGACCGCCTCGGCGCCGGTGACGGTGCGGTAGAGCCCCGGGGTGCTCTCAACTGGATCGAGATGGAACTGCTTCAATGGCCCCGACAGCTCGGCGGTCTCACCGTAAGCGTGGCCGGCGTTCAGCGCGGCGATATTAGCGTCAGCGCGCTGATGTCGAACGCCAGCAGGTCCCACTTGGCGAGGCTGCCGTCCTCGAGCGGGTTCGCCTCGTACTTGGCCTTCTCGAGGTTGCGCTTGGTGAACTCGCCGCTGTCGGCGATGATCAGCCCGCCGGGCTTGAGCGCCTCGACGTTGGTCTTGAGCGCTGCCGGGTTCATCGCCACCAGCACGTCGGGAGCATCGCCGGCGGTCTCGATCGAGGTCGAGCCGAAATTGATCTGGAACGCCGATACGCCAAACAGCGTCCCTTGCGGCGCGCGGATTTCAGCCGGGAAGTCGGGGAACGTCGCAAGGTCGTTGCCGGCGAGCGCGGTCGAGAGGGTGAACTGCCCGCCGGTCAACTGCATGCCGTCGCCGGAATCGCCGGCAAAGCGGACCACTACGGCTTCGGGATGCGGATCGAGATGCGAGTGCGACGCGGAATCGTTTTCGGCCAGTATCGTTGCCATTTCCATCCTCTGCTGGCGGGTCGCGCGGATCGGGCGCGTCACGTACCGCCCCCATTCTCTTCCCAACGATCCGACACAATTCAGAAAAACTGTCAGAGGCCAAACCGCAACACGTGTCCAAAACCCGTTTGGCCGGCTAGTCAAGCGTCAATCCGGGGACTATCCGCCGCGCCGTTGCTTAATCATGAACCGCGCTTGCGGTTTTGCCAAAAAGGCCGTGCATGACCGATCCCGTTTCGCTCCCCTACCGCCCCTGCGTCGGCGTGATGCTCGTCAACGGTGATGGAAAAGTGTTTGTCGGCAAGCGGATCGACAACAAGGAGGGCGATGCCTGGCAGATGCCGCAGGGCGGCGTCGACGATGGCGAGGACTTGCGCACCGCGGTCTGGCGCGAGCTCTATGAAGAGACCGGGGTCACCCAGGACAACGCCGTGCTGATCGCCCAGGCTCCCGAGGAATTGCTCTACGATCTCCCGCCCGAGCTCGTCGGCAAGCTGTGGAAGGGCCGCTACCGCGGTCAGCGCCAGGCGTGGATGCTCGCCCGCTTTACCGGCAGCGACGCCGACGTCGACATCGCCGCCCACGACCCGCCGGAGTTCTGTGAATGGAAATGGGTCGACCCCGAGACCCTGCCGGACCTGATCGTGCCGTTCAAGAAGCGCGTCTACCGGGCTGTGCTCGAACAGTTCCGGCCGCTGATCTGAGGGGACGCGCGTGCGAACCCTCAGTCGGCGCTGACCACCGGGGCTGGCTTGACCGCGTCGGCGCTGACCATCCGCGGGGCGGGTCCGCGGGCGATGGCGGCGGCGAGCTGGCGGGTCGCGTCGCAGCTCTCGCCGCACAAGCCCTGGAGCCGGGCGAGGTTGCGCTTGGCCTTCTCGACCGCGCCTTTCTCGGCCAGCGCCGCGCCCTCGCCAGAGATCGCCGCGAGATTCTGCGGATCGCGCTCGAGCACCTCGCGGTAGTAGTGGAGCGCCTTGCCCTGGAGCCCTTCGTGGCGGCTGGCGTCGGCGAGTGCGAGCAGCACCGCCGGGTTGCCCGGCGCGATCGCCAGCGCGGCCTCGAAATCGTCGATCGCAACCTCGACCTGCCCGGCGGCCAGCGCACCTTGGCCCTGGCCGAGCAGCGCGCTAGCGCGTGGATCCGGCGGGGCCGCGGCGGGCGCGGAATAGAGCGTGCTGGCGCCGACCGCAAACAGCAGGCTCAGGGCAAGGGCGGCTGGGGTATAACGCATCGTCAGCTCCACGAAGCGCGGCCGGGCGGCGGGTGCCGGGGACAGTCGCGCAGGGATGTCCATCGCCCCCCGTGCTATCACAGCCGAACTAGGCGCGCGATGAAAAACCCGTCTGTTCCGTCATGCGCGGGGGTGAGCCGCAGCCCTGGTCCGCGCTCGACGCCGGCCGTCAACGGCGGCCGCTCGGCGGCCCAGCCGGGGTGCCGCGCGAGGAACCTGGCAACCTGATCGGCGCCTTCTCCGTCGAGCAGCGAGCACACCACATAAAGCAGCCGCCCGCCGGGGCGGACCAGGGTCGCCGCGAGATCGAGCAAACGCGCCTGCAATGCCGTCAGGCGGGCAAGGCTATCGCGCGTCAACCTCCAGCGCACTTCAGGGTTGCGGCGCCAGGTTCCGGTGCCCGAGCAGGGCGCATCGACCAGCACGGCGTCCGCCCGTTCGCGCCAATCGCTGAGCGCGCCGGCCTCGCGTCCCGGGTCGAGCAGCCGCGTCTCGATGATCGTCGCTCCGGCGCGCGCCGCACGCGGCGGGAGCCGCGACAATCGGCCGCGATCGGTGTCACAAGCGAGCAGCCGTCCGCGGTTTGCCATCGCCGCGGCCAGAGCCATGGTCTTGCCACCGGCGCCGGCGCACAAGTCGATCACCGCCTCGCCCGGCGCAGCACCGACGGCGAGGCAAGCAAGCTGGGAACCGGTGTCCTGCACCTCGATGACGCCGTCCAGCGCCACGTCCCACTTCTCGACCGGTGCGCCGTGGGGGAAGCGCAACCCGTAGGGCGCCACGGTCGGCTCCCCCGCCAGCGGCAGCCGGATCGTGTCGCGGTCGGCCTTGAGCGTGTTGACCCTGACGTCGAGCGGGGCGCGTTCGAGCAGCGCCGCGGCTTCTTCTCCGGCGATGTCCGATGCCTTCAGCAACTTCGTGAGCCAGCGCGGCGCCGGTCCTGCATCTGCCCGACGCTCGTCGGGAGCGATCGGCGCGGGAGCATGGGGTGAGCCGTCGAACAGCGCGGTGAGCGCGGGATCGTCGGCTGCCAGCCGCAGCATCGCCGCCCGCCCGCTCGCCGGCACTTCGCCGCAGCGCCGGATCGACGCGTAAACGAGGTCGCGGACCGCGCGCCGGTCCCCGCTGCCGGCAAATCGCCGCGGGCGGAACCACTCGGCGATTATCCGGTCCGCCGGCGCCCCTTGCGCGCGCGCCGCGACTATGACGAGATCGAGCACCTCGATCGCGGCCTGGACGCGGGCGGCGGGGGTCATCGTGCGGCCAGCGTCGAGCGGCGTGTCTCGTCTTCGCTCGACACGAGCGGGCTTGTATAAGCGATCCCCTCACTCAAGCCGCTCGTCCCGAGCGAAGACGAAGGACGGCGCGCAAGCGTGCGGAAAGAAACGGTGCTCACCTCACCGCGTCGGGTAGTTCGGCGCCTCGCGGGTGATGGTCACGTCGTGGACGTGGCTCTCGCGCAAGCCTGCGTTGGTGATCCGCACGAATTTCGCGCCGGTGCGCAG
>JAEKKO010000055.1 GCA_019510335.1 Novosphingobium sp. | reverse complement strand
TGTTCCTCGTCACATTGATCCTGATCCCCGAGAGCCCGCGCTTCCTCGTCGCCAGGGGCCGGATTGCCGAGGCCCGCGCCGTGCTCGAGCGGCTGTTCGGACCGGGCGCGGCCGACGCCAAGGTCCCCGAGATCGAAGCCTCGCTCGCCCGCGACCATCCGCCCAGCCTCGCCGACATCCGCCAGCCCGGCGGGGGCTGGAGGCCGATCGTCTGGGTCGGGATCGGCCTCGCCGTGTTCCAGCAGCTCGTCGGGATCAACGTCGTGTTCTACTACGGCGCGGTGTTGTGGCAGGCGGTGGGGTTCAGCGAGGCCGACGCGTTGAAGATCAACATCGTCTCGGGCGCGGTCTCAATCCTCGCCTGCCTGCTGTCGATCGCGCTGATCGACCGGCTCGGGCGCAAGCCGCTGCTGCTGATCGGCTCGGCCGGGATGGCGGTCACGCTCGGCATCCTCGCCTGTTGCTTCGCCCAGGCGAGCATCGTCGCCGGTCACGTGACGCTGCCGCCGGGCGTCAGCACGACCGCGCTGTTCGCGGCGAACGTCTACGTCGTGTTCTTCAACCTCAGCTGGGGCCCGGTGATGTGGGTGATGCTCGGCGAGATGTTCCCCAACCAGATGCGCGGCTCGGCCCTGGCGATCGCTGGCGCGGCGCAATGGCTGGCGAACTTCGCCGTCAGCTCGAGCTTTCCGTGGCTGGCCAAGACCGTCGGGCTGCCGCTGACGTACGGCGCCTACACCGCGTTCGCGGCGATCTCGTACGTATTCGTGTTCAAGGCCGTGCACGAGACCAAGGGCGTCGAGCTCGAGGCGATGCAGGGTTGAGGCGGGTCGCGTGATTCAGCAAACCACGAACATGACGCGGCGCACGCTGCTCGGCACGACCATCTTCGCGGCCGCCGCGGCGCCGGCGGCTGCTGCGGTCGGGACCGCCTCGTACCGCGATGCGCGTGCGCCGATCGCGGCGCGCGTCCAGGACCTCCTCTCGAAAATGACGCTTGAGGAGAAGGCCGCGCAAGTGCGCTCGATGTGGTTCGGCAAGAGCGCGATTCTCGACGCCCATGGGAACTTCTCAGAGGAGAAGGCGACCAAGGCGCTCGCTGCGGGGATCGGCCAGTTCGCCCGGCCGCACGATTGGGCCGGCACATCGCACTACCTCGAGCGCTTCCGCGAGATCGAGGACACCGTCGCGCTGGTCAACGCCATCCAGCGGTTCCTGGTCGAGAAGACCCGCCTCGGCATCCCGGCGCTGTTCCACGAGGAAGGCGCACACGGCTATCTCGCCAAGGACGCGACGATCTTCCCGAGCCCGCCGGCGCTCGGCAGCACCTGGGACCCGGTGCTGCTCGAGCAGGTGTACGCGGTCACGGCCAAGGAGATCCGGGTGCGCGGCGGCACGGTCGTGCTCTCGCCGGCCGTCGATCTTGCCCGCGACCCACGTTACGGCCGGGTCGAGGAGTTCTATGGCGAGGACCCGCGGCACGTGTCGCTCATGGGCACGGCCGCCGTGCGCGGCTTCCAGGGCCGTCAGCGGCCGATCGCCCGCGACAAAGTATTCGCGACGCTCAAGCACTTCGTCCACGCTGCGCCGCAGGGCGGGCTCAACATCGCCCCGGCCGACATCAGCGAACGCACCTTGCGCGAGGCTTTCCTCATGCCCTTCGCGGAGATCGTCCGGGCCGCGGACCCGGCCTGCATCATGCCCTCGTACAACGAGGTCGAAGGCGTGCCCTCGCACGCCAACGTCGAGCTGCTGCAGGCGACGGGGCGGCGGCGGCTCGGCTTCCGCGGCGCCTACACCAGCGACTATGGCGGGATCTCCAACCTCGTCACGCAGCACCACGTCGCGGCCAACAACGACGATGCCGCGGTCTTGGCGATGAACGCCGGCGTCCAGGCCGACCTCCCCGACGGCGAGTGCTACGCGCGCCTGCCCGAGCTGGTCCGCGTCGGCCGCGTCGCCGAGGCCCAGCTCGACGCCGCCGTGGCGCAGATCCTCGCGCTCAAGTTCGAAGCCGGGCTGTTCGAGAACCCCTACCTCGACGCCCACCGGGCTCGCGTTGAGACCAACTCCCCGGCCGCGATCCGCCTCGCCCGCACGGCCGCGGAAAAGGCGATCGTGCTGCTCAAGAACGATGGCATCCTTCCGCTTGAGCCGAAAGCGCCGCTGCGCCTGGCGGTGATCGGCCCGAATGCCGAGGAACCGCTGTTCGGCGGGTACTCGGGTGCGAACGCCAAGGCCGTTGGCATCCTCGAGGGCGTGCGTAAGGGCGCCCCCCCGGGCGTGACGATCGAGCATGCCGAGGGCGTGTGGATCACCGCGCCCGACAAGAACGGGCGTCACGAGACCTTCTCCCACACGGCACCCCCCACAGTCCCTGCCGCGGAGAACCGCGCCCGCATTGCTCAGGCCGTCGAGGTTGCGCGGCGCTCGGACGTCGTGCTGCTCGTGCTCGGCGACGTGCCCGAGATCACCCGCGAGGCGGTCGCCTTCACGATGCCCGGCGACCGCAGCTCGCTCGGACTGTGGGGCCAGCAGGACGAGCTGGTCGAGGCGATGATTGCCACCGGCAAGCCGATCGTCGCGCTGCTGCTCAACGGCCGTCCGCTGGCCGTCACCCGGCTCGCCGACAAGGCCAACGCGCTGCTCGAGGGCTGGTACCTTGGGCAGGAAGGCGGCCATGCCTTCGCCGACGTGCTATTCGGCCGGGTCAATCCGGGCGGCAAGCTCGCCGTGACGTTTCCGCGCTCGGTCGGTGACCTGCCGGTGTACTACAATCGCCACCCCTCGGCCGACGTGAACCAATACCTCGAAGGCCCGCGCAAGCCGTTGTTCCCGTTCGGCCACGGCCTCAGCTACACCAGTTTCGAAGTCTCACCGCCGCAGCTGGCGAAGGCGACGATCGCGGTGGGCGAGGGCGTGGACATCGAAGTCGATGTGGCAAACACTGGCCCGCGCGCCGGCGACGAAGTCGTCCAGCTCTACATTCGCGACGAGGTCAGCTCGGTCCCGCGCCCCGTCCTCGAGCTCAAGGCCTTCCGCCGCGTATCGCTCAAGGCGGGAGAACGGCGCACGGTGCGGTTCCACCTCACCTCCGATGACCTCGCGTTCTGGGACATTGCCATGAACTGGACCGTCGAGCCGGGCGCGTTCACGATTTCCGCCGGACCGAGCTCGACCCAGCTCAAGTCGGCCAAACTGATGGTCGTCGCATGATCGTTGCGAAACGAAGCAGTGCACACTAGCGCACCCGCCTCCCGTCCGGGAACCAGCCAATCAACGCCACCACCGACAAATCGTGCGATGTGAGTGAGCCAAGGAGACGAACCATGACTGCACTCGCCCGGACTGCCGTGCGATCGGCCTGCGTTGGTCTTGCGCTGCTTGGCCACGCCTCCTTGATCGCGGCCAGCCCACGCGCGCCCGACGTAGACGACACCGCTGTCCGCGCGCGCGCCGACGCCCTGATCGCGCAAATGACGCCGGAGGAGAAGGCGGCGCAGCTCACCACCGTGTTCGCGCTCCCGCCGATGAAGAGCATCGTCGATCGGCGGGCGGCGAGCGGCGGCGGCTCGTTCCTGTTCGTCACCGACCTCCGCGAAACCAACCGGCTGCAGCGGCTTGCCATGGAAAAGTCGCGGCTCAAGATTCCGTTGCTGTTCGGCTTCGACGTGATCCACGGACTGACCACGATCTTTCCCGCGCCGATCGGCCAGGCGGCGTCGTGGGACCCGGCGATGGTCGAGCGCGACCAGGCCGTCGCCGCCGCCGAAGCGCGCGCCGTGGGCATTCACTGGGCGTTCGCGCCGATGGTCGATATCGCCCGCGACGCGCGCTGGGGGCGGATCGTCGAGGGCGCCGGGGAAGACCCTTTCCTCGGCAGCGCGATGGCCGCGGCCCAGGTCCGCGGGTTTCAGGGGCCGCGGATCGGCGCGTCCGGCCACATCATCGCCGGACCCAAGCACTTCGCCGGATACGGCGCCGCGCTTGGCGGGCGCGATTACGAAGAGGCCGACGTTTCCGAATCCGAGATGCGAAACGTCTACCTCAAGCCATTCCAGGCGGCGGTGGATGCCGGCGCCGGCAACCTGATGAGCGCCTACATGCCGCTGAACGGCATTCCGGCGACCGGCAACCGTTGGCTCCTGACCGACGTCCTGCGCAAGGAGTGGGGCTTCAAGGGCTGGGTGGTCAGCGACAGCGAGGCGGTCAACAGCCTCGTCACCCACGGCTTCGCTGCCAATCCGCAGGAGGCGGCGGCGAAAGCGGTATCCGCCGGGCTCGACATGGAAATGGCGTTGTTCAACCCGGCGATGGACACGCTGCCGCAGGCGGTCGCGGCCGGGCAGGTCAGTCCGGCATCGGTCGACGAGGCGGTGCGGCGCGTGCTCGAGGCGAAGATCCGGATGGGACTGTTCGAGAACCCCTACGTCGATGAAGCGCGGTCGGCCAAAGTGGCATCCGACCCGGCGCACCTCGCCGCCGCCCGCATCGCGGCCGAGCGCTCCGCGGTGCTACTGCGCAATCAGGGCGCGCTGCTCCCGCTTGATGCCCGCAAGTTACGTTCGATCGCGGTGATCGGCAGCTTGGCGGATTCGCAGCGCGATGCGCTTGGCCCGTGGGTGTTCCCGATGAACAACCCGCCGTCGCAAAGCATCCTCACCGGCCTGAGGGCCAAGCTGGGGCCGCGGGTGACCGTCAGCTATGCGCCGGGCGTGGCCATCCCCGCACGGGTCAATCCGTCGCCATTCGCGCAGATCGAAGGCGCTTTCGCCATGCCCAAGCGCCCTGACCCCGGCAACGACACTGCCGGCATCGCCGATGCCATCCGTGCCGCGCAAGCGGCCGACGTGGCCGTCGTCGTGGTCGGCCAGGCTGCGGACGAGATCGGCGAGCTGGCCTCGAGTTCGTCGCTCGATCTGCCCGGCCGTCAGCAGGAGCTGCTCGATGCGGTCGTCGCCACCGGCAAGCCGACCGTCGTGCTGCTGATGAACGGTCGTCCGCTCGATCTCAAGGGCACCAAGGCGGCGGCGATCCTCGAGGCGTGGTATCCCGGTTCCCGTGGCGGAGAGGCGATCGCGAACCTCCTGCTCGGGGATGTCGTGCCGGGTGGGAAGTTGCCGTTCACCTGGGCCAAGAACGCAGCCCAGCTGCCGATGTACTACGCCCACCTGACGACGCACGATCCCAAGGGCGCCGCGACGCGGTACTGGAACGAGTCCAACGCGCCGACGTATCCGTTCGGCTTCGGGCTGAGCTATTCGACGTTCGCCTTCTCGAACGTGAAGGTGGCGCAGCCGCAGATCGCTCGTGGATCGAGCGTGGTCGTCACGGCCGACCTGACGAACACCGGATCGCGCACCGCCGACGAGGTCGCCCAGCTGTATATCCACCAAAAGACCGGAAGTGCCGCTCGGCCGGTCCGCGAGCTCAAGGGCTTTGAGCGCGTCACGCTCAAGCCCGGCGAGAGCCGGACGCTCCAGTTCCGCCTGGGCCCGGACGAGTTGCGGTACTGGAACGCTGCCACCCGCGACTGGGTGATCGACCCCGCTACGTTCGAAGTGGCGGTCGGCGCGGACTCCACCGCGCCATTCCAGACGAGCTTTGTCGTGGTTCCATGACCGCGCGGGCATTCTCTCCGCCCTCCGACCATCCTGCCGCCACGACCAAGGGCCAGCGACACTGGTGGGCGGGGCTGGCCTTTGGGACGGCTCTGGCGATGCTCGCCATCCCCCAATCGGTCCAAGCAGGCGATCGGTTCGCGACCTATGCCAATCCGGTGGACTTGCCGTACCGCTACCAGGATTGGCGGCCGTTTCGCGAAGCAGCCGACCCGACGGTGGTGCGATTCAAAGGCCGGTATTGGCTGTTTCCGTCGCATTCGAAGGGCTACTGGCACTCGACGGACCTCCAGCATTGGCAATTCGTCGAAGCCAGCGGCTACGCCGTGGGCGCATACGCGCCGACGGTCGTCGCAATCCACGGCAAGCTGTACCTCGCCGTCAGCGAAGGGGTGCCGCACATCTGGGTGACGGACGACCCGCTGTCGGGCCGATGGTCGGTCGCGGCGGACATTCCCAAGGGCTACAACGACCCGTGCCTGTTCCTCGACGACGATGGCCGCTTGTACATGTACGAGGGGCTCAGTCCGAAGGACCCGCTCGACATCTTCGAGCTCGACCCGACGACCTTCCAGCCGTTGCGTCGGGTGACCGTGCCCGCCTCGCGCGATGCCGCCGACCGCGGCTGGGAAAACCCCGGCGATGCGAACGAGAAAACCAAGGATCCGAGCTACATCGAAGGCTCGTGGATGACCAAGTTTCGCGGGCGCTATTACCTGCAATATGCGGCGGCAGGGACCGAGCACAAAGTCTACGCCGACGGGGTGCTGGTGTCGGACAAGCCGATGGGGCCGTTTGCCTATCAGAACACCAACCCGTTTTCGGTGAAGCCGACCGGCTTTGCCACGGGGGCGGGACATGGCAGCACGTTCCAGGGACCCGACGGTCGCTGGTGGCACATCGCGACGATGACGATCTCGAAGCGATTCATCTTCGAGCGGCGTCTCGGGCTGTTCCCAGCCGTGTTCACGCGCGCCGGCGAGCTGGTCGCTGATACGTATCTCGGCGACTACCCGCATTACTTCGGCGGCAATCGCGGTCTCGTCGGCTGGATGCTGCTCTCGCGCCACAAGCCGGTGACGGTCTCCTCGACGCTCGCTGGCTTTCCCGCCGCCAACGCCGTCGACGAGGACATTCGTACCTGGTGGTCCGCGCGTTCCGGCGACCCGGGGGAATGGCTGCAGATCGACCTCGGCGCAGCGAAGCGGATCGAGGCGGTCCAGATCAACTTCGCCGACCAGGACAGCCAGGGCAAGGGCATCAGCCAGGACGGCTATCGCTACGTGGTGGAGATCTCGGAGGACGGGCTGGCCTGGAAGACGGTGATCGACCGGGCGGGGGCAGGGCGCGACGCGCCGCACGATTATCAAGTGCTTCGGCGCAGCGAGCGTGGCCGTTACGTGCGCATCCGCAACTCGCACAGTCCCGACGGCGGCAAGTTTTCGCTTTATGACCTTCGCGTGTTCGGGAACGGCGATGGTTCGCGCCCGGAAGCCGTCGGAAACGTGACGGCGGAGCGCGATCCCGCTGACGCTCGCCGGGCGACGATCAAATGGTCGCCGCCCCAGCACGCCGAGTTCTACATCGTCCGCTTCGGCCGACGCGGGGGGCCGCAAACCCAGGCTTACCAGGTCTATGACGGCCAGACATCGCTGACCGTGGCCAGTCTGACCAAAGGCGTCGACTATGAAGCGCAGGTCGATGCCGTAAACGATTCGGGGATCACGAGAGGCAGCCGCTCGGCACAAATACGAGACGGTGCGCCGTAGGCCCTTGGCGGAGCTTGGACTAGTTATCCAGGCGTCAAATCGGCGACGCCTTCTTCACCTCTCTCAGGCGCGCTCACCGCTCACCTTGGCGCTGCCGAACATGCCCATCTTGCATTTGCCGGCGAGGGTGTCGCCGGTGACGGTGAGGTCATACTTAAGTGTGACCGGCATCGGCTTGGTCACCTTCATCTCCCAGCGCAAGTTCGGCCCCTCGGCGGTACCTGCGAATTCCTGGGAGCCTTCGGGGCTCTCCAGCGCGCCCATGAGCGTGGTGCCGTCGGTGGCGAAGCGAGCGGTCATTTCCTGGGGGCCCATCGGCGTCGCCATGACCAGCTTCCAGGTGCCGTCGACCGCTGCGCCCGCGGCGGTGGGCGGATCGATGCGCTCGGGCTCGACCCCGGCGAGGACTGCGGCGATGCCGGGATCGTCGGGCGTCGGGGCGGGCGCGGCGGCATCGCCGGCGGCCGCGGCCGGATGGGCAGCGTGGTGCTGCGGCGACAGCGGCTTGCCGGTGATCACCGCCAGCAGCTTGGCCGGGGTCAGCGGCAGGTCGAGCGGGATCTCGCCAAACGGGGCGAGGGCGTCGGCGATGGCGTTGACCAGGGTCGGCGGGCCGATGATCGCGCCGCCTTCGCCGACGCCGCGGAAGCCGCCGGCCGCCTGCGACGGGGTGTTGGCGTGGACGTACTCGAAGTCGGGCACGTCGAAGATCGTCGGCAGCAGGTAGTCCTTGTAGGTCGCCGTAGTCGGGTTGCCGCGCTCGTCGTAATGGAACTCCTCGAGCAGCACGGTGCCGATCGCCTGGGCGAGGCCGCCGGCGATCTGGCCTTCGACCACCGCCGGGTTGATCATCACCCCGCAGTCCTCGCTGCTGATCCAGCGCTTGATCTTGACGAAGCCGGTGTCGCCGTCGACTTCGACGATTGCCGCGTGGGCGGCGCTGGTGAAGGTCACCGGCGGCGGATCGTAGCGGTAGGTCACTTCCAGGCCGGTGCCGACGCCGTGGGGCAGCCGGGCCGGCTCGCCATAGGCGATCTCGGCGATCTCGCGCAGGCTGCGAGTCATCTCCTCGGCGCCGGCAACGCGGATCGTGCCGCGCTCGAGTGTGACCGCGTCGGGACTGGCGTTGAGCACGTGGGCGGCGACCTGCTTGACCTTGTCGCGGAGCAGGCTTGCGGCCTTGACCGCCGCGCCGCCGCCGATGACCCCTTGGCGGCTTCCCGCCGCGCCGGGGCCGTAACCGCCGCGCGAGCTGTCGCCCTCGAACACGTTGACGTCCTCGTAGCGGACGCCGAGCTCCTCGGCGATGACCTGGGCCATCGTCGTCGCGGTGCCGTGGCCTTGCGAGTGGGTGCCGAGCATCGCCTGGACCTTCCCGTTGGGCTCGATCCGCACCGACACGGTCTCGCCGGTCATCACCGGCATGCTCCCGGCGGTGCCGGTCGGTTCGATGTACACGGCGAAGCCGAGGCCGAGGTAGCGGCCAGCTTTCCGCGCCTCAGCCTGCTCGGCACGGAATGCGCCGACGTCGAAGTGGCGCAGCAGCTTTTCGAGGCAGTCGGCCGGGGTGATGTCCTCGAGCGGCATTCCGAACGCCGTCATGCACGGCTGATCGGCGCGGGTGACGAGGTTCTTACGGCGGATCTCGATGGGGTCGATGCCCATCTCGCGCGCGGCGATGTCGAGCAGCACTTCGCGGCCGTAGCTCTCCATCGCCCACGGCCCGCGGTAGGCGGCGAGGCCGACTGTGTTGGTGTACCAGCCGCGAGTCAGGAACCCGTACGCGGGCATCTTGTAGGCCGCCCACAGGAAGGCGTGGACCGCGACGTTGGCGTCGGCCCCTTGCGGGTAAGCGCCGTTGTTGATGCCGTAGTCGCAATGGCTGGCGACGAGCTTGCCCTCGGCGTCGAAGCCGATCCGCAACGTCATCTCCTGCTCGCGCGCCTGGTTGGCCGAGATCAGGTTCTCGAGGCGGTCCTCGATCCACTTCAGCGGCCGCTGCAGGATCAGCGAGGCCGCGATGACCGCCAACTCCTCGCGCCACGGGGTGTTCTTGAGCCCGAACGAGCCGCCGACGTCCTTGGCGATCACCCGGATGGAGAGGTCCGGCATGCCCAGCGACAGGGCCACGGAGCGGGCGATCACGCTTGGGCTCTGGCAGGTGATGTAGAGCGTCAGCTCCTCGTCGCCCTGGGGCGCCGAGACGACGCCTCGGGTTTCCATCGGCGACTGCGAGATGCGCTGGTGCGTGAGGGTGCGCTCAACCACGTGGGCGGCGCCCCGCAGCGCCCGTTCGAGATCGGGATTGGGCTCGTCCTCGCCCATCGTCGCGGCGACGTTCGAGGCGGCGTCGGGGTGGATCGGCGGCGCGGCGCGCGCGTCGGCGATCGTCACCACCGGCGTTTCCTCGTCGTACTCGACCATGACGGCGCCGGCGGCGTCCTCGGCGAGGTAGCGATCGGTCGCGACGATCAGCGCGACGGGATCGCCGACGTAAGCGACGCGGTCTCGCGCCAGCAGCGTGGTCTCGACCTCCATCGGCATCATGAAGAAGCTCAACAGCGTAACCGGGATCCGCGCGAGATCGGCTTCCGTCAGCACCGCGTGGACGCCAGGCATCGCCTTGGCCATCGTAGTGTCGATCGAGACGATCCGGCCCCGGGCCATCGGGCTGCGCGCGAACGCCACGTGAAGCATGCCGGGCACGACCACGTCGTCGACGTAAGTTCCGCGCCCGGTCAGCAGGCGGCCGTCTTCCTTGCGCGGCATGCGCTCGCCGATGTAACGCGCCGCGCCGATTCCTCCGGGGGCGTTCATCAGTGCGCGCCCTCCTGGGCCGGCTCGGCGCTGCCGGTGAGCTGGCGGATCGCGCGGCGGATGCCCTGGTAGCCGGTGCAGCGGCAGATGTGGCCGCTCATCGCCGCGATCATCTCGTCCTCACCCGCCGGCTCCTTGCGGTCGTGGAGCACGGCCATGGTCATCAGGATGCCCGGGGTGCAGAACCCGCATTGCAGCCCAAAGTTGTCGCGCATTGCCTGCTGGACCGGGTGGAGCGTCCCGTCGGGGGCGGCGAGGCTCTCGACCGTGCGCACCTCGGAGCCGTCGGCCTGGACCGCGAGCATGAGGCAGCTGCGCACCGCGCGGCCGTCGACGATCACCGTGCAAGCGCCGCAGACGCCTTGCTCGCAGCCGACGTGGACGCCGGTGTAGCCGGCATTGACCCGCAAGTAGTCTGCCAGCGTCAGCCGTCCCTCGATCCGGCCGGTGTAGGCTTGTCCGTTGATAGTCAGTGCGATCGGATGTTCGCTCATGCTTGTCCCTCTTGTGCGAGCGCGGCGGTCAGCGCCTGGGCGAACACTCGGCGGCCGACCTCGCGGCGATATTCGGCGGTGGCGTGGACGTCGTCGAACGGATCGGTGTCGGCGATGGCGAGCTCGGCGATCTCCGATGCGCGGATGTCGCCGGGAGCGCGCCCGACGAGGGCGGATTCGGCCTGGCGCGCGCGCATCGGCGTCGGACCCATGCCGAACCAGGCGAGCCCGGCGCGGGCGATAGCGCCGCCCTCGATCTCGACCGCGCCGACGAGGCCGACGAGCGCGAAGTCGCCGGGCCGCTGGGCGACCTCGCGGAACACCGTCCGCGCGTGGCGCGGCCACGCCGGGAAGGTGACCGCAACGAGCAGCTCGTCGGGTACGATATCGGTCATGTACGGCCCGAGGTAGAACGTCTCGGCGGCGACGTTGCGCGTGCCGCCGGCGCTGCGCAGCTCGAGCGTGGCGCCGAGCGCCACCGCGGTCGCCGGCATCTCGGCCGCGGGCTCGGCGAACACGAGCGACCCGCCGATCGTGCCGCGGTTGCGGGTCTGGTGATGGCCGACATGGCGCACGGCGGTGACCAGCGGCGGCAGCGCGCCGGCCAACGCGGCGTCGGTCAGGAGGTCGGCCTGGCGGGTCATCGCCCCGATCCGCACGCCCTGGTCGGAGACCGAGACCCCGCGCAAGTCGGCCACGCGGTTGATGTCGACGACCGTCAGCGGCATGCTCATCCGCAACGCGAGCAGCGGCATCAGCGTCTGTCCGCCGGCGATCACGGTGGCGTCGCCGCTGGCGAGTTGGGCGACAGCATCGTCGATCGAGGTGGCGCCGACGTAGTCGAACGGGGCCGGCTTCATGGCCGCCGCTCCGCCGCGCCGAAC
This sequence comes from Novosphingobium sp., assembly GCA_019510335.1. GTDB lineage: Bacteria > Pseudomonadota > Alphaproteobacteria > Sphingomonadales > Sphingomonadaceae > Novosphingobium. The sequence goes on along the minus strand of JAEKKO010000055.1, from coordinate 5,231 downwards.
GCTCGGGCGAACATCGCCGGGTCGGCGATCAGCATCGGCGTCGCTGCACGGCGCCCGGCGGTGAACCCGGCCGCGCCGGCGAGCGCGACCAGCAGGCCGATGGCGAGGCCCTGCCAGTTGACCGCGCCGCCCTGACCGCCGCTGCCGACGAGGAAGCCGACCAGCGCCGCGACGACCATCGCCAGCACCCAGGCCATCGGGAACGAGGGTGCCGGGGTGCTCGGCGCATAAGTCGCGGCCGGGGCCGGAGCTGCGGCGGAGATCGCCCCAGCGGCGAGCTCGGGCGCGGCGGCGAGGGCCGCGGCCGGGATTGTCTCGACCGGAGCGGGCGCCGCGGCCGGAGCGCCGACGATCTCACCGAATCGCTTGAAGAACGTGCCCGACAGCTGCTTGGCGGTGTGGTCGATGATCGCTCCGCCGAGCTGGGCCATGCGCCCGCCGACCTGAACGTCGACGGTGTAGCGCAGGATCGTCGCAGTGCTGCCGTCGGCGCCGGCGAGGGAAACATGGGCGCTGCCCTTGGCGAAGCCCGCGGCGCCGCCCTGGCCTTCGCCGGTCAGGGTGTAGCCGTTCGGCGGATCGATGTCCGACAGAGTAACGGCGCCGGCGAAGCGCGCGCCGATCGGGCCTAACTTGATCGCAACGATGGCCTTCATCCGTTCGGCGCTCTCGCGCTCGAGCGACTGGCAGCCGGGGATGCACTGGCGCAGGATGTCGGGATCGTTCAGCGCTTCCCACACCCGGGCGCGCGGCGCGGCGATCGTTTGCTCACCGGACATCTGCATGGCCGTCGCTCTCCTCATCCATCGGTCAGGGGGGCGCGGTTTGGCCGCTCAGCTCCAATTGAGCAAGGCGGTTCGTTTGGTCTGGCCGAATGAACGTGCAATGTTCGCTGGAGCACGAGAATGGAGGAGCGGGTGAAGACCGTGACCGAGCTGCAGCGCGAGCTCGCCGACCGCGAGGCGATCCGCGATTGCCTCTATCACTACGCCCGCGGAATCGACCGCTGCGACGAGGAGATGCTGCGCAGCGCCTATTGGCCCGACGCCATCGACGAGCACCTCGCATTCAAGGGATCGCGCGAGGAGCTGATCGCCTGGACGATGCCGCTGCTGCGAGCGATGCACCAGACAATGCACCTGATCGGCAATGTCCTGATCCACCTCGACGGCGCGCGCGCCGACGTCGAATCGTACTTCTACGGGTTCCATCGCCTGCCCGGCGCGGATGGGCTGCCGCGCGACACCATCGGCTCGGGCCGCTACCTCGACCGCTTCGAGCGGCGCGATGACGAATGGCGGATCGCCGAGCGGATCGTCGTCACCGACTGGTTTCGCGAATACCCCGATTCGGCCGACTGGGAGCAGGGACCGTTCGGGATGAAGATCCATCCGGGCGGGCGCTTTCCCGACGACCTCAGCTACAGCTTCCTCGCGCTGCGATGATCGGGCAATGACCGTACGATGAGAGGGAACGAGGCCGGGTGATGGATCGAAAGACGCCGCGCAAGCGCACCATGGTGCTGATTGCCGCCGCCGTGGCGATCGCCGCGATCGTCGGCGGGACGGCGGTGTACAGCGCCGGGGCATCGGGCGAGGTCGACTGGCCCGGGCACGGCAATGGCCCGGACGAGACTGGCTATAGTCCGCTGGCACAGATCGACACGAACAACGTCGCCAGGCTCGGGCTGGCATGGTCGCTCGACCTGCCCGGCGAAGTGACACTCGAGGCGACCCCGATCGAGGTCGGCGGGACCCTCTACTTCACCGGCAGCAACGCCGACGTCTACGCGGTCGACGCGCACAGCGGGCACTTGCGCTGGAAACATGACGCCGAGGTGTGGAAGAACCACCCCGAGAAGCTCCAGGCGATCTTCCCGATCAACCGCGGCTGCGCCTACGCCGACGGGCGGATCTTTTCCGCAACCACGGATGGTCGCCTGCAGGCGCTCGATGCTCACTCCGGAAAGTTGCTGTGGAGCGCGCAAACACTCGACCCTGCTTCGCCCGAGAACATCACCGGCGCGCCGCGGGTGTTCGACGGCAAGGTGATCATCGGCCAAGGCGGCGCCGACTTCGGGAAGCGCGGCTACGTCACCGCCTACGACCAGGCGACCGGCCATCAGGCGTGGCGGTTCTACGTCGCCCCCGGCAGTCCTGAGCAGAACCAGGGCGATCCGGCGATGGAGCGCGCCGCCGCGACTTGGCGAGGCGAATGGTGGAAGACCGGCACCGGCGGCGGGCCCTGGGACAGCATCACGTTCGATCCCGAGCTCGACCGGGTCTACGTCGGCACCGGCAACGCCGCGCCGTACGACCCCAAGCTGCGCCAGGAGGGCGACAACCTCTACACTGCCTCGATCGTCGCCCTCGATGCCAAGACCGGCAAGTACCTGTGGCACTACCAAGTCAATCCCGGCGATTCGTGGGACTTCGACAGCACCCAGCAGATCACGCTGGCGACGCTGACGGTCGACGGTAAGCCGTGCCGGGTGCTGATGCAGGCGCCGAAGAACGGGTTCTTCTACGTCATCGATCGCGACAGCGGCAAGCTGCTCTCGGCCGGCAAGCTCGGCAAGGTGACCTGGGCCGATCGCATTGATCTCGCCACCGGCCGCCCGGTCGAGGTGCCGGGCGCGCGCTACGAAAGCGGCGAGGCGGTGCTGTGGCCGAGTATGAGCGGGATGCACAGCTGGATGTCGATGGCCTTCAGCCCGCGCACCGGCCTCGTCTACCTCCCGGTGATGCAGCTCGGCATGCGCTATACCCGGCTGCCGGGGACATACACCGGGACCGACGGCAAGCCGTTCTACGGCGGGCCCGGAGACGGCAAGGGAACGTTGCTCGCCTGGGACCCGGTTGCGCAGGAGCCGCGCTGGCGGGTCGAGCACGACCTGATCTGGAACGGTGGCGTGCTGGCGACCGGCGGCAACCTCGTCTTCCAGGGCGCCGCCGACGGCTGGTTCAGCGCTTACGACGCGGCCACGGGTGCGCCGCTCTGGCGGTTCAACGCCGGGCTCGGGATTATTTCGCAGCCGATCTCCTATCGGCTCGAGGGGACCCAGTACGTCGCGCTGCTCGTCGGCTACGGTTCGCCCAACCGCGAGAACATTCCGACGATGAACCCGGGGTGGAAGTTCGACGCGCAGCCGCGGCGGCTGCTGGTATTCAAGCTCGGCGGCACCGCTAAGCTGCCGGCGACCGCCCCGCCGAGCCATGCCGTCGCCGCGCTCGACGATCCCAAGCTGGTCCTCGACCCGGCTCGCGTGAAGGCCGGGCAGGCCCTCTACGCCTATTGCTCGGTGTGCCACGGCGGCGACGTGGTCAGCTCCGGTACGGCGCCGGACTTGCGCGAGTCGGGCATCGCCTTCGATCCGCAAAGCCTCTATCAGGTGGTCCACGACGGCCCGCTGGTGCGCCGGGGGATGCCGCCGTTCAGCCAGCTTACGCGTGACCAGGTGAACTTGATCTACACATACATCCGCGACCGCGCGCGCGCCGCCAAAGCAGCCGGAGCGCGCTGAGCGATGACGCAGGCGCTATGGCCCAGTCGATGCGGGGGAGCGGGATGACCGCGGCTCCCGGAGCGCTGAAGGCGGAGCGGGCGGTGCCGGCGCCCGGAGCCCCGGCCGAGCGCTACTTCAACCGCGAGCTGTCGTGGCTGGCGTTCAACCAGCGCGTGCTCGGCGAAGCGCGCAACACCGATTACCCGCTGCTCGAGCGGCTGCGCTTCCTCTCGATCTCGGGCAGCAACCTCGACGAGTTCCTGACCGTCCGCGTCGCGGGGATCGCCGGCCAGGTCCGCGCCGGGATCGAGGAGTTCTCGATCGACGGCCTGTCGCCGAGCCAACAGCTCACCGTCGTTCACGAAGCGGTGCTCGAGCTGCAGCGGGCGCAGCAGGAGGTGTGGGAGGACTTGCGCGGCGCGCTCCATGCCGCAGGCATCGCGATGGCCGACGACATGAAGCTCGACGCCGCGCAGCAGCGCTGGCTGCGCGGCCATTTCGAGGACCACATCGTCCCGATCATCACTCCGCAGGCGATCGATCCGGCGCACCCGTTCCCGTTCGTCGCCAGCCAGGGCATCGGCATCATGTTCGCGCTGACCCGCCTCGGCGACGGGGCCGAGGTGATGGAGATGGTGCTGATCCCGGCGGCGCTGCCGCGGTTCATCCGCCTGCCGGGCAAGGAGGCGATCTACATCGCCATCGAAGACTTGCTCTGCCGCCACGCCGACGTGCTGTTCCCCGGCTTCCGCGTCCGCGGCCGCGGCGTGTTCCGGGTGCTGCGCGACAGCGACATCGAGGTCGAGGAGGACGCGGAGGACCTCGTCCGCTATTTCCGCACGGCGATCCAGCGCCGTCGCCGCGGCAAGGTCATCGTCCTCCAGCTGCACGGCGAGTTCGATCCGGCGGCCGAGCAGCTGCTGCGCGAGCAGCTCACCCTCGATTTCGCCCTGGTGATCAAGACGGGCGGGCTGATCGGCATCGCCGGCCTGGCGACGATCGTCGACGAGGACCGGCCCGAGCTCAAGTTCCCGCCGTTCAATCCGCGCTATCCCGAGCGCATTCTCGAGCACGATGGCGACTGCTTCGCGGCGATCCGCGAGAAGGACATCGTCATCCAGCACCCGTACGAGAGCTTCGAGGTGGTGGTCGACTTCCTCCGCCAGGCCGCCGCCGACCCGGACGTCGTCGCGATCAAGCAGACGCTGTACCGCGCCGGCAAGCAGTCGGCGGTGATCGCCGCGCTGATCGCCGCGGCCGAGGCCGGCAAGTCGGTGACCGCGGTGGTCGAGCTCAAGGCGCGCTTCGACGAGGAGCAGAACCTGCTGTGGGCGGCTCAGCTCGAGCGGGCCGGAGTCCAGGTGATCTACGGCTTCGTCGACTGGAAGACCCACGCAAAAGTCTCGATCGTCGTGCGCCGGGAAGAAGGGCAATACCGGACTTACTGCCACTTCGGCACCGGCAACTATCATCCGGTGACGGCGCGAATCTACACCGACCTCAGCTACTTCACCGCCGACCCGCGGATGGGTCGCGACGCCGGACGGCTGTTCAATTTCATCACCGGTTACGTCGAGCCGCGCCGGACCGAGCTGATCGCGGTCTCGCCGCTCGGGCTGCGGGAACGCCTCTACGAATGCATCGACGGCGAGATTGCCCGGGCGGAGACCGGGCGACCAGCGGCGATCTGGGCCAAGCTCAATGCGCTGACCGACCCCGATCTGAT
>JAEKKO010000014.1 GCA_019510335.1 Novosphingobium sp. | reverse complement strand
GCTCCGCCAAGTCCGCCTGCTCCTCCGCTGACCACCGCGGAGCACTGCCTCAAATCCATCTTCGGCTCCTGGTTCAGTGCGGTGAGGAGCGGCTGGCGCCGCCGAAGCGGGGTTCCGCCAAACCGCGCGCGCCGAGCTCTTCGATGACGTAAAGGTATCCGGCGCCGTCTTCCCCGGACCGTCCGAAGTAAGTCGGATCGGCGGTGGCGACGTAGAGTTGGTCGAGCGCGGCGCCGCCGAACATGACGCTTGCCGCGAGCGCTACCGGCAGATCGACAACCCGCTCCACCTGCCCGTCGGGCCGGAACGCGACGACCTTGCCACCCTCCATGATTGCCACCCAGACGAGACCGTCACCGTCCACGGTTGCCCCGTCGGGCATTCCGCCGAACGCGCGGGTGGTGGCGAGCGTACGGCGGTCGCCGATCTCGCCGGTCCGCTCGTCGTATTCGTAGGCGTAGATCGTATGTAGAGCCGGGTCCGAAAAATACAGCGTAGCGCCGTCGGGTGAGAAGCACGTGCCGTTCGAGAAGGTTACACCGCCGGCGGCCCGGCGCAGCACTCCATCGGTGCCGAGGCTGTAGATGCCGCCGTTCTCGTGCGGGCTGTCGAAATCGGTGCAGCACGAGCCGATGACGAATCGGCCCTGCCGATCGACCTTCCCGTCATTGAGCGTCGCCGACGCAGGCTGGTCGACAGCCGTCGCAATCGAGGAAACCTCACCGGTGGCGAGATCGAGGGCCGCCACCGTGTCCTTCATGGCCACGAGGGCCGCGCCATCGCGACACAACGCCAGCGCTGTTGCCGGGAGCGGGGTTTGCCAGGAGTCGACGCTGTCGCTCGCCGGGCGATAGCGCAGGATGGAGCTACGGCCGATGTCGAGTAAATACAGCGCCTGGTCGGCAACGTCCCACACGGGAGCCTCGCCCAAGACGCAGCGGCAGACATCGACACGCTCGATCTTCATGGCTTCGGTTCCGCCTAAACCGTTGCGCGGCGACTAGGCCGCCTCGCCGGCGTCGACCAGCAGCGTGCTGCCAGTCATGAACATCGACAGGTCGGAGGCGCAGAACAGCACGGCGCGGGCAATGTCGTCGGGCACGCCGACCCGCCCGAGGCGGCTGGTCAGCATCGCCGGAATATCCTCGGGGCTGCTGGTGCGGTCGGGGTTCTCGGCGGCGGCAAGCTGGTTGCCTTCGGTGACGCAATACGTCGGCGCCACACCGAGAACGCGAATTCCGGCCGGCGCGAGCTCGATCGCCATCTGCTTGGTCATCCCGCGTACCGCGTGCTTCGACGAGACATAGGCGGCGAGCCCAGGCGCGACCCCCTTGAACCCGGCGGTCGAGACGATGTTGACGATGACGCCGCCCTTGCCTCCCGCGGTCATCGAGCGGGCCGCCTCGCGCGAGCCGACGAATGTGCCGCGGGTGTTCACCGCCAGCACCTGGTCCCACAGTTCATCGCTCATCTGCGGCACCGGGACGGCCGGAAAGATCCCGGCGTTGTTGACCCAGATGCCGACCGGTCCGAACGTCTCCTCGGCGAGGCTGACCGCTGCCCGGACAGAGGCGGTGTCGGTGACGTCCATGCCGGTGCCGATCACCCGCCCGGCAGAGCGGCGGCCAAGGTCCTCGGCGGCCGCTGCGGCAAGGCTCCCGTCGATGTCGCCGATGACGACGTTGGCGCCGGCTTCGGCGAGGCGGGCGGCGATCGCCTTGCCTAGTCCGCGGCCGCCGCCGGTGACGACCGCAGTGCGGCCGGCGAGAGACACGAGCTCGGCAATCGAGCGCTCGGATACGTCGGCAATGGCCATGATCGGTCTCTCCTGGTGACTAGTGAACCGCGGCCGACGCAAGCCGGGCAAGCTCGGCATCGATCGCATCGAGCGCGGCGTCGGTGAACTGGGCCGGCGCGAAGGCCTGCATCGCGCGCAGCGTCATCCCTTTGGCCATGGCGACCTGCGGGTCTGATGCCATACCCGGGAAGTGCTTGTCGAGCACGGCGCGCCCGGCCGAATCGTCGAGCAGTTCGCCGAGCTTGGTCTCGCGCGTCGACAGGACGGCACCGCTTGCCACCGGTGCCGCGGCTCGAGGGATCGCGCTCGGGGCGTCGGAACGTCCGGAAAATCCCGGGGCAGGGGAGAGCTCCAGGCTCATCTCGGCCAGGCCGCGGATGATGAAGCTCGGCTCATACAACAAATCGGCAACCCCGTTCGGGTGCTTGCTCGCGTCGAGCGCGATCCTCGCGGTGTGCTCAAAGAACTTCTCGAGAATGACCCGGACCTCGACGCGGGCCAGCGGCGCGCCGGCGCAGACGTGCTTGCCGCGGCCGAACGCCACGTGCTCCTTGATCTTGGGCCGGTCGATCTCCAGCTCGTTGGGATTGCTCCAGCGGGCGGGATCGCGGTTGGCGGCAGAAAGCGCGACCAGCACCTTGGTCCCGGCGGGGATCGCGACGTCGCCGATCCGGGTGTCCTTGCGGGCGAGGCGGGCGGTCTGCTTGGTCGAGCCTTCGATCCGCAGCACTTCCTCGAGGAATGCGGGGATCAGCTTGGGATCGGCGCGCAGCTGGTCCTGCAGCCCCGGTTGGGTGACGATGAACTTCATCGCGTTGCCGAGCAGCTTGGCGCTGGTGTCCTGGCCGGCGCCGAACATGAACATTCCGAGCTCGACGACATCCTGCAGCTCGGGCTTGGTGCCGTCAGGATAGGTGGCGTTGGCGAGCTCGGAAAGGATGTCGCCGCGCGGATTGGCGCGCCGGTCGTGGATGTAGCCGGCGAAGTACGAGCCCATGATCACGAACGGGTGGTTCTCGCCGGCGATCTCGTTCTGCCCGTCGAGGTTGCCCGGCGGCGGGGCCTTGGCGATCGTGTCCATGAACAGGCGGCGGTCTTCCTGCGGGACACCGAGCAGGTCGGCGATTACCAGGGTTACGAAAGGAGTCGCGATCGTGCCGATCATCTCGACACCGCCGTTGGCGACGGCCTCGCGCACCATCTGGTCCGACAACTCGCGGATGTAGGACTCGTTGGCCTTGAGCCGCGAGGGCGTGAACAACGTGTTGATCAGCGCCCGCATGTTGGTGTGAGGGGTGTCGTCGAGGTTGACGACGAAGTTGCCGCCAATGAACTCCTGGCGATGCGCCTCGACCTGGTCGGTGATGTCGTGCCCGTGCGGCGTGAACGGGAGCGGCGCGGCCGCGCCCTGCAGGCCGATGATCGCCGAGAACGCATCGTGGTTGCGCAGCACCTCTAAGGTCTCTTCGAAGCCGGTGACGACGACATAGTCGCGGCCCGGCGGCTGGTAGATCGGCCCGTGCTCGCGCAGCGCCTCGAAGAACGCATAAGGGTCCTTGAGGATCTCGTAATCGGTGAAGTAGTCGCGTTCGACCAGGGGCTGCATGGGATGTCTCCTGCAAGTGTCACGAACGCGCGCAGCGGCGCGCGAAAGGGGTTGGTTCAGTCCTCTGCAGCGATAGCGACCCGCAGCCCCGACAGTTCCGGGGTCACGCGAAGCTGGCAAGAGAGGCGCGAGCGCTCGTCGCGATGGTCTGACGAGTCGAGCAGATCGCTTTCGTCGGCGCCGATCGCCGACAGCAGACCGGCGAAACGCGGATCGACATGGACGTGGCACGTGGCGCACGAGCAGCATCCGCCGCACAGCGCCAGCAGATCGTCAAACCCGGCGTCGCGGATCGTCTCCATCACCGTATGTCCAGGCTCCGCCTCGAGCGAATGTTCGACTCCGGAACGGTCGATCACGATCAACGCAGGCACTCTTCAGTTCCTCTCAGCGGCACCGGGACGAGAACTTTGTCCTTGCGCCAGCCGGTGCGGTGCTGCTTCGAGGCAGCACGATGACAGATACACTTCAACATTCGAACGATGTGAGCGACACAGTGTCGCATAACGCAGATCTCTTGCGGAGGTCAAGCCGAAAGGACGCGCGCGTGATGCGCTCGAGCCGTGCCCTGCGCGAGGCGCTGCTGGGGCTGCTCGAACGCAAGCCCTACGACCAGATCACCGTTCGCGACATCTGCGCCGAAGCGAGCGTTCATTACGCCACCTTTTTCCGCCACCATGCGAGCAAGGAGGCGCTCCTCAATGCGATCGCCGCCGAGCAGATCGAGACGCTGGTCGACCTCACGCTCCCGAGCAGCGGCGAAGCGCTGGGAGCGGAGTCGTTCGTGCACTTGTGCCGCTACGTCGACGAGCATCGCGCGCTGTGGTCGACCCTCCTCAACGGTGGGGCGGCCGCGACCATGCGCGAGGAGTGGCTCCGACGCTCGACCCTCATCGCCGCCGAGGTGGAGCCGATCGCCAGCTGGCTGCCCAAGGACCTGGGAGTGATTTGCTCGATCAGCCTGATCGCCGAGACGGTGTCGTGGTGGCTGCGCGAGGCCGAAGGTGACTATTCAGTCGAGGAAATCGCCGAAATTCTGAACCGGCTCGTCACCGCGGCGACACTGACCCCCGGCTGAGCCGCGACCAATTCCGCAGCATTCACCCGACTGACGGCAGGAACCCCATTACGTCGCTCGGGTCAGCGCACGACGACCCGTACCCGAGCGAGGTTTTGCAACAGAGTCGGGTTGGTCGTGTCGTGCACACCATCGCGCTGGGCGAACGTCCGCAGGGTGATCAGGTACTCGCCGGCGGTGGGGAAGCTGACGGTGCGGGTCGGGTTGGCCACCATCGCCGGCTTGGCGAGCTTGGTTGCGGGTTCGTACGTGAAGTCGCTGCCGCCCAGATACCAGTCGTATTGGACGATCTTTCCAGTGCGCGGAGGCATCTCGATCCGCCCTTCGAGGCGGACCGGCTGGTTGACGGCGACCTCGGCGCGCTCTTGGCCATTGACCTTGAGGTGAATCACCGGCTGCAGGCCGTGACGCTCGCGGGCGCCGACCGGCAGG
>JAEKKO010000054.1 GCA_019510335.1 Novosphingobium sp. | reverse complement strand
CGACGCAGGCATTCCGCGGACCGAAGTCCACTGCGCCCGCTGCGGCGGGCACCTGGGCCATGTCTTCGACGACGGTCCGCCCCCGACCGGCAAGCGCTACTGCATGAACGGCGCGGCGCTGAAGTTCCGCCCGGCTTAGGGCGCGGGCGGCACATCCTCCAACACCCGCTCATCCCGAGCGGAGACGAGGGATGTCGCGCGACCGTCCGACGTGGCGCGGCGTGTCTCGTCTTCGCTCGACACGAGCGGGGTGGGTGGCTTGGCTTGTCGGAGGCCTATTCGCGTGCGACCCGGTACACCCCTAACCCCCCGCGGAAGCCCGACAGCAGGGTGAGCCAGGCCGGCGGCTTGCCGGCGAGCAGGCGATTGGCGAGGTTGTCGGGGCGGACCTCGGCGTGGACCGAGGCCTCGGGGTCGCCGGCGCAGAACACCACGTAAGCGGCGCGCTCGCGGCGGACGATCGCTTCGGCGCGGACCGGATCGCCGCCGAACGCCTCGAGCGCATCGCGGATGCCCGCCGGATCACGGTGGTAATTGCTGGCAACGACGCTGTGCGGCGTGCGGATGAGAATTTCCGGACCGAGCCCGAGCAGCGCGAACACGCGCGAGCGGGGAAGACGGTTGAGCTGCGCGACGTCGCAGACCGGGGCATTGGCCTCGGGTCCGATCGCCGGGCGCGGGGTGGCGGCATGGGCCGCGGCGGCGATCCGCATGTCGACCAGCTTGGCCGCGGCGGTGACGAACAGCGGCGTCAGCAGCAGCAGGCAGGCGACGGTTGCGAGCACGCGCGGCAGCGTCGACTCGACGGCGCGGGCGCGCGGCAGCAGCCGGGCGACCAGCACCGCGGCGAATGGGACGGTGAGGATCTGGGCGGTGATCCCGCCGCGCATCACCAGCAGCGAGAGCAGGCCGGCGACGAGGGTGAACAGGCCATAGGCATCCCACCGCTCGCGATCGGGCGCCTTGCCCCGCCCGCTCCACCAGCCGGCGACGGCGAGCAGCATCGTCCACAGCAGCATCACCGCGGTCGAGAGCGCCTGGTGGGTGACCGGCATCCCCTCAGGCACGCGGCTCAGCCAGCGGGCGCGGATCAGCGGATCGAGCCGCGCCCAAGGGTCGAGCGCGCAGGCGCCGAGCGCCGGGACGACGACGGCAAAGGCCGCCAGGCCGATTGCGGCGAGGGCGACGAGTCGTCCCGCGAGATGGTCCTGCCACGGCAGCAACGGCGCAATGACGGCGACCACCGCCGCCGCAGCAAAGGCGCCCGCCTGCGGCCATGACAGCTGGTCGCAGAGCGGCAGCGCGGCCGCCGAGATCGGCCGGGTGAGCAGGAAAAGAGCGACGCTACTCCCCGCGAGAGCTGCGAGGAAACCGCCCAGCCCCCGCTCCCCACGCAGCAGGTAGCGCACGCCGTAAAGTGCCGCTAGCAGCGCCACCAGTGGCAGCCCTTCGAGCGAGACCGTCAGCCACGCCGCGGCGACGGCGCCGCCGAGCAGCGGCGCCCACCGCGTGCGGCTGAGGATCAACAGCGCGCAGGCGAGCGCGCCGATCGCCTGCCAACCGTGGTGATCGATTCGCAAGGGAGCGAAGTTGGTCAGCAGGAATGGGAACAGCGGGACCAGGGCGGCGCCGATCAGCCCGGTGGTCGGCGGCGCCCCGAGCGCGATGATCACGCGCCGGGTCAGGACCATGACCAGCAGCAGCTGGGCGAGCGGCACCGTGGTCATCGCCGCCGCGCTCGCGGTTGGCTCTGGGAGGACGAGGCGGAACAGCCAGAGGAATGCCGCGATCGGCATGTCGACCAGCCGCGACCAGTGCATGTCAACGCCGGTCGCCGGGCCCATTCGATACTGGTGGACGTCGAACCAGCTTTGTCCGGCGAGCAGATCGCGGACCTGGGCGAGGCGCATGTAGTCGTCGGCGTCAGAGGCATCGAGGCCGGCGATCAGCCGCCCCCAGATCGCCAGCAGCGCCGCCGCGGCGATCAGCCACACGGCGAGGACGCTCGCCTCGCGGGTTTGCCAGCGCTGAACGGTCATGCCGGGCGGAAGACGATGCGCTCGCGCAGCAGCCACGTCGCGGCGAAGCTGACGGCGACGGCGGCGAGCTTGGCCAGTCGCGGATCTGCGCCGAACGCCGCAGCGCCGCTGACGACGGCGGTGGTCAGGGCCAGGCCGATCAGGGCGGAGAGTACGAACAGCGCCTTCTGACGAGTCCGGGCGATGCCTTCAGCCGCCACCGCATCGGTGAACACGGTCCGGCTCGACAGCAGCCAGTGGGCGACGATGCCGAGCGAATAGGCGGCGGCCGAGGCCGGTCCGGGCGCCGTCCCCAGCGCCAGCAGCGCGAGGAAGCAGCCCATGTCGACTCCCAGCGCCAGCACGCTGGCGGCGAAGTAGCGGACCAGCAGCGCCTTGCGCAGGCGCAGCGCGACGGCCTGCATCAGGCGGCCTTGCGCGGCGTCGCGCCGGCGATCCGGGCGGGAACCTTGCGCACCGACGCGAGCGCGGCGGCCTGATCGGCTGCGGGCTCGCGCTGGGGAAGCGTCGCCTCGGCGCCTTCGGCTCCGGCCTCGTGATACTCGGCATCTTCGTTGACGCACCACACGTCATAGACCCGCTCCCCGGCGAGGATGTTCTCGACCGTGAGCATCGCGGTCATCATCGCGTGGTCCTGGTTGTTGTAGCGGTGCATGCCGTTGCGGCCGACGAGGTGGAGGGTCGGATGGCGCGCCTCGAGCTCGGTCCTCAGGGCCGCGACGTTCTCGGCATAGCGCTCGTCGTAGACCGGGTAAGCCTTCTCCTGGCGGACGACGACGCCGCCGATCACCTGCTCGGCCGAGACCAGCCCGAGCTGGGCCAGCTCGCGGGTGGCCAGCGCGACCAGCTCGTCGTCTGGCATCGACCACAGCCCGTCACCCTCGAAGCAGAAGTATTCGAGGCCGACGCAGGCGACGCCCGGGTCCGGCACCATCTCGGGCGACCACGAGCGGAAGTTCTGAATCCGCCCGACCCGCACCTTGCTGTCGTGGATGTAGATCCAGTTGTCGGGGAACAGCTCGTCGGCGCGGATCTTGAGCGCGACGGTGAGGAAATCGCGGTACTTGAGGTCGAACGCTTCGGTCGCTGAGACCGGCAGCGGATGGATGCGCGCGGCCAGCTCGCGCATGGGTGCGGAGCTGATCACATGGCGCGCCGATAGCACGGTTTCGCCCCCGGGCGCGCTGGCGGCGACGCGCCAGCCGCCGGCGCCGTCCTCGGCAACCAGCTTGAGCGTGCGGCCCATCAGCACCATGCCGCCGCGCTCGACAATGCGATCGCGCGCGGCTTCCCACATCATCCCCGGCCCGAGCCGCGGGTAGCGGAAGCTTTCGAGCAGGGTCTTGGTCGTCATCCCGTCGTTCGGGCGCTTGTTGAGACCAAGGCTGCGCTTGAGACCGTCGACCACGGCGCCCCACAGCGACAGGCCCTTGATCCGCTGGGCCGCCCAGTCGGCGCTCATCTCGTCGCACGGCATGCCCCAGACCTTCTCGGTGTAGGTCTTGAAGAAGATCGAATAGAGCTTGTGGCCGAACGCGTTGGTGGTCCAGTCCTCGAAGCTCCTGACGTCCTTGCGTGGGAACAGCTTGGCCTTGGCGAAGCTCGCCATGCACAGCGTCGAGCGGACGACGCCGAGGTTCCACAGCGCCTCGAACGCGCGCAGCGGGTAGCTGTAGAACTTGCCCTCGTAATAGATCCGGCTCATCCGCGGCCGCTCGATGAAGTCGTCGGGGAGGATCTCGTTCCACAAGTCGACGACTTGCTGCGATTTCGAGAAGAAGCGGTGGCCACCGATGTCGAAGCGGAACCCCTCGTGCTCGACGGTGCGGCTGATCCCGCCGACGTAGTGCGGGTCCTTCTCGATGATCGCGACCGACAGCCCGGCCTTGGTCAGCAGGTATCCGGCGGTGAGCCCGGCCGGCCCGGCCCCGATGATCGCCACGTCGACCGCGTTGGCCGCGGCGCCCCCCATTCCAGCTTCCATCTGGCCCCCCAGTTCGTCCGTGACCTGAGGAAGTGAAGGAAAATGGCTAAGAGGCCGTTAATGCGACGCGGGGCCGTGAGGCCCGTCGAGCAACCCCTCAGGCGCTGGCGGCGGTGCGGGCGTTGCCGGCCGGGGGCGCGAACGGCTGCAGCGCGAAGGCCAGCCCGGCGAGCTCGTCGAGGCGGAAGGTGTTGGTGAAGACTACCCCATAGTAGCCGTTGTCGCGCCAGCGGACCTTCCCGTAGAGCAGCGGCAGATCCTCGACTTCGAGCCGCACCCGCTGTTCGAGCGCCAGCGGCAGGCGCGCGGCGATGCGGGCGCCGCTTTGCGAAATATCGAGCAGCATCGCCGCGCCGCTCGCGGGGCCGGCGACGAGCACCGCTTGCCGCTGCATCCGCAGCCGCAGCTGGCGCTTGGGAAACGGGCTCGGCTCGAGGATGAACGAATCGACGTCGATCGGCTCGCGAAAGGTGAACCCGGCATGGGTCTCGTCGCGCCACTTCGGCTCGATCGCGAAGCGCTGGCCGTTGACCAGCTCGAGCTGGAGCTCGCCGTCCGCGGGCACGTCGTGGAACAGCCGCAGGCGCACGCCCTTGAGCGATATGTCACGGATAATGCAGAGATATTCGCCGGTCTCCGCAATCAGCTTGGCCGCCCGCAGCAGCAACGACAGCCGCGGTCCGCTGCGCTGCTCGAGGAACCCGGACTGCGCGAGCGCCGCATCCTCTGGCGCATCCGGTTGTGGCGAATCCCCGCTCATTAGTCCCCCATCGTCCCACCCGCCAGGAAAGCATCACGGGCCCCGTCGATAGTGGGTAACATGGGGTATTTAACGTCTTACAAACGGGCACCTGCGCATTTCGCGACCGCAACTGCTTGTCGTCGCGCGCGCCGCGGCCCTATTCTCGGCGTGATGGACTTCGACATTCTCTCGGTCACCAAGTTCGAGCAGAACTGCTCGGTGCTGCGCTGCCCTGTGACCGGCGCGGCGGCGGTAATCGACCCGGGCGGGGACGTCCCGCTGATCCTCGACTTGCTCGAATGGCAGGAGGGACGGATCGAGACGATCCTCGTCACCCACGGCCATTTCGACCACTGCGGCGGCGCGGCCGAGCTCGCCGCCGCGACCGGCGCGCGGATCGAGGGGCCGCACGAGGGCGATGCCCCGGTGGTCGCCGGCCTCGCCGAGCACGCCGCCGCGCGCGGGGTGCGCGCGCGCAGCTACGTGCCGAGCCGGTGGCTGGCGCACGGGGACGTCGTCAGCTTCGGCGAGCAGCGGCTCGAGGTGCTCCACTGCCCCGGGCATACCCGCGGGCACGTCGCCTATTTCCATCGCGAGAGCGGCTGGGCGTTCGTCGGCGACATCCTGTTCCGCGGCGCGATCGGGGCGTGGGAGCACCCCAACGGCAACCTGCCCGACTTGGTCGGCTCGATCCGCAATCGGCTGTTCCCGCTCGGCGACGACGTCCGCTTCGTCCCCGGGCATGGAGAAACGTCGACGTTCGGGCGCGAACGGGTGCACAACCCGTTCGTCGGCGAGGAAGCGATGGCCCGCTGGCGGTCCCGCGGAAAGGCCCCCACCGCGCCGGCAGATGCCGCACTCGACGGTTGAGGCGGCGCCGCTTCGGGAACCCGCGGCCCGCTTGCGATTCTAACAAGGGAGGGGCGCGAACACAAAGCTCGAGGAGCAGCACGGCGATGGCGGCGCGCGCATACTGGCAGGGGCAGATCCGCCTCGCCCTCGTCTCGATCCCGGTCGAGGTCTATCCGGCGACGCGCTCGGGCGCGGCGATCAAGTTCCACCAGATCCACCGCCCAAGCGGCAAGCGGATCAACTACGAGAAGGTCGTGGCGGGGATCGGCCCGGTCGACCGCGACGACATCGTCAAGGGCTACGAAGTCTCGAAGGGCAACTACGTGCTGCTCGAAGACGATGAAATCGAGGCCGTCAAGATCGAGAGCAAGAAGACCCTCGACCTCGTCCAGTTCGTCGACACCGACGAGATCGACGTGCTCTATTTCGAGAAGCCGTACTTCGTCGTCCCGGCCGACGATCTCGCCGAGGAAGCCTACATCGTCCTGCGCGAGGCGTTGAGGAAGAGCCGCAAGGTCGGCCTCGGCCAGCTGTCGGTGCGGGGCCGCGAGGTGCTGGTCTCGCTCAAGCCGTGCGGCCGCGGCATCGTCCTCGAGCAGCTGCGCTATGCCGACGAGGTTCACAAGGCCAAGAGCTTCTTCGGCCAGATCGGCGACGAGGAGCCGGCGCAGGAGCTGCTCGACCTCGCCACGACGCTGATCGACAAGAAGGCCGGTCCGTTCACCCCCGAGGAGTTCCACGATCGCTACGTCGATGCGCTGAAGGGGCTGATCGAGAAGAAGATCGCGGCCAAGGGCAAGAAGATTCTGGAGGACGTCTCCGAGCCGGCGCCGCGCGCGGGCAACGTCATCGACCTGATGGCGGCGCTGAAGAAATCGCTCGGCGAAGGCGGCGGCGGCGCGCCGGCGAAGAAGCCTGCGGCGAAAGCGGCCGCGAAGAAGGCGCCCGCCAAGACGGCAGCCAAACCCCCCGTACGCAAGCGGGCCTGAACGCATGTGCGCGTCCTTCGACAAGCTCAGGACGATCCTTCGACAGGCTCAGGATGAGCGGGGTCCTTCCCAGATCCCCCATCCGCTCGTCCCCAGCCTGTCGCAGGACGCGCGCCACCATTCGCCCCAGGCTCGCTGACATGGCCACCACCGCCCGCGCCCGCCCCGATCCGCTCGCCGCCTACAACGCCAAGCGCGACTTCCAGAAGACCGCGGAACCTGCCGGCAAGCGCGAATCGAGCGCGCAGGGCAACCGCTTCATCGTCCAGAAGCACGAGGCGACCCGGCTGCACTGGGACTTCCGGCTCGAGATGGACGGCGTGCTCAAGAGCTGGGCGGTGACCAAGGGCCCGAGCCCCGACCCCGACGACCGCCGTCTCGCCGTCCGGACCGAGGACCACCCTCTCGCCTACGCCGAGTTCGAGGGGACCATCCCCAAGGGCGAGTACGGCGGCGGCACGGTGATGCTGTGGGACATGGGCACCTGGGCGCCGGTCCCGGGCAAGAGCGCGAGCGACCTCGACAAGGGCCACCTCCATTTCGTCCTCCACGGCGAGCGCATGAAAGGCGAGTGGCTGCTGATCCGCTTGAAGCCGCGGCCCGGCGAGAAGCGCGAGAACTGGCTGCTGCGCAAGCTCGACGACGCATACGCCGAAGCCGGGGACAAGCTGGTCGAGGGCGGCCTGACCAGCGTCCTCACCGGGCGGACGATGGCCGAGATCGCCGCCGATCCGGAAGGCGCGCATTCGCTCCAAGGCAAGCGCGGCAAGGCCTTCGACGCGGTGATGGCCAAGGCGGCGGCGCGCAACGCGAAAATCGCCCGGCCCCGCGCCGCGGCGAAAGCGCGGCGGCGCGGCGGCAAGCCGCCGCCGTTTCAGCCGCCGCAGCTGGCGACGCTGGTCGACACGGTCCCGGCCGGAAACGGCTGGATGCACGAGATCAAGTTCGACGGCTATCGCGCGCTGATCGCCGCCGCCGGCGACAAGGTGGTCGTCTACACCCGCAATGGACTCGACTGGACCGACAAGTTCGCCCCGTTGTCCCGGGCGGTGGCGGCGCTCGACCTGCCGCCGGCGCTGATCGACGGCGAGATCGTCGCTTACGGCAAGGACGGCAACCCGAGCTTCTCCGCGCTCCAGCAAGTGCTCAAGCGCGGTCACGGCGCCGCCGACGAGACCACCGGCCTGACCTACCACGCCTTCGACTTGCTCTCGCTCGACGGCAAGGACCTGACCGGCCTCGGCAATCTCGAGCGCAAGCAGCG
The DNA here is from genome assembly GCA_019510335.1 of Novosphingobium sp. Lineage (GTDB taxonomy): Bacteria > Pseudomonadota > Alphaproteobacteria > Sphingomonadales > Sphingomonadaceae > Novosphingobium. The sequence goes on along the minus strand of JAEKKO010000054.1, from coordinate 9,075 downwards.
GCTCGAGGCGCTGCTCGCCGAGGCCCGGCCGCCGATCCACGTCGCCGACCACGTCATCGGCGCCGGCGAGCGGCTGCTCCAGGCGATGTGCGCGGCCGGGCAGGAAGGGATCATCTCGAAGCGCATCGAGTCCCGCTACACCCACCAGCGCAGCCGCAACTGGCTCAAGATCAAGTGCACCTTGCGCCAGGAGTTCGTGATCATCGGGTGGAAGAAGTCGAGCACCCGCGCGCGGCCGTTCTCGTCATTGCTGCTGGCCCAGCACGAGGGCGGCAAGCTGGTCTACAAGGGCAATGTCGGCACCGGCTTCAACGGCGCCAGCCTGGCCGACCTGGCGCAGCGCATGGCCCGGCTGGCGACCGACAAGCCGCCTGCCGAAGTGCCCCGTCCCGATCGCCGCGGAGTGACCTGGGTCACGCCCGAGCTGGTCGCCGAAGTCGCCTTCAGCGAGTTCACCGGCGACGGCTCGGTCCGCCACGGCAGCTTCCTCGGGCTGCGCGAGGACAAGCCGGCGCGCACGGTCGAGCCGGAGAAGCCGCAGAAGGCGCCGGTCGTCGATGACGGCGTGAAGATCAGCAATCCCGAGCGGGTAATCTACCCGGCCGACGGGCTGACCAAGGGCGAGCTCGCTGCCTATTACCGCGCGGTCGCGCCGCTGATGCTGCCGTGGATCGCCGGGCGCCCGATCAGCCTGGTCCGCTGCCCGCAAGGCCGGGCCAAGAAGTGCTTCTTCCAGAAGCATGACGCCGGCACCTTCGGCAAGGCAGTCAAGCACGTGCCGATCCGCGAGAAGGACGGCCACGCCGAGGACTACATCTACGTCGACGACGCGGCCGGGATCATGACCTGCGTGCAGATGGGGACCATCGAGTTCCACGGCTGGGGCAGCCTCGCCGTCGATGTCGAAAGCCCCGACCGGATGGTGTTCGACCTCGATCCCGACGAGGGCCTCGACTTCGAGGACGTCAAGCGCGCGGCGCGCGAAATCCACGACAAGCTCGCCGACATCGGCCTGACCAGCTTCGCCATGCTTTCGGGCGGCAAGGGAGTCCACGTGATCGTGCCGCTCAGCCCCGGCCACTCATGGGACGCGCACAAGGGCTTCTCCCACCGTTTCGCCGAGGCTCTGTCGCTGGCCGAGCCCGACCGCTTCGTCGCCAACATGAGCAAGGCCAAGCGCAAGGGGAAGATCTTCGTCGACTACTTGCGCAACTTGCGCGGCGCGACGGCGGTGCTGCCCTATTCGGCCCGCTCCCGCGACGGTGCGTGGGTCGCCGCGCCGATCGCCTGGCGCGAGCTGAGCGGCTTCGCCAACGCCCATCCGTGGTCGATCCGCGACGGCGACGAGCTGGTTGCCCGCGCCGCCAGCCGCGAGCTCGCCGGCTGGGGCTTCGCCGAGCAAAGCTTGCCGGATATCTGAACCGAGCCGAGCCCGTCAGCGGTTGCCTTGTCCCCGTTGCGATTCTACTGCTCGGACGGGGGACCCGCTGCGAATGACGACACGCCACGTGATTGCGTTTGCCGCGATGGTGGTCATGGCCCTGGTCTTCGGGCTATGGGCGCGGTCGGCCTTCCGGCGGTCTCGCGCCGATCGCGAGATGCGCAAAGGCAAGCGGCGCAAGCGCAAGAACGAACGGTAAGAGCGAACGCCAGCCGCGACTACCAGGTCGGGCGGTATTCCGGCCCCTCCACCACCCGCATCCGGTCGACTTTGGCGATGTCGTGCTTGTCGGTCAGGCCGAGGAAGGACCAGGCGCCGTCCTTCCACTCGAACAGCGCCTCGCAAATCCAGGCCCAGCCGTCGCGCGTCGCGAGAACCTTGTGGACCGGCCCCATGTGATTGCCAACAACGATAAACGCGTCGGCGTCTTTCGGTTGATTGCAGCCCGTTTCGAAGCGGTAGTCCTGACAAAGAAGCTCTGCGATCGTCACGTCCATTCCCCACCCTGATGCCATCAGGTCCGGGAGGGTCGCCACCAGCGATCGCCGGGCCTGCGCCGGTCTCCTAACCCGAGACCGGTAAAGGTTTTCTCAATCATCGCGGCAGGCCCCGCCTGCTGCCCGGGTAAAAATCTTCCCGAGAGCCGATTTGTAACAGAGCTTGGCGCGAAGGTCGCCGCCCGGACCAGGCTTTAGGAGCCGCGCCACGCAGATATGCACAGCTGGGTGGGCCACCGCTCCTCGTGGAGGGCTGGTGCGGACGGCGGGACTCGAACCCGCACGAGCAAGGCTCAAGGGATTTTAAGTCCCCTGCGTCTACCATTCCGCCACGTCCGCGCAGCGCTCGAGGGCATGGCAGATCGGCCCGGCGCCCGCAATCGAGCGCGCGGCATCCGGTCGTTCAGAGAGTTGTGCCTCGCGTCCGGCCCGGGATTTGTCCGAAGCCTAGCGCGGCGGCGCCGGAACGACCTGGAGCGAATCAGCCGTTGAGGCGGCCGCGCAAGTCCTTGCCCGCCTTGAAGTAGGGGACGCGCTTGCCGGGAACGTCGACCGACTCGCCGGTGCGCGGATTGCGGCCCTTGCGAGCCTCGCGCGCGCGGGTCGAGAACGCGCCGAAACCGCGCAGTTCGACGCGGCCGCCGGTTGCGAGTCGACCGGCGATCTCATCGAAGAACACTTCGACGGCGCGCTCGATCTCATCGGCGCGGAGCTCGGGATTCTCCCGAGACAGAACTTGCAACAACTCAGACCTGATCATTTCGCCTCCTCAACCAGTCATCCCCAGACTTGGTCCCGTGAGCGCCCCTCCCAGTCCGTGTGCGGCACCGGACGGTTCCTCCTAAGTGCCAGAGTAACATAGGTTAATCAAGAAGATTCAGAGCTCGTCCAACAATTTACCGGGCTCCAGCCCGAGCCGGCGCATGCGCGCGCGGATCTGCGGCCACTCGTCGGCGAGGAAGCTCTCGCGCTCGCTCCGCCGCAGCCGCTCGGCCGCGCCGTGGGCGACCGTCATGCCGACGCCGCGCTGGACTTCGACCAGCCCGTCGAGCTGGAACTGCTGGTAGGCCTTGGCCACGGTCAGCGGATTCGCCCCTTGCTCGGCGGCGAAGGCGCGGACCGAGGGCAGCATCGCCCCTTCGGGGTAAGTCCCGTCGATGATCGCCGCGGCAATCAGGTCGCGCAGCTTCAGGTAGACCGGGCGGCTCGACGGGCTCATGAGGTGCAGCACTGCCATAACACAGCGAGTCAGGCAAGTTGGCAGGATAGGTTCATCTGTAACGATTATCGTTTCGCCCCGGCGGATTGGCGGCTAGGCTTCTCCGCTCGCAAGGCAGAGGTGCGCGGATGAAAGCGATCTCCAGCTGGAACGAGGGCGATTGGATCGGAGCGCTCGGCGCGCTGGCCTTGTTCGCCTTTCTCCTGGTCGGCGGGCTGATCGCGGCGCGCAAGAGCGAAGAGGTGGTTGGCCACCCGCGCGGGTTGTTCGTGCTGTTCTACGCCGAGATGTGGGAGCGCTTCTCGTATTATGGGATGCGCGCGCTGCTGATCCTGTACCTGACGAAGTTCTGGCTGTTCGCCGACGGCAAGGCCAACCTGATCTACGGCGCCTACACCGCGCTGGTCTATATCACCCCGGTGCTCGGCGGCTATCTGGCCGACCGCTGGCTCGGCCAGCGCAAGGCGGTGCTGTTCGGCGGAATCGTGCTCGCGTTCGGCCACTTGTTCATGGCTTACGAGGGGGTGCGCGGGATCACCGAGCCGGCGATCAAGCAGGCCGACCCGGCGATCAACGTGTTCTGGCTCGCGCTGGCCCTGATCATCGTCGGCTCGGGCTTCCTCAAGGCCAACATCTCGGTGATCGTCGGCCAGCTCTACCGCCTTACCGACACCCGCCGCGATGCCGCCTACACGATCTTCTACATGGGGGTGAACGTCGGCGCGGCGCTTGGCACGATCCTGGTCGGCTATCTCGGCGAGACGATCGGGTGGTCGTGGGGCTTCGGCCTTGCCGGGATCGGCATGATCATCGGGCTGATCATCTTCGTCATCGGCAAGCCGGCGCTGCGCGGCCACGGCGAACCGCCCGTGCCGCTGCGGCGCGGCAACGAACTGCTGCTCTACGGCACCGGGATCGCCGCGGTGGCGGTGATCTGGGCGCTGATCCAGTACCAGGACGTGATCCAGAGCCTGCTGATCATCACCGGCATCGCGATGCTGCTGTTCACGCTCTACCAGGCCTTCCGGCTGCCCAAGGAGCCGCGCGAGCGGATCTTCGCGATCCTGTTCCTGATTGCGCTGAACCCGGTGTTCTGGGGGCTGTTCGAGCAGGCCGGCGGGTCGCTCTCGCTCTACACCGAGAAGTTCGTCAACCGCGGCGGGGTGCCGACGAGCCTGTTCCAGTCGATCAACCCGATCTACATCGTGCTGTTCGGCCCGGTTTTCGCAGGGTTATGGCAGTGGCTCGGGCGGCGTGGGCTCGAGCCTTCGGCCCCGGCCAAGTTCGGCCTCGCGCTGATCCAGGTCGGCTTGGGCTTCCTGGTATTCGTGTGGGGCGCGCGCGCCTTCGGGGTGGCGGCGATGACCCCGTTGTTCCTGGTGTTCCTGATCTACCTGCTTCACACCACCGGCGAGCTGTGCCTCTCTCCGGTCGGGCTGTCCGCGATGACCCGGCTAGCCCCGGTGCACCTGGCCAGCTTCATCATGGGCGCGTGGTTCTACATGACCGCGGTCGGCAACTTCGTCGCCGGCAAGATCGGCGAGGCGACCGGCGGGGGTGAGGGCGGGGCGATGGACAAGGCGCTGACGCTGTCGATCTACAACCAGATCGGCTGGATCACGATCGCCATCGCCGTGGTGGTGCTGGCGCTGTCGCCGGTGGTGCGGCGGTGGATGCACCTCGCCACCCTCGACGACCGGGTCTCGCCCGGCGACCAGGCGGGGGTATGGGGCGGTGACGACGAGCGCGAGCGCGGCGAGGTTGGGCTGCCGGCGCGGGGTTGAGGCTGCGACAGGGGGAGGGAAACGTTGGACGGGGCATTGCTGTCGCTGATCGCCGCGAGCGTGGTGTTCGTCGGAACCCATTTCCTGCTGTCGCATCCGCTGCGGGCGCCGCTCGTCGCCCGGGTCGGCGAGCGCGGCTTCCTCGGTCTCTATTCGCTGGTCAGCCTGGCCGCATTCGCGTGGATGGTGATCGCCTTCCGCCGCGTACCGCCATACCAACCGCCGGCGTGGAGCGGCTACGACGAGGTCAGCTGGACGCTAGCCAGCCTGCTGACGATCCTCGCGCTGGTGCTGTTCCTCGGTTCGCTCAAGGGCAACCCGGCATTTCCCGAGGCCCACGTGCCGGACCTCGGCAGCCGTACACCGAGCGGGGTCTATGCAGTCACCCGCCACCCGATGATGTGGGGCTTCGCGCTATGGGCGATCGCCCATATGCTCGTCATGCCGACCCCGCGGGTGCTGGTGCTCGACACCGCCATCCTGGTCCTCGCGCTCGTCGGCGCGCACTTTCAGGACCGCAAGAAGGCGGCCCTGCTCGGTGGCGGATGGGGCAAATGGCAGGCGCAGACCCACTACTGGCCGCGCTGGCGCAACCTGGCGCGGGCCGGCGTGGCGCTGTGGATCGGCGCTCTGGTCGCGTGGGTGTTAGTCACCTGGGCGCACGTCTGGTTCGCAGACGTGCCGGCGGGAATCTGGCGGTGGGTGGCTTAGAGAAGCTCAACACGAACGGAATTGTGTTGAGGGGTTCCGGCCAGGCGTCAGCTTAGCGTTACCCATCACGCCCGCGCTTCCTCCACGCCGGCGCTGTTGTGGCGCAGGGCCTTGAGCACGGTGGCGACGATCTGCGGGGCATTGAGCCCGGCTTCGTCGTACTGGCGGTCGGGGGCGTCGTGGTCCTGGAACATGTCAGGGAGGCGCATCGTGCGGATCTTGAGGCCGGAGTCGGTCAGGCCTTCGTCGCTGGCGAGGGTCAGGACGTGGGCGCCGAGGCCGCCGATAGCGCCTTCCTCAATCGTCACGATGACCTCGTGGCTGGTCATCAGCCGGCGGATCAGCTCCTCATCGAGCGGCTTGGCGAAGCGCAAGTCGGCGACGGTGGTCGAAAGGCCCCTCGCCTCGAGCTGCTCGGCGGCGCGGAGCGCTTCGGCGAGGCGGGTGCCGAGCGACAGCAAGGCGATCTTGGTGCCGTGGCGGACGATGCGACCTTTGCCTATCTCGAGCCGCTCCGGCACGTCCGGCAGCGCGACGCCGGTGCCGTTGCCGCGGGGGTAGCGGAAGGCGATCGGCCCCGCGTCGTGCAGCGCCGCGGTGTGGACCATGTGGACCAGCTCGGCCTCGTCGGCCGCGGCCATGACGACGAAATTGGGCAGCGTCGCGAGGTAGGTCACGTCGAAGCTGCCGGCGTGCGTGGCGCCGTCAGCGCCGACCAGACCGGCGCGGTCGATCGCGAAGCGCACCGGCAGGTTCTGGATCGCGACGTCGTGGACGACCTGGTCGTAGGCACGCTGGAGGAACGTCGAATAGATCGCGCAGAACGGCCGAAGGCCTTGCGCGGCGAGGCCGGCGGCGAAGGTCACCGCGTGCTGCTCGGCGATGCCGACGTCGAAGTAGCGTTCGGGATGGACGGACTCGAACTTGTCGAGCCCGGTACCCGACGGCATCGCCGCGGTAATCGCGCAGATCGTCTCGTCGCGGGCCGCCTCGGCGACGAGGGCGTTGGCGAACACGCCCGTGTAGCTCGGCGGGCCGGCCGCGCTCTTGGCCTGCTCGCCCGTGATGACGTCGAACTTCTGGACCCCGTGGTACTTGTCGGCGGCGGCCTCGGCGGGGCCGTAGCCCTTGCCCTTCTGGGTGACGATGTGGACCAGGCACGGCCCTTCGGCGGCGTCGCGGACGTTCTCGAGCACCGGGATCAGCTGGTCGAGGTTGTGCCCGTCGATCGGCCCGACGTAGTAGAACCCGAGCTCCTCGAACAACGTCCCGCCCATCGCCATGCCGCGGGCGAACTCGTCGGTTTTCTTGGCGGCGCGATGCAGGGCCTCGGGCAGGCGGCGCGAGATCCGCCGGGCGAGGTCGCGGATGCCGAGGAATCGGCGCGACGAGACCAGCCGGGCGAGGTAGGCCGAGAGGCCGCCCACCGGCGGGGCGATCGACATGTCGTTGTCGTTGAGGATCACCACCAGGCGGTTGCCGGCCTGCTTGGCGTTGTTCATCGCCTCGTAGGCCATGCCGGCGCTCATCGCGCCGTCGCCGATCACCGCGATCGCCTTGCCCGGACGCCCGGCCAAGCGGTTGGCGACAGCGAAGCCGAGCGCGGCGGAAATCGAGGTCGAGCTGTGAGCGGCGCCGAACGGGTCGTACTCGCTCTCGGCGCGGCGGGTGAAGCCGGACAGGCCGCCGCCCTGGCGCAAGGTGCGGATGCGCTCGCGGCGGCCGGTGATGATCTTGTGCGGATAGGCCTGGTGGCCAACGTCCCAGATCAGCCGGTCCTCGGGCGTATCGAAGACGTAGTGGATCGCGACTGTCAGCTCGACCACGCCGAGGCCGGAGCCGAGATGGCCGCCGGTCTGGCCGACGGCGGCAATCGTCTCGGCGCGGAGCTCGTCGGCGAGCTGGCGCAGCTCGGCGGAAGCGAGGCGGCGGAGATCGGCGGGGACGGCGACGGTGTCGAGCAGCGGCGTTGCCGGGCCCGGAGCCGGGGGGGCGGTCATCGGGGCGCCTTACACCGGCGCGGGGAGCGTGTCGATTGCGGCCGCCGCGGCGCAGTCGGCGCAGCGGCCGCGGACTTCGACGACCGGGCGCACGTCGGCGAACCCGGCCTCCCCCGCGGCGCGCGAGAGCGCACCGGTCAGGCGGTCATCATCGATATGGACGGCTTGGCCGCAGCTGTCGCAGATCAGGAAGATGCAGTCGTGACGGCAGCCGGGATGGCTGTTGGCGACATAGGCGTTGGCGCTCTCGACCCGGCGGGCGAGGTTGGTCCGGACGAACAGGTCGAGGATGCGGTAGACGCTGTTGGCCGCGACCCGCTTGCCCCGCGCGGCGCTGACTCCCTCGGCGATGTCGTAAGCCGAAGCCGGCCGCTCGCGCCCGGCGAGCGCCGCGAACACATCGGCGCGCATGTCGGTCCACTGCTCACCGGCCGCGAGCAGCGCCTGTTCGGCCGCCTCGAGCAGCCCGGCGCCCGAATGCTCGTGATGGTGATGGCCGGCCATGCCGGAGATATAGGCAGCGATTAGCCGCGGGTGAAGTCGGGCTTGTACAGAGCAGGGAACAACTGCCGCAGCGCCGCGATCTTGGGCGCGTCCCACGCCATGATGTAGGGGTGATACGGGTTCTTGGCGATGAAGTCCTGGTGGTAGTCCTCGGCCGGGTAGAACCCGCGGAACGGCTCGATGCGGGTGACGATCGGCTTGCGCCACAAATGGGATTCGCGCAGCTGGGCGAGGTAAGCGCTGGCGACGAGGCGCTGCTCCTCCGTCAGCGGAACCAGCGCCGAGCGGTACTGGGTGCCGCTGTCCGGTCCCTGTCGATTGAGCTCCGTCGGGTCGGCGATCACCGAAAAGAAAATCCGCAGCAGCTGATCGTAGCGGACCTTGGCCGGATCGTAAGTGACCCGGACCGATTCGGCGTGCCCGGTGTCGCCTTCGGAAACCCGCTCGTAATGCGCAGCGCCCTTGGCCCCGCCCTCGAACCCGGAGACGGCGCTGGTCACCCCGCTGATATGGCTGAACACGCCCTCGACGCCCCAGAAGCAGCCGCCGGCGAACAGCGCCTGGCGCAGACCTGCCGGCTCATGCGCCTGGCGCGCGGCGGCCGGGGCGGAGACCACGCTTTCGCCAAACGCCGGCTGCTGGCACCCGGCGACCAGCGGGAGGCCAAGCGCGAACGCCAGGAACAGGCCGCGCCCGCGCTTCACCGGACCGGCGCCGCCGCGGCCGGCGGGACCAGCGCGTTGCCGACGGCGGTGACCGGCGCGCCGTGGATCATCCCCACGAAGACCGCCGCGCCGAGCGCGAAGCCGACCAGGAACGAGCGGTAGAAGTCTGGCTTGAGGAGCCCCATGGTGACGAATCGCCGTTGTTGAATGGACTTGGGCTCAATGCCCGAATGCGGCTTGCGCGCGACTGAATG
>JAEKKO010000053.1 GCA_019510335.1 Novosphingobium sp. | reverse complement strand
GCCTTGCCCGCCGCGGTGATCCAATCTCGCGCGGTTCCCGGCTGCATCGGAAGGCCTCGGCCATGGTTCGCCCGCGTTTCGCCGCCCTCGTCCTCTCCGTTCTCCCCGCACTTCTGTGCGGCTGTGTCGCCGGCGTGGCGCCGGTCGAAGTCTCGCGCTTCCATCTACCTGACACGAGCATGCTCGGGCGCGGGTCGATCGCCATCGAGCCGGCGCCGGGGCTCGACCCCGCCAGCCTCGAGTTGCGCAGCTATGAAGCGGCGGTCGCCCGCCAGCTGACGCAGCAGGGCTACGTCGAGGCGGCCCCGGGCGGGGGCGAACAAATCGCCGTGGTCCGCCTCGATCGCCACATCTACCGCCCCGTACGCACGCGCGGCCCGGTCAGCGTCGGTGTCGGCGGGGCGACCGGGAGCTACGGCTCGGGTGTCGGCATGGGGGTGGGGATCGATCTTTCCGGCCGTCCTCCCGAGCAGATCGACACCGAGCTGGGGGTGATGATCCGCGACCGCGCAAGCAACACCACGCTGTGGGAGGGTCGCTCTCGCTTCACGGTCCCGGCAAAGTCGCCCCTCGCGCTCGCCCCGGTCAGCGCCGACAAGATGGCGACCGCGCTGTTCGGCGGCTTCCCGGGCCGGTCGGGCGAGACGATCGAGGTCAAATGACCGACATTCTGATTTCGTCCGCGTTCGATTCCGGGAATATCGAAGTCACTTCCATCGCCGGCGCCGAGGCTCGGCTGCGGATCCGCAAGGACAATCAATCCGATTTCTACCAGTGGTTCCACTTCCGCGTTTCCGGCGCCCCGAGCCGGGAGCTGGTCCTGCGGATCGAGGGATTGGCGCGCTCGGCATACCCCGGCGGCTGGCCCGGCTATCGCGCCGCCGTCTCGGAAGACCGCAGCGCATGGTCGCGGGCCGAGACACTGTGGGAGCCGGATCTCGAAGGCGGCACGCTGACGATTCGCCACACCCCCGCCGGGGATCTCGCGTGGTTCGCCTATTTCGCTCCTTACTCGCTCGAACGGCACCACGACCTCGTGGCCGAAGCCGCCGCTTGCGAGGGGGTCAGCTACCGTTGCCTGGGCACGAGTCTTGACGGCCGCGCAATCGATTGCCTCGTGCTCGGTGAGGGCGACATTCAAGTCTGGCTTTATGCTCGGCAGCACCCCGGCGAGACGATGGCCGAGTGGTGGATGGAAGGCGCGCTCGACATGCTCACCGATCCATCCGATCCGCACGCGCGCCAGCTGCGCCGGCAATGCCGCCTGCATCTCGTCCCCAACGTCAATCCCGACGGCTCGTTTCGGGGCCACCTCCGGACCAACGCGATCGGCGTCAATCTCAACCGCGAGTGGGACGACCCGACCGCCGAGCGTTCCCCCGAAGTCCTTGCGCTGCGCAATGCGATGGACGCGACGGGCGTCCATTTCGCAATGGACGTCCATGGCGACGAAGCCATTCCCGCGGTGTTCTTCGCCGGCTTCGAGGGCATCCCCTCGTGGAGCGAGAAACAGGGCCGCGGCTTCACCCGCTACCGGGAAATCCTTCAGCGCCGCACGCCCGACTTCCAGACCCGCCGCGGCTATCCGGTGGCGCCCCCCGGCAAGGCCAATCTGGCGATGTCGACCAATCAGCTCGCCGAGCGCTATGCCTGCGTTTCGATGACCTTGGAGATGCCGTTCAAGGACAACGACGACCTTCCGGACCCGGAGCGGGGCTGGAGTCCCGAGCGCAGCATGCTGCTCGCGCGCGAATGCCTCGCCGCGCTGGCGGAATGGCTCGAGGCGCCGGAATAAGGAGGAAGCGGTGTTCGTCGCGGTCTACTGGTGGCGGGTCCACCCGGGCAAGGAAGAGCAGTTCCGCAAGGCCTGGCACCGCGGAACCGAGTTGATCACTCAGATCTATGGCAGTTATGGCTCACGCCTTCACCGCGACCGCGACGGACGTTTCGTCGGCTATGCCGAATGGCCGGACGAGGCGACCTGGCGGGCCGCGTTCGACAAGAAAATGGTCTATGACGATCCGGAAACGCGCGCCGCTTTCGTCGATGCCGTCGCCGAAACGCCCACGGATGCCGACCCGATCTTCACGATGACCGTCATCGACGACCTCCTCACCTGCAGCCGCTGAAGGCGAACGGCGTTCTCAGACCAGGTTCGCGGGTCCGAAAGCGTGCGGTAGCAGCTCGGAAAGCCGCAGCTCGACCACCTCGCTTTGACCGACACACCAGATCAGCGGATCGGTGCCGCCGAGCTGGGCGAGTTCGTTGAGCACCTGGCGGCAGCGGCCGCACGGCGTCACGGGTGCCGTTGCCGTGATCCCACCACCCTCGACGTGCGAACCGACGATGACCGCAACCGCTTCGAGGCCGCCACGGATGCCGCTCGACATCGCTTTGGCCGCAGCAACCGCTTCGGCGCACAGCGACAAGCCGTAGCTGGCGTTCTCGACATTGGCGCCGGACACGATTGTGCCGTCCGCAAACCCCAGCGCCGCACCCACGTGAAACCGCGAATACGGCGCGTAGGCCGCGGCCGAGGCGGTCCGGGCGGCAGCGATCAAAGCGTCGCGATCGATGCTCATGGCTGGACCACGATCCATCGCACGGGCTGGTCGAGCGCCTCGGTCGAGAGCGCGGAGTTGGCTGTCCACAGCGTCCACGGCCGCCCCGCGTAGTCGGGCTGGAAGCGGTCCTCGCTCAGCCATAAGTTGCGTTCGATCGCCGAAGCGAGGTGATAGCGCTTCTCGAACCCGCTGCTGAGCTTGAGCAGCGCGGGCTTGCCGGTGTGGGTCTCGATCTGATTGAGGAAGGTCATCAGCTCGCTTTCGACCGCCTGATCGCTGACTTTGACCGGGCAGGCGTCGGCCAGGCCGTCGAGCTCGACCGCCGGCGGCAGCATCGCCGGATCGCGGGGGACAACGGTGACGAAGTTGGCCGCTTGGCGGTCGGCCGGCTGGCACGGGTCATAGCGGTGAACCGCGCCGACCTGGAGCCGCGCCGACCGCGCCGCTTGCAGGTTCTTGGTGAACGCCGGATCGCGGGCGAAGGCGCTGGCGCTGGCATCGAGATAGGCGAAATCGGCGCCGATCGCCTTCACCGCGCGCCAGTCCACCTCGCCATCGCCGGCGCTGACCTCGACCCCCTGGAGCGGGAACGCCCCACGGCTCGGCTGCCAGTGGCGCAAGTGCCACCAGCCCGAGGCACCGGCGACGAGCGCCACCAGCAGCACCGCCGCCGCCCAGCGGAGCCGCGCGCGGCCGGCTGCCTTGCGTGCCATGATGTGCTGCCCCGCCTTGTTGCGACCCGTCGTCCCTCAGCCCCTGATATGCAGCACGCAGATCAGGGTAAAGAGCCGCCGGGCGGTCGCGAAATCGGTTTCCACTTTCCCGTCGAAGCGCTCGAGCAACAGCTCGGCGGCTTCGTTGTGGATCGCCCGGCGGGCCATGTCGATCGTCTCGATCTCCTGGGCCGTCGCATGGCGGATCGCCTGATAGTAGCTGTCGCAGATCGCGAAATAATCGCGGATCGGCCGCCGGAAACGGCCGAGGCCGAGAACCAGCGTCTCGAGCAAGCTGCCGTCCTCGTCCGAGACCTCGAGCGCCAGCCGACCATCCCGCACCGACAGCCGCAAGTGATAGGGCCCGTCGTGCCCGGCCGCCGCGGCGCGCAACGGTCGGAAGGTGTTTTCCTCGAGCAGGTCGAAGATAGCGATCCGCCGTTCCTGCTCAATATCGGCATTGCGCCACAGGATCGTCGCTTCGTCGAGCGCGATGTGCGAGATGCGTGGGTCCCCCATGGCGTGGCGCTTTTCGCAAATGCAACATGGCGGGGCAAGCGTTCCCCGTTATCCACAAGGGAGAGCCGCTGGGATCGTGTCGCACCGGCTTGCAAGTGCCACCGGCACCGGCGCATGAGGGTCGTTCATGGCCGACCTCGACCTCCTCCTCCGCCCCGCCGAGGCCGCCACCCGCGCGCTGCCTGCAAATCTCGAAGCGGAAGCCGCGTTCCTCGGCGCCGCGCTGATCGACAACCGCGTGATCGAGGAGCTCAACACCCCGCTGCGGCCCGAGCATTTCTTCGAGCCGGCGCACCAGCGAATCTACGATCGCATCCTCCACCTGCTCGACCGCAAGGCGGTGGTCACGCCGGTGACGCTCAAGCCCTACTTCGAGGCCGACGAGGCGCTCAAGGAGCTCGGCGGCGGTGCCTATCTCGCCCGCCTTACCGCCGACGGCCAAGGCCTGCTCGCCGCGCGCGAGCTGGCCGAGCAGATCTACGACCTGGCGCTGCTGCGCGAGCTGGTCAAAGTCGGCCGCGACCTGGTCGAGAATGCGCTCGACACCTCGGACAGCGTCGCTCCGCTCGAGCAGATCGAGCGTGCCGAAGCGGCGCTGTACAACGTCGCCGAAGGCGCCGCCTCGCAGAGCGAAGCCCAGCCGTTCGGCGCCGCCACCCGCACCGCGATCATGGCGATTGAGAAGGCGCTGAAGTCGGGCGGGCACATCTCGGGCAAGACCACCGGCCTGACCTCGGTGAACGAGAAAGTCGGCGGGCTCCACGAATCCGACCTGATCATCCTTGCCGGCCGCCCGGGCATGGGCAAGACGGCGCTCGCCACCAACATCGCCTTCTGCGCCGCCGACCGGCTGCGCCGCGACCTCGCCGACGGCATCACCGCCGACAAGTCGGTGGGCGCGGCGACGGCGTTCTTCAGCTTGGAAATGAGCGCCGACCAGCTGGCGACGCGCATCCTCGCCGAGCAGTCGGGGATCAGCTCCGAGGCGCTGCGGATGGGTAAGATCAGCCGCGACGATTTTCAGCAGCTTTCCTACGCCAGCCAGCGCCTCGCCGAGCTGCCGCTGTTCATCGACGATACCCCGGCGCTGTCGATCGCCGCCTTGCGCACCCGCGCCCGTCGCCTCAAGCGCCGCCATGACATCGGCCTGATCGTCGTCGACTACTTGCAGCTGTTGCAGGGCACCGGCCGCGGCTCGAATGACAACCGCGTCAACGAGATTTCCGAGATCAGCCGCGGGCTCAAGACTTTGGCCAAGGAGCTCTCGGTCCCGGTAGTGGCGCTGTCGCAGCTCAGCCGCGCGGTCGAACAGCGCGAGGACAAGCGCCCGCAGCTCTCCGACTTGCGCGAATCCGGCTCGATCGAGCAGGACGCCGACATGGTCTGGTTCGTGTTCCGTGAGGACTACTACGTCGCCGCCAAGGAGCCCAAGCGCCCGAGCGAAAGCGACGATGCCAAGACCCACGACACCCACGCCTCATGGGCAGCTGAAATGGAGCGCGTCTACGGCCTCGCCGAGCTGATCATCGCCAAGCAGCGCCACGGCGCCACCGGCAAGGTCCGCCTCCGCTTCGAGCCGCGGATCACCCGCTTCTCGGACCTCGCCGAGGAAGCGCTGGGCGGCAACAGCTACGACTGATGAAGGCGGCTTACTGGCCGAAGTTCAGCCGCCGCGTGACGGTGTAGTCGACTACGCTGACGAGAAACCAGCTCAGCGCCCAGCGGATGCGGTTGAGCAGCGTGCGGCGGCGATGGTGAAGCGCGCGGGTGATCGGCAGGGAGGCGGCGATCTGCTGCGAGACATAGGCCCGCATCCGCTCGGCCAACGCGGCATCCTCGATCCGCAGCATGATCTCGAGGTTAATGTAAAGGCTGCGCATGTCGAAGTTTGCGCTGCCGACGTAGACCACGTCGTCGATCACGATCAGCTTCGCGTGGAGCTTGCACGGGGTGAACTCGTAGATCTTGGCCCTGCGCTTCAACAGCACGCCGTAGAGCAGCCGCGAGGCACCGATGGTCGCGCCGTTGTCGGACCTGGCGGGCAACAGCAGCCGCGCCTGCCCCCGGCGGGCGACGCGGCCGATCCGGGCGAGGAGCCGCGCCGCCGGCGAGAAATAGGCCATCACCAGGTCGAGGCGATTGGCCGCGGCGAGGTCGTCGTTGACCTTGCGCGCCCACAAGCTCAGCCGCCGGGTCGGTCCGCCGAGCAGCAACTGCACGGGACCGGTGCCGGGGTCCCACTCCCGAACCAGCCGGCGGATACCGCGCCAGCTCTGATGCGGCGCCGAAGTCAGGGCATGGAGCCGGTCGTACCACTCGACGAGCCGCTCAACCACGGGTCCGGTGAGCACCACAGCAAGATCGTTCCAGCCATCGTTCTCCGGCGGTTCGAAATAATCGCGCGCGACGTTGAAGCCGCCGATCATTGCCCGCTCCTGGTCGGCGATCACGAGCTTCTGGTGATTGCGCACGAGATAGCGGGCCGACCAGTGCGACCCGAAAAAGCAGAAGGCGCAGCCCGCCTCGCGAACGGCATCGAACGCGCTGTCCGGCGTGCCGTTCGAGCCGAAGCTGTCGATCATCAGCGAGACTTTCACCCCGCGGCGAGCGGCGGCGCACAGCGCTTCGGTGACGCGGCGCCCGCAGTCGTCATCGGCATAGATGTAGAAGCACAAGCGCAACGATCGGATCGATCCTTCGATCAGCCCGAGCAATGCGGCGAAACGATCGGAGCCGCCGGGATAAAAGGTTAGCGCGTGACCTTGCGCGTCGGCGCTGAACGGCGGCGGGTCCTGGTAGCGGACGGGACCATCGGGAGCGCCTTGGATGTCGTTCACGGCGCCGGTGGTAGACGGTGCGGCGGCATCGCGAAAGCGCGCTGCTTGGTCGGGCCGCGGGCGCGATTTCCTTGACTTTTCGCCGGCGGCTGCCTAGCTCGCGACCTTTCCAGCAGATTCTGCCCAGCTCCGGAGTGCCCTATGGCGCGCGTTACCGTCGAAGATTGCGTCGACAAGATTCCCAACCGCTTCGATCTCGTCCTCCTCGCCGCCCAGCGCGCGCGCGAGATTTCGGGCGGCGCCGAGCTGACGATCGACCGCGACCGCGACAAGAACCCGGTGGTCGCCCTGCGCGAGATCGCCGACCAGACGGTCAAGCCCGACCAGCTGCGCGAAACCGTCATCGGGGCGCTGCAGCGCGTCCTGCCCGAGGACGAAGACGAGGCCGACGCGGTCGGTTCGCTCAGCCAGTCGGCCGAAGCGCTGCGCATCACCGCTGCCGCGCCGGTCCGCAACACCTCGCTCGGCGGGGACTACGAGGGCTGAAGCGCGCCCCGGCCGCGGAACCCACGGCCGCCGCATCGTTGAACCACGAACGGCGCTCCCCCCCTCGGGCGAGCGCCGTTTTGTTTGGGAGCAAATTCGAGCGCCTCCCTGCGCCGGAGCGCCGCCGCGCTCACGCCCCTTGCGGCGCCGTCCCTCCGGCGAAGCGCTTGCCGGCCTTCGGAACCGCCGAGCCGCGCACCGCGACCGGCCGAGGCGCGCCGAACGAGGCGTCCGGGCGGTCGATCCGACCACTGTCGAGCAGCTGCTTGATCTCGTCGCCGGTCACCGTCTCGTACTCGAGCATCGCCTGGGCGAGCAGGTGAAGCTTGTCCTCGTTGGCCTTGAGAATCTCGGTCGCGCGCTCGTGCGCGTGGTCGACCAGCTCGCGGATCTCGCTGTCGATCAGCTTGTTGGTCTCGTCCGACATCATCAGCCGCTGCGTGCCGCCGTAGCCGAGGTAGCTTTCCGACTGCTCCTCGTACTGGAGCGGGCCGAGCTTGTCGGACATGCCCCAGCGGGTGACCATGTTGCGGGCCAGCCCGGTCGCGTACTGGATGTCCGACGACGCGCCGCTCGACACCTTGTCGTGGCCGAAAATGATCTCCTCGGCAACGCGGCCGCCCATCGACACCGACAGGTTGGCGAGCATCTTGTCGCGGTGATACGAATAATTGTCGCGTTCGGGCAGGCGCATGACCATGCCCAGCGCGCGACCGCGCGGGATGATCGTCGCCTTGTGGATCGGGTCGGAAGCGGGCTCGTTGACCGAGACGATGGCGTGGCCGGCCTCGTGATAGGCGGTCATCTTCTTCTCGTCGTCGGTCATGACCATGCTGCGGCGCTCGGCGCCCATCATGACCTTGTCCTTGGCGTCCTCGAACTCCTGCATCGCCACGAGCCGCTTGTTGCGGCGGGCGGCGAGCAGCGCCGCCTCGTTGACGAGGTTGGCGAGGTCGGCGCCGGAGAAGCCCGGCGTGCCGCGGGCGATCGTCCGCGGATTGACGTCGGGGGCCAGCGGCACCTTCTTCATGTGCACGCCGAGAATCTTCTCGCGGCCTTCGATGTCGGGGATCGGCACGACCACCTGGCGATCGAACCGGCCCGGGCGCAGCAGCGCCGGGTCGAGCACGTCGGGGCGGTTGGTCGCGGCGATGATGATGATGCCTTCGTTGGCCTCGAACCCGTCCATCTCGACCAGCAGCTGGTTGAGCGTCTGCTCGCGCTCGTCGTTCGAGTTGCCGAGGCCGTGGCCGCGGTGCCGGCCGACGGCGTCGATCTCGTCGATGAAGACAATGCACGGGGCGTTCTTCTTGGCCTGCTCGAACATGTCGCGGACACGGCTGGCGCCGACGCCGACGAACATCTCGACGAAGTCCGACCCGGAGATGGTGAAGAACGGCACACCGGCCTCGCCGGCGATGGCGCGGGCGAGCAGGGTCTTGCCGGTGCCGGGCGAGCCGACCAG
Organism: Novosphingobium sp.; assembly: GCA_019510335.1. Lineage (GTDB taxonomy): Bacteria > Pseudomonadota > Alphaproteobacteria > Sphingomonadales > Sphingomonadaceae > Novosphingobium. The sequence goes on along the minus strand of JAEKKO010000053.1, from coordinate 8,387 downwards.
CAGCGCGCCCTTGGGGATCTGGCCGCCGAGCTTGGAGAAGCGCTGCGGGTCCTTGAGAAACTCGACGATTTCCTCGAGCTCCTCGCGCGCTTCGTCAATGCCGGCGACGTCGGAGAAGGTGACACGTCCCTGGCGTTCAGTCAGCAGCTTGGCCTTGGACTTGCCGAAGCCCATCGCGCCCGAGCCGCCGCCCTTCTGGACCTGGCGCAGCGCGAAGAACGCGACCCCCAGGATCAGCATGAACGGCAGGGCCTGGACGAGGATGTAGAGGAGCACGTTCGGCTCTTCGGCGGCTTTGCCCGAATACTTCACGCCATGCTGCTGGAGCAGCGGCGCGAGCGTCGTGTCGTTGGGGATCGGCACCGTGTTGAACGCGTCGCCGTTCTTGAACTTGCCGGTGATCCGCTGCTCGCTGATCTGCACTTCGGCGACGGAGTCGTCGCCAACCTTGTTGCGGAAGTCCGAATAGCGAATCGGCACGCCGCTGGCGTCGCCGCGCGCTCCGAACAAGGAAACGGCGAAAAACAGGGCAAGGAAGATGCCGCCCCACACGAGCAGGCTCTTCATCCAGGGGTTGCCGCCGGGCTGTTCGTCATTCATCGGAGAGGGTTCGTCCTTTCGCTTTCCCCCATGTAAGCGAGACCGCCTGAATCGCAAGCTAACGCGGCGCAAGGAAAAGGCGGATGGACGCGATTATGGGACTCCGTGAAATAGCCTGCTTCGCTACCCCCGCACCAGCTCGTAATCGCCAGCATCGTCGACCCGCGCCCGCCAGCCGGGATAGACGACGATCGTGGTGAAGCTCTCCTCGATGATCGCCGGGCTGGCGATCGTGTCGCCGGGAACGAAGTCGGCACCGCGGTATATCGGCGTATCCTCGAAGCCCCGGCCAAGGTTCGCGCGTCGGGTCTTGGCCGGCGTCGCCGCCTTCGCCGCCGCAGTGAACCCTCGCATGACTCTCGGGGAGGTCGTCGCGACCCGGCTGGCGAGGCGCACGCCCGTCACCTCGGGCACCTCGTTCTCGCGGATGTGGTTGTATTCGGCCATGTGACGCGCATTGAACAGCTCGATGGCGCACTCGCCGATGCCGTTGGCGACGAAGCCGAGATCGTGCAGCCGCCCAGCGCCGTGGACGTCGAACGTCAGCGAGAAGTTCTGCCCGGGGTAGCGCATGTTGAGCTGGAAGTCGGCGGAGACCCGCTCCGGGGCGAAGCCCGCATCGGCGAAGTAGCGCTCGGCCCGACCGGCGAGCTCGCCCCACAGCGAACGCAGCTTGCCGAGATCGAGCGCGTTGGCTTTGCCGATGTACGAGCGTTCCTCGTCGATGCTCGGGTCGGCGACCAGCGTGCCGAGTGCCGAAAACGTCGGTGAGGCCTTGGGCACCAGCACTTTGTCGATGCCGAGATCCTCGGCCTGGATCGCTGCGAACGCGGGACCGTTGCCGCCGTAGGCCATCATCACCAGGTCGCGGGGATCGATACCCTTCCCCGCGGTCGTGCGGCGCACGCCCTGGCTCATGTTGGCGTTGACGACGCGCCACGAATCGAACGCCGCCTGTTCGGCGCTGGTGCCCATCTCACGGCCGATCGCCGCGAACGCCTCGTCCACCCCGTCGCGCCGCAGGCTAAAGCTGCCCCCGGCGAAGCCTTCGTCGGTCGAGAGGATGCCGAGCATGACCAGCGCATCGGTGACGGTGGGCTCGGTTCCGCCGCGACCATAGCTGATCGGCCCCGGATCCGATCCCGCCGAGCGCGGTCCAACCTTAAGCGCGCCGCCGCTGACCTGGCAGATCGAGCCGCCGCCGGCGCCAAGCGTCTCGACTTTGACCATCGGCACACCAATCAGGTAGCGGTGGTGCATGTTCCACCCGGCTTCGGCCGGGGCGGCGCCGTCGGTCACCAGCGCCATGTCGTAAGACGTTCCGCCCATGTCGACGCACAGCAGGTTGGGCGCACCTTTGGCGGCGCCGACATGGGCGCCGCCGACCACGCCGCCGGCCGGCCCCGAGGCGAGCACGCGGATCGGCGAGCCTTCAATGTAATCGACCGTCATCACCCCGCCCGAGGCCTGCATGACCATCAGCTGGTTGGCGTAGCCACCCGCTTTCAGCCGAGCGACGAGGCTTTCGAGGTACGAGGTGACCCGCGGGGCGACGTAGGCGTTGACCACGGTCGTGCTGGTGCGGTCGTACTCGGGCGCGCGCGGCAGCACTTCGTGGCTGAGGGACACGTCGACGCCGGGCAGCTCCTCTGCGACGATCTCACCGACGCGCCGTTCGTGGGCCGGGTTGATGAACGAGAACAGAAAACTCACCGCGACGGATTCGACGCCCTGCTTGCGCAGCTTGCGGCAGGCTTCGCGAACGGCGTTCTCGTCGAGCGGCTTATGCACGCTGCCGTCGTGAAGGACCCGTTCGGGCACGGTCAGACGGCGGCGCCGCGGCGTGATCTGCGGGGGCGGCTCGAGCCGGACGTCCCAGATGTCCTCCTTGAAGCCTCGGCGATATTCGACCTCGTCGCGAAAACCATCGGTGGTGATGAGGCCGGTGAGGGCGCCGTTCATTTCGATCAACGTGTTATCGGCGATCGTCGTGCCATGGACGATGGCTTCGCAGCGGCCGAGGAAATCGCGGAGCGGCACGCTTTCCCGCGCGGACAATGCCTCGAGCCCCTCGATCACCCCGATCGAGCGGTCCTCCGGCGTCGAAAGGTTCTTGTGGAGGATGACCTCGTCGCCCTTGAGCAGCGCGAAGTCGGTAAAGGTGCCGCCAATGTCGATGCCGACGCGATAAGTCATCGTTGTCCTTGCTGGTAAAATTGGGCGGTGAAGTGCGGGACCTGCGGGCTGCGCGCTCTGGGCGATCGTGGAAGCCTTACTCGGCCGCCTCCAGTTGCTGCCCAGCCCGCAGTTTGCGACGCAAGGCTTCCGTTGCGGGGCGATCGACGGCCAGGTCGTACTCCTCGAGGCTCCCGGTAAGCACCACGCCGTACTTGTCGTGCGCGGCCCGAATGCTGACGTATTCGTCGAGGACGTCGTCCCTGACCGCCTCGGGATCGCGCTCGAGCGGCGGCCCGAAGCCGGCGCCGCCGCCGTGCTGGTAGGCGATCACCGCGCCCGCCGGAAGCTGCGCCTGGGCGGTACGCTCGACCTTGTACTGCGCCGGCGAGCCGAACTCGAAATAGTTGGAGTAAGGAATGGCGTCGTCGCCGCCGCACATCCCGCGCAGCGGGTGGTCGGCCGAGACCATCCACGCCATCGCCATCGTCGGGACGAGCACCTGCTTGACGTTGAGGCTGCCGGGAGCACCGCGCCATTGGCCCGCTCCGCCGCCATCGATGGTCATCTCACGGCTGATGTTGAGGATGGGAAAGCGGCTTTCGGCATCTTCGGCTTCCGACAGCAGCAGGTTGCCGAGGCTCACCGGGCACGAGCCCCAGCCGTCGATCCCCTTGACCGCGGAGCTGTCCATCGAGCGGCAGTCGACCCCCTGGTCCATCCACATGCCGTTCTCGTCGAACCCGATCACCGCGTTGGGCATGCCGATCTTGTAAAGCTGCGGCTGCGAGCGCTCGGGGACGACTTGGGAGAGCGCCAGGCAGACCGCTTCGGTGATCTCACAAGCCGGGTGGAACGAGCCCAGCGCGGCCGGCTTGTTTGGCGGCGGCTGGGCGATGCAGCCTTCCGGGATGACGATCTCGACCGCGTCGAACAGCCCCTCGTTCTTGACGATCGAGGGATCGACCGCGGCCGAGAGCTGGGTCATCACGTAGCTGCGGCTATTGCCAAACGTGTTCCACACGCCGACCAACTCCTGCCGATCGTCGGTTCCGGTCAGATCGACCGTCAGCTGGTTGCCAGCGACGGTGCAGGCGACGTGCACTTTCACATCTTTGGTGCCGAGCGTGTCGTGGTCGATCAGCACGGTTGCCTCGTAGGTCCCGTCTGGCCACTTCGCCACTTCCTCGCGGAAGCGCTTCTCGGTGTGCTCGATCGAGTGGTTGATCGCCGCCTTGACCGTCTCCGCCCCCCATTTGCGGAGCAGCGCCTGGAGCCGGACCACGCCCTGCTGGACCCCGCCGATCATGGCCGCGAGATCGCCGGCAAAGGTCGCGAAGCGGTTGTTGCGCTCGACGAGCTTGATCACGTCCTTGCGCTTCTCGCCGCGGTGAACGAGCTTCAAGCAGGGGATCGCCAGCCCTTCGGTGAAGATGTCGGTCGCCTCGAGGGTGAAGCCACCCGGGTCCTTGCCGCCGGTGTCGCCCTGGTGCGCCTGCAACGCGAGGCAGACGATCAGTTCGCCGTCGTCGGAATAAACCGGGGAATAGACGTTGTAGTCGGGAAGGTGCCCGCCGCCGTAATCGGGGTCGTTGCCGAGGAACACGTCGCCCGGGCCCCACTCATAGTCCTCGCGGTGCATCAGCCCGTAGCGCACCGTTAGCTGGGACACGAACGTCAGGTGCGGCGTGCCAATGGCGCCCATCGCCAGCCGGCCGCAGGCATCGACGATCGCCGCATTGCGCTCGTTCGACTGGTTGATGATCGGCGACGACGCCGCGCGGCCGAGGTGCGTCGCGGCTTCAAAGCAGACCGTCTCGAACGCGCCGCGGATGATGTCGGCGGTGACCGGATCGACCGCCGCCACAGTCGGCAGCGGAGCTCGCCGCTCGGCCAGCTGTCGGTTGAGCTCGAACGACATGCACAGCGCCTCTCTCTGTCTCGGCGATCCTCTCCCGGACCCTGCCCTGCCGATAGGATAACGCGGCAACCCGCTTCTCGACAGACAGCGCGGCCAATCCTGCAATTGGCGAAGGGGCAGTCGTACCGGACCGGGTTGCTTGGCCGATGGTTTAACGAAGCCGGGGGCCGCTGTTCCCTGCCGGGACACCGGGGAATCGGCGATTGTGGCGGAGCCGAAGTCACGTCAGCAGGTCCTCGCCAGCGGACTTCCCCCTCCGGCCACTCGTTGAGGAGTAGACAGATGCGTGACCTTACCTCGCTCGAACTGAACCAGGTTTCCGGCGGCTGCTGCGATTGCAGCTGCCCCCCGCCGCCGCCTTCGTGCAAGACGAAGAACAACAACGGCTACGGCAACGGGCCGGAATCCGGTCCGCCCCCGGGCAACTCGGGCGACCACAATCCGCAGCTCACCGGCATCCTCAACGGCGGCCTCAACCTCGGTCCGCTCGGACCGCGCTGAGCCTCGCCACCGCCGCGAATTTCACGAGCGGCCCGCGCAACGATTGCGCGGGCCGTTTCGCGTGCGCCGCCCCCAACGCCTTTCTGCGGGCGGGACTTGCTCAACGACGCGACAGTTGCAAAAGCAACCGCATGACCGAGGGGCTAGTCAAGATCGACGCACGGATGCAGCGCACGCAGGAGGCGCTGCGCGTGGGGATGTTGGTGCTGCTCGAGCGCTCCGCTCTTGCCGACATCTCGATCCGCGACATCGTCGCCGAGGCGGGGATCGGCTACGCCACTTTCTTCCGCCACTACGCTTCGAAGAACGAGCTGCTTCAGGCCGTCATCACCGATGAGATCGAGCAGCTGGTCGATCTGTCGCTGCCGGTGTTGCGGCCGGGGGATTCGCTCGAATCCAGCCTCGCCCTGTTCCACCATGTCGACGAGCACCGGGCGCTGTGGTCGGCGCTGCTGACTGGCGGGGCGGCGGGCACGATTCGCGAGGAGTTCGCGAGGATCGCACGCGATCGCGGGCCGAGCCGGATTCATCTCGATGGCTGGCTGCCGCTCGATCTCGGCGTGGCGTATGGGGTGGCCGCGACGGTCGAGATCATCGCCTGGTGGCTGCGCAACCGCGACGACTTTTCGGTCGAACGGATCGCCGCGGTGCACGACCGGCTGGTGCTGCGCCCGACCGTGACGGGCGCGACGCCGGCTTGAGTCCCGAGCGTCTGCCTTAGCGCGACAGCAGGAACACCGCGTGCTCGGCGCGAAAGTTCGCGGCGGCGGCGCTGGTGCGCTTGTCGCCAGTCAGGAACCACGCCCGCTCGACGCGGATGCCGCGTTTGCCCACCAGCGCGCGGAAATCGTCGACGGTGACGTGGTGGATGTTCGGAGTTTCGTACCAGGCAACCGGCAGCAGCCGTGTCACCGGCATCCGCCCGCCCCACAGCAAGCTTAGCCGTACCCGCCAGTGGGCGAAGTTGGGAAAGCTGACGAAGGCGCGCCGGCCGATCCGTAGCAGTTCCTCGAGCACCTTGTCGGGACGGTGGGTGGTCTGCAGCGTCTGCGAGAGGATCGCGTAGTCGACGCTGTCGTCGGGGTAGAAAGTCAGGTCCTTGTCGGCGTCGCCCTGGATCACCGACAGGCCCTTGGCGACGCACTCGGCAACGTTGCCGGGCTCGATCTCCATCCCCCGCGCATCGCAGCCGCGCTCGTCGCGGAGCGCCGCGAGCAGCACCCCATCGCCGCAGCCGACGTCGAGCACGCGGCTGCCAGGCGCGACGTGCGAGAAGATCACCTCGAGATCGGGACGAAGCGTCCTCACTGGTCGAGGAAGCCCCGGACCACGCGATCCAGCGCCGGCACTTCGAGCAGAAAGCTGTCATGCCCGAATGGCGCGGAGAGCTCGACGAAGCTGACCGGCGCGCCGGCGGCGTTGAGGCCGTGGACGAGGCGGCGCGAGACTTCCGTCGGGTAGAGCCAGTCGCTGTCGAAGCTGACCACGCAGAACCGGGCGGTGGTTGCGGCGAATGCCTCGGCCAGGCGGCCGCCATGCTCCTCGGCAAGGTCGAAGTAGCTCATCGCGCGGGTGATGTAGAGGTACGAGTTGGCATCGAAGCGGCTGATGAAGCTCAACCCCTGGTGGCGCAGATAGCTTTCGACCTGGAAGTCGGCATCGAAGCCGAAGCTCTTCTGCGTGCGGTCCTGCAGCCGGCGGCCGAACTTCTCGGTCAGGCTCGCTTCAGACAGGTAGGTGATGTGGGCCGCCATCCGCGCGACCGCGAGACCGGCGTCGGGCGCCTTGCCGGTGCCGTAGTAATGGCCGCCCTGCCAGTTGGGGTCGGCCATGATCGCTTGCCGGCCGACTTCCTGGAAAGCGATGTTCTGCGCTCCCATGGTGGCGGTCGCGGCGATCGCCAGCACGCGCTCGACGCGATCGGGCCAGTTCGCGGCCAGGCTCAGCGCCTGCATCCCGCCCATCGAGCCGCCGGCCGCGGCGTGGAGCCGTTCGATCCCGAGCGAATCCAGCAGCGCCACCTGGGCGCGCACCATGTCGCGGATGGTGATAACCGGAAAGCGCATTGCGTAAGGCGCGCCGTCGGCAGCGAGGCTCGACGGGCCGGTCGAGCCCATGCAGCCGCCGAGCACGTTGGCGCACAGCACGAAGAAGCGGTCGGTGTCGATCGGCTTGCCGGGGCCGACCATGCGGTCCCACCAGCCCGGTTTGCCGGTTCGCGGGTTGATGCTGGCGACGTGCTGGTCGCCGGTCGTGGCATGAAAGATGAGGATGGTGTTGGCGTTGTCGGCATCGAGCCGGCCATAGGTCTCGAAAGCGATGCGCACGCCCTGGAGGCGCTGCCCGCAATCTAGCGCGAGCGGCTCGGCAAGCTCGAGCTCACGGGCTTCGGCGAGGAGCGGCGCGGTTGCCATGGCGCTGCGGATTGGAGTCAACGCTCGGAACTGTCAACGATCCTACCCCTGAGGGGACGATTGGCATTCTCGCGCGGCCTCCGCTAAGGGCGCTTCGCCATGGCCGACGCCCCCGCCCCCAAGCCGTGGATCGCGGCGATCCACCCTTACATCCCGGGCAAGTCCGCGGGCGAGAACGGGCGGCCGCTGGTCAAGCTTTCGGCCAACGAAAACCCGCTCGGAACGAGCCCACTGGCACTCGCGGCACGGGCAGAGGCGGCGCGACCGGCCGTCTATCCCGACCCCGACAGCACCGCGCTACGGCGCGCGCTCGGCGCTCTCCACGGGATCGACCCGGCGCGGATCGTCTGCGGCACCGGTTCGGGCGAGCTGCTGACCGTCGCCGCGAGCGCGTTCGCCGGGCCCGGCGACGAAGTGATCTACGTCCACTACGGCTTCTCGCTATACGACATCGCCGCCCGGCGCTGCGGGGCGACCCCGGTGGTCGCGCCGGACGCCGATTACGGCACCGACGCCGACGCCGTGCTCGCTCTGGTCGGCGACAAGACCCGCGTCGTGTTCATCGCCAATCCCAACAACCCGACCGGCAGCTACATCGACCGGGCCGAAATGGCGCGGCTGCACGCAGGCCTGCCTTGCGACGTGCTGCTGGTGATCGACCAGGCTTATGCCGAGTACGTCGCTCCCGCCGCCGACGATGGCGGCCTGGCGCTGGCGGAGCTCCATTCCAACGTGCTCGTAACCCGCACTTTCTCGAAGGCTTATGGTCTCGCCGG
>JAEKKO010000052.1 GCA_019510335.1 Novosphingobium sp. | reverse complement strand
GCTGGCGCGGTAACCTCAACGTGCGCCGCGACGGGCTCGACGTGGCCCGGCTGATGTCCGACTGCCGCGACATTGCTTTTTCGGCCGGATCGGCTTGCGCCAGTGGCTCCGGACGGCCGAGCCACGTCTTGCGCGCGCTTGGCCTGAGCGACGCCCAGGCGAAATGGTCTATCCGGATTGGATTTGGTCGCTATACAAATGTTAACGAGCTCGAGGATGCCTGCGCGCGCTTGATGGCCGCCGCCGCGGCGCAGGGAGTTTGAACAGCACAGTGGTCCGAATAAGTTTCATCACCGCCAAGGGCGAGCGCGTCGAGGCCGAGGCCGCGCCCGGCGATTGCCTGCTCGAGGTTGCGCAAGCCGTCGGCATGCCGCTCGAAGGCACGTGCGAAGGGCAGATGGCCTGCTCAACCTGCCATGTCGTGGTCGCGGCGGAATGGTTTGAGCGACTCGCTCCAGCCTCGGAGGACGAGGAGGACATGCTCGACCTCGCCGCCGGGGTTGGCCGCACCAGCCGCCTGTCGTGCCAGATCGTTCTCGACGGCGCTCTCGATGGCCTGGAGGTGCGCATCCCCAGCGAAGCACACGACATGCAGCGGGGGTAGGCAGGCCGTCGCTACTAGTCAGCCAGCGCGTCGATCAGCGCTTTGGAAAATGCCGGGATGTCGTCGGGCTTGCGGCTAGTGATTAGGTTGCCGTCGACCGCCACTTCCTGATCGACCACGTCGCCGCCGGCGTTCTCGAGGTCGGTGCGGATCGAGGGCCACCCGGTCACGGTGCGGCCGTCGACGATGTCGGCTTCGACCAGCAGCCACGGCCCGTGGCAGATCGCGGCGATCGGCTTGCCGGCATCATCGAACTCCTCGACGAGGTCGACGGCGCGCCGGTCCATCCGCAGCTTGTCGGGATTGATGGCGCCACCGGGCAGCATCAGCGCGTCGAAGTCGCCGACGGAAACCTGGTCGAGCGAGGCATCGACCGCAACCGACTCGCCCCAATCGGCATGATTCCAGCCCTTGATCGCCCCCTCCTTGGGGCTCGCGACGACGGTTTCGAAGCCGGCTTGCTCGAGCGCCCTTTTCGGCTCGAGCAGTTCCGATTGCTCGAAGCCGTCGGTGGCGAGGATCAGCACGCGCTTGGCCATGGGGCTCTCCATTGCTTGGGGGTTCCTGGCGACAATCGCCGGGGGATCGCCGTGTTCCGCCGGTTCCTCTCCGGCCGTCGCGTTGCTAGGGCGTCCGGTCATGGCGACCACCACCGACCGTCCCGACGATGCCGATCCCTTCGACGCGATTGTCGACGCTCCCTTCGACAGCGCGCTGAGCGAGCGGTACCTGGTCTATGCGCTGTCGACGATCACTGCGCGGTCGCTGCCGGACTTGCGCGACGGGCTGAAGCCGGTCCACCGCCGGCTGCTGTGGGCGATGCGGCAGCTGCGACTCGATCCCGGACAGGCGTTCAAGAAATCCGCCCGCGTGGTCGGCGACGTGATCGGCAAGTACCACCCGCACGGCGATGCCTCGGTTTACGATGCGATGGTCCGCCTCGCCCAGGACTTCGCGCTGCGCTATCCGCTGGTCGAGGGCCAGGGCAACTTCGGCAACATCGACGGCGATAACGCCGCCGCTTATCGTTACACCGAGGCCCGCCTGACGCGGACCGCGATCCAGTTGATGGCCGGGCTCGACGACGGCACGGTTGTCTTCCACCCGACTTACAACGGCGAGGAAGAAGAGCCGGAGATCTTCCCGGGCCTCTTCCCCAATCTGCTCGCCAACGGCTCGTCGGGCATCGCGGTGGGCATGGCGACGTCGATCCCCAGCCACAACGTCGCCGAGATCATCGACGCGACGCTGCTGCTGATCGACAACCCCCATGCCGAGCACCCCGAGCTGATGCAGGTGTTCCACGGCCCCGACTTCGCCACCGGCGGCATCGTGGTCGACAGCCCGTCGGCTATCTCGGCCGCGTATGAGAGCGGCAAGGGCGCGATCCGCCTGCGCGGCCGTTTCTCGATCGGCCGAGCAGGCGGCGGCGCGTGGGAGGAAACGGGGATTGAGAAGCTGCCTGGAGGGCAGTGGCAGCTGGTCGTCTCCGAAATCCCGTACATGGTCCAGAAGGGCAAGCTGATCGAGCAGATCGCCGGCCTGATCGCCGACAAGAAGCTGCCGATCCTCGAGGACGTGCGCGACGAGAGCGACGAGGCGGTACGCATCGTGCTCGTCCCCAAGAGCCGCAACGTCGATCCCGACCTGCTCAAGGAGAGCCTGTACCGCCTCACCGAGCTGGAGACGCGCTTCAGCCTCAACCTCAACGTGCTCGACGCCACTCGCACGCCGGGGGTGATGGGACTGAAGCTGCTGCTCCAGGAATGGATCATCGCCCAGATCGACATCCTGCTGCGCCGCTCGCGGCACCGGCTGGAGAAAATCGCGGCGCGGCTCGAGCTGGTCGAAGGCTACATCATTGCGTATCTCAATCTCGACCGGATCATCGAGATCATCCGCGGGGAGGACGAGCCCAAGCCGGTGATGATGGCGGAATTCGCGCTGACTGACCGCCAGGCCGAGGCGATCCTCAACATGCGGCTGCGCAGCTTGCGCAAGCTCGAGGAAATGGAGCTGCGCAAGGAACGCGACGAACTCCTGGCGGAGCAGGACGAGCTCGAAAAGCTGCTCGCCAGCCCTGCTCGGCAGCGCACCCGATTGAAACGCGATCTCAATGCCTTGCGCAAGGATTATGGCGAGGACACGGAACTCGGCCGGCGCCGCACGACCATCGCCGAGGCCGCGCCGACCCGCGAGTTCAACATGGACGCGATGATCGAGAAGGAACCGGTGACGGTGATCCTCTCCCAGCGTGGGTGGATTCGCGCGGCGCGCGGGCACTTGCCGCTCGATGGCGATTTCAAGTTCAAGGACGGCGACGGCCCGGCTTTCGCGCTGCACGCACAAACCACCGACAAGCTGTTGATCGCGGCCGACAATGGCAGGTTCTACACGCTCGGCGCCGACAAGCTGCCGGGCGCGCGCGGGTTTGGCGAGCCGATCCGGACGATGCTCGATATCGATGCCGATGCGCAGATCGTCGCGTTGCTGGTCTACCGCCCGAAGGCGCAGCTGCTGCTCGCCTCCAGCGCCGGACGAGGCTTCGCGGCCGAAGCGGACGAGCTGCTCGCCGAAACCCGCAAGGGGCGGGGAGTGATGGGGGTGAAGCCAGGGGTGAAGCTCGCCGTGGTGCGCGAGATCGATCCGGCGCACGATCACGTCGCGCTGATCGGCGACAACCGCAAGCTGGTGATCTTCAGCCTCGAGGAGTTGCCGGTGCTCGCCAAAGGGCAGGGCGTGACGCTGCAGCGCTTCCGCGACGGCGGCTTGTCCGACGCCGTCACGCTCAGGCTGGAGGACGGGCTGTCATGGCAGATGGGCGGCGACAGCGGCCGGGTGCGGACCGAGAAGGATGTCAGGCTGTGGAAGGTCGCGCGCGGAGCTGCGGGGCGGCTGCCGCCGACGGGGTTCCCGAAGAACAATAAGTTCTGAAGTGGTTCTCAGACGTCGGGCGAAGGCTGATCGGCCCGTCCGCTGGTTTGGGCTTGCGGGTGCTTGGGCACAAGGATCAGGGTGTTGCCCTCAACACGCCACGAGGCCAGGCGCGAGAGGAAGTTCATCCCGATGACGTTGAGCGAGTCCTCTCCGGGGGTGATCACGGCGTCGAGGTCGCGGGCGACGACATTGCCGAAGCGCAGTTCGCTAATAGTCCCGAGGTCCGCTGCCATCGCCCCGTTGGCTGTGCGCAGGACCACCGGATGGTTCCACTGCTGGAGCGCGACGCCGGCCTGCTCGGCGGTATCGGCGTCGATCGCCGTCAGCGTCGCGCCGGTATCGACCATCATCCGCGTCGGCACGCCGTTGATCCGCGCGCGAATCCAGAAATGGCCATCGGGCGCCATTGGGATGCGCGTCTCGGCGCCGACGACCTGCTGTTCGGGCATGCCGAGCTGGGGCAGCGACAGGTTTATCGAACCATTGATCCGTGCCACTTGCGCTACCGTCAGGAGCAGCGCGGCGACCAGCCCGAGGCTGCCGATCCCGTGCAGCAGCCCGGCGAGCGCCGGAACCGGCCGGCGCAGCATTCCGCCGAGCGTCGTCAGCAAGATCGCGCCGATGGCGAGAGCAAGCAGCGGCTGGGCAAGAAGCAGGTCGCGCAAGGCGGGCAAGGTCATGGGCAAAGACTATCAACTCGACGCTTTCGCTCGGCTGACCGAGTGCCGGTGCGTCTGACCGGGTCTCTCCTTCAGGTCGTTGACGTGCCTGGCTTTTTCAAGATGTCCTCATTCGAGGCCGCGAGCTCTTGGTCGAGCAGCGCGATGACGCGCTCGCGGGGCGGGAAACCCTCGGCGACCCAGCGGTCCTCGAGTCGCCGCAACAGCCGCGCCACCTGTGGGCCGGCGGCGATCCCCCGCGCGACGATCTCGCCGCCCTTGAGCGGAAATGTCGGAATGTCCCAGTCGACGAGCGGAGCGCCGTCGGCTCCGGCCAGCAGCAGTTGGTCGAGCGCTTCCGCACGGCCGATGCGGTAGGCGAGGGCGCGCGCATCGCCCGGCGCTGGCTGCCGTCGCGCCGCCGAAGTTAGGCGCTTCTTCTGTGCTATCGACAGCCGCAAGCGCGCCGCGACTTGCTCGGTGAGGGCTGGGTCTGCGGGCAGCAGCGCGGCGAGGCGGCGGATCGGGTCGGGCACGACACCCTGGCGGCGCTCTTCGGCGATCAGCCGCTCGAGCGCTCCGACGTCGGCCTCGGGGAGAATCACGGGAAGGACATCGAGCGCGTGCATTCGCCGTACGGTCGGGCCTGGATCGGGTAGCGAGAGCAAGTTCTGCAGTTCCCATCCGATCCGCTCACGCGACAATCCCTTGAGCGTTGCCGCAAGCTCTCTACAGGCACTTTCCGATTCATGGTCAGCTGGTTGTGACCCGAACCGCGCCTGGAAGCGGAAGTAGCGCAGAATCCGCAAGTGGTCCTCGCGGATGCGCTGGCGGGCGTCGCCGATGAAGCGGACCCGGCGCGCGCGCAAGTCCTCGACGCCGCCGAAGTAATCGAAGATCTCGTGAGTCGCGGGATCGGCGTAAAGCGCGTTGATGGTGAAATCCCGGCGCGCGGCGTCCTCGCGCCACTCGCTGGCGAACGCCACCGTGGCGCGGCGGCCGTCGGTGCTGACGTCGTGGCGCAAGGTAGTGATCTCGACATTGCCCTCGGGGAGGATAGCCGTGACGGTGCCGTGGGCGAGGCCGGTAGGAACCGAGCGAATATTGGCCTGATCGAGGCGCTCGATGACTTCGACCGGCTGCAGCGGCGTGGCGATGTCGACGTCGTTGACCTCGAGCCCGAGCAGGGTGTCGCGAACGGAACCCCCGACGTAGCGCGCATTCTCTGCCTCAAGCGCGTCGACCAGCGTGGCAAGGTCGGCGCGCCGGGTCCACGGTGCATTCGGCAGGCGTTCGGGGATCGGATCGTCAGCCATGCCAGCGCAGCCGCCGCGACAGGTTGACGATCACTCCGGCGGTCACGCCCCAGATCACGTGGTGCTGCCAGGTGATCTCCCAATATGCGTGCTGAGCGCCCTCCCATTCGATCCACTGCTGTTTGTGATTGGCTGGATCGAGCAGATAATCGGCAGGACACTCGAACCATTGTGCGACTTCGTTGGGATTGGGGTCGAGCTCGAGATCGGGCGGGATCACCCCAATCACCGGAGTGATCTCGAAGCCCGATCCGGTCCGATAGACGTCGCTGGCGCCGATCACCCGCACCTCTCCGGGATTGATCCCGAGCTCCTCATGGGCTTCGCGGAGAGCGGCCTGCTCCGCGGTTTCGCCGGGGTCGAGCTTTCCCCCGGGAAAGGCGATCTGCCCCGGGTGCGCGCGCATGTGCGACGGCCGATGGATCAGCAGGAATCCCGGCTGCTGGCGCTCGGTCATCGCCGCCAAGACGGCCGCTGGGCGATAGCCACTGGCGTCGTCCGGCGGGAGGCGCGTATCGGTATGCAGGTCGATGTCGTCGAGCTCGTGCCCGCTGCGGTGCATCTCGGCGACGCGGTCGTAAAGTCCGATCATGCCGGCACCAGCGCGAAGCGCTCACCCCGACTGGTGACCTCCAGCGCCTCATTTTCGAGAGCAATGTCAATCAGCTGCTGATAGGTGCTGCGATTGAGCCGAGCTTCGGTGCCGTTCCGCACGCCGACGTAGAGCGCCGGCGTGTCGCGGTCGCCGGCGGCGCGGATCGGATGCTCGGGCCCGGCGATCACCAGCTCGTCGGTGTTGAGCCGGAACGCCAGCGCTCCGTCCTTGGGCTGGACGTCGACCGCGACGAACGCGGCATCGTCGACTTCGATCGCCAGCCGTTCGTGCGGGGTGACCAGCCAGTGCCGGCCGGAGTCGTCGCGCATCAGCAGCGAGGCGAACGCGCGCACCATCGCCGGACGGGTGATCACGCTCCCGGCGTGGAACCAGCGTCCGTCGCCGGCGATGCGCATTCGGCTGTCGGCTTCGCCTTCCGGCCGCCATTGCGGCACCGGCGGCAGGCGCCGCGCCCCGACGAGTTCGGCAATCTCGTCGAGCGAAAGGGCGGCCAGCTCGGGCGGCGGATCGTAGGGCATTGCTCCGGCGATGGCAGATCGCACGGCACTCGCCAAGTTTGCGTGCTCAGCCTCTGAGCGTCCTCACCGCTTCGCCAGTGCCCAGCCACGGCCCGAGCGAGCCCTCCTTCGGCAGTACCGCGGCATTGTCGCAGCGCGCCAGCAGCCGCCGCGGCTCCCACGGACCGGGCAGGCGCCAGCCGCCGGTGTGCGCGTTGGAAAAGCCCCAGAAGCGGCCGTAGTACTCGGGATCGCCGATCATCACTTGCGTCAGCGGCGCGCGCGGATCGAGCGCGGCGAGGCTCGCCGCCATCAGCGCCTTGCCGTAGCCGAGGCCCTGGTCCTCGGGCAGGACCGCCACCGGACCGACCATGATCATCGGATGCGCGCGGCCGGCGGGATCGGTCAGCGCGACCGGCCAGCACTGGATGGTGCCGACGAGATGCTCGTGCGCATCGAGCGCGGCGAAGCTCAAGCCCGGCAGCCAATCGGTGCCCTCGCGGACCTTGTAGGCGGTGCGCTGGTGCCGCTCGGGCTCGAAGGCGCGGTCGAGCAGGTCCTCGACCAGCGCCGGGTCGACCGCGTCGAGCGGGATCAGTGTCGGGGCAGGGGTAGCCATGAGCGGCGGGCGGATAGGTATCCGGCGCCGGTTTGTCGATTCGAAATCATCCGCTGTGGGGATCGAGCCGCAGCAGACGCCCGCCGGGGCCGTCCTCGAGAATCCACATGGAGCCGTCCGCGCCTTCGACGATCTCGCGCAAGCGGTGACCGAATGACGTGCGCCCGACTTCGCGCGCGTGCACGCCGTCGAACGCCACACGGATCAGCGATTCGGTCTTCAGGCCGGCGATCAGCGCCTGCCCGCGCCACTGCGGGAACTTGTCGCCGCGGCAGAAGATGAAATCGCCCGGGGCGATCACCGGGTTCCAGCTGACCACCGGCGCGGCGAACTCGGGGTGAGTCGAATGGCGGGGGATTGGCGTGCCGTCGTAGTTGTCACCGTTGGAGACGATCGGCCAGCCGTAGTTCTTGCCCGGCTCGATCAGGTTGAGCTCGTCGCCACCGGCCGGGCCGTGTTCGAGCCCCCACAGCCGGCCGGCGGCATCGAACTTGAGGCCGAGCGGGTTGCGGTGCCCGAGCGTCCAGAACTGCGCAGCGACCCCGCCGCGGCTCGCGAATGGATTGCCGGGAGCCGGGCTGCCGTCGGGGAGCAGGCGCAGGATCTTGCCGAGATTGCTGGTGAAGTCCTGGGCATGGGCCGGGTGGAAGCGGTCGCCCGAGCTGACGAACAGGTACTTCCCGTCGGGCGAGAAGGCGATCCGCAGCGCGTACTGAAGTTCGCCCGATACCTTTGGCTGCTGCCGCCAGATCACCTGCAGGCCATCGAGGCGCGGCGCACCGAGCCCGAGCACCAGCCTTGCCCGCGCGAGCGCTCCGCCGCTGCCGCCGGAGCCCGCCTCTGCGTAGCTCAGATAGATCGTTCCGCTGTGGGCGAAGTCGGGGGCGAGCTGGACGTCGGCGAGGCCACCCTGGCCGCCGTAAGCGACCCGCGGTACGCCGGCGACTTCGCGGGTCGGACCATTCATCTGCCACAGCTTGAGCCGGCCCGGCTTCTCGGTGATCAGCGCGTAAGGCGTGCCGGGGATGAACGTCATCGCCCACGGCTCATCGAAGGCGGCGATCGGGGTGACGGTGAAGCCCTGGGCGTGGGCAGCGCCGCTCGGCTCCGCGTGGGCAGCGCTATCCCCAGCCGATGAGCCGCCGCAGCTTGCAGCAATCAGGATCAGCGGCGATAGCAGGAGGCGGAGCGAAGCAGCCTTCATGGACCCGTCAACGCCTGTCCCATCGTTCCGTGCCAAGGACTTGGCCGCGGGACCCGTAGTCGGCGTTGACGAGGCGGGACGGGGGCCTCTGGCCGGCCCGGTGGTCGCCGCCGCGGTCGTGCTGTGCAAGCCGCGTCCTGCCGGGCTCGACGATTCCAAAAAGCTCAGCCGCGATCAACGCGCAGTGCTCGAGGACAGGATCAAGCGTCGCTGCCGCTGGGCTGTCGGCGTGGTCGACGTCGACGACATCGACCGGCTCAACATCTTCGGCGCGACGATGTTGGCGATGACCCTCGCGGTGGCGGCGCTGTGCCGCGATCTCGCGGAGGAGCCCGCTGAAGTGCTGGTCGACGGCAACCTCACGCCGCACGGACGGCGGCCGGAGTGGCGCTGGCCTGCGCGCCCGATCGTCGGCGGCGACGCGCTGGAGCCGTGCATCTCGGCCGCATCGATCATTGCCAAGGAGCACCGCGACCGGATCATGCGCGCCCACGCCCGCGACTATCCCCATTACGGCTGGGAGACCAACGTCGGCTACGGTACCCCCGAGCATCTCTCGGCGCTGCGCCGCCACGGCCCGACGCCGCTCCACCGCAAGCACTTCGCCCCGGTCGCGCAGCTCGAGATGTTCGGCAAGCCGGAGATCGCGCGCACTCTTCGACAAGCTGAGGACGAACGGGTGTTGATCCCATGACCTTCACCGCCGCCGACGTACCCGATCAGTCAGGCCGCACGATCCTGGTCACCGGAGCCAATACCGGCCTCGGCTTTGAGGCCGCGAAAGTGCTGGCGGCGCGCGGCGCGCGCGTGCTGCTCGGCTGCCGCGACAAAGGCAAAGCGGAAGCGGCGATGCGGGCGATCAGTGGCGCAGCCCCGGGAGCCGATCTCGCATTCCTCCCGCTCGACCAGGCCGATCTCGCCAGCGTCCGCCGCGCCGCAGAGCTTGCCGGGCGGGAGCCGCGGTTGGACGTGCTGCTCAACAACGCCGGCGTGATGACGCCGCCGCTGATGCGCACCGCCGACGGTTTCGAGCTGCAGTTCGGGGTCAATCACCTCGGGACGTTCGCGCTGACCAGCTTGCTGCTGCCGAAGCTCGCCGAGGCTCCTGCGGCTCGGGTCGTGGTCACTTCCAGCGTCGCGCATAAGCGTGGGCGGATCGACTGGGACGACCTCAATGCCGAGCACGGCTACCGGCGCGGCGACAGCTATTGCCAAAGCAAGCTCGCCAACCTGCTGTTCCTGTTCGAGCTCGACCGCCGCCTGCGCGCGGCCGGCGCGCCGGTGATGGCGGTGGGCTGCCATCCCGGAGTGGCGATGACGGAGCTGATGCGCCACGTGCCCGGGCCCGTGCGGGCACTAATGCCGCTGATCGGCTTGTTCTTCAATTCGCCGGCGGCGGGCTCATGGCCGGCGCTGCAGGCGGCGACCTCGCCCGAGGCGAAGTCAGGCGACTATTTCGGGCCGCAGGGCATGCGCGAGATGCGTGGCCCCTCCGGACCAGCCAAGCGAACGTTGCGGTCCGAGGACCCCGAGGATGCGCGGCGGCTGTGGGAGGTCTCGGTGGCGATGACCGGCGTCGATCTGAGACTGCCGGCGGCGACTTAGATGATTTCTCTGGGGCGAGTCTTCGTGGTCACACCACCAGATATCGAGTCCTCGCCTCAACCACCGCCGCAACATCATGTGCCGGACTCGATCCGTTCCACGCCCATTGAGGCGGCGTTAACCATGTTTGTCTAAGCTCGCCGCGAGCGCGCCCGCTTGACGGGTGCCCTCTGAGGACTCACCCTCGCATGCGGGGAAACAACGGGGCTTGGCGGACGGGATGGGGCAACAGCTGACGAAGGAACGGGCGCGGCCGCGCGCCCGACAGGAACTCGCGCCAGCGGAACTGCCGCTGGGGCAGATCCTCGCGGGCGATTGCGTCGCGGCGATGCGCTCGCTCCCGGCGGCGTCGGTCGACATGGTCTTCGCCGATCCGCCCTACAACCTGCAGCTCGGCGGCGAGCTCAACCGGCCCGACGGCAGCCATGTCGATGCGGTGACCAACGCCTGGGATAAGTTTGACAGCTTCGCCACGTACGACGCGTTCACCCGCGCGTGGCTTAGCGAAGCCCGGCGGGTGCTCAAGCCGAACGGCTCCCTGTGGGTCATCGGCAGCTATCACAACATCTTCCGCGTCGGCGCGACCCTCCAGGACCTCGGCTTCTGGATTCTCAACGACATCGTCTGGCGCAAGGCCAACCCGATGCCGAACTTCAAAGGCACGCGCTTCACCAATGCGCACGAGACGCTGATCTGGGCGGCGATGAGCGAGAAGTCGCGCTACACCTTCAATTATCGGGCGATGAAGACGCTCAACGACGAGCTTCAGATGCGCTCGGACTGGGTGATCCCGATTTGCGCCGGGCCCGAGCGGATCCGCAAGGGCGGAACCAAGGCGCACCCGACGCAGAAGCCCGAAGCATTGCTCTACCGGGTGATGCTGGCGACGACGAACACCGGCGACGTCGTGCTAGACCCCTTTTTCGGCACCGGCACGACCGGCGCAGTTGCCAAGCGGCTCGGACGCGAGTGGATCGGGTGCGAGCGCGAGGCGGCTTACCGCACCATCGCCGAAGAGCGCATCGCGCTGACCCTTCCGCTGGACGAGAGCGCGCTGACCACCATGCAGAGCGGCAAGTCCGCACCTAAGGTCGCTTTCGGGCAGCTTATCGAGACTGGCTGGATCGCCCCCGGGACCGTGCTCCACGATCGCAAGCGCCGGCTAAGCGCGTCCGTCCGGGCCGACGGCTCTCTGGTCAGCGGCGCCGATAGCGGCTCGATCCATTCGCTCGGGGCCAAGCTCCAGGGCGCGCCGTCGTGCAACGGCTGGACCTTCTGGCACATCGAGCATGAGGGTGAGCTCAAGCTCCTCGATGCGCTGCGCCAGCTCTACCTGCTGGCGATCGAGGATTGAGATTCTTGTTAGCGCCGCGGCGAAGGTCAGAAGAGCAAGAACGAGATCTTGGTCACGCGGAGACGCGGAGACGCGGAGAAGATAGATTTTTCGCGCAGAGGCGCAGAAGCGCAGAGATGCTGTTCTGCGCCGCAGGCGCTTTGAATCCCAGGCACGCTGAGCCACTCGCGGAAATACGAATCAATGCGGCTTCGCCGCGGTTGCAACCTCTCCGCGCCTCTGCGCCTCTGCGCGAAACAACCTCTTCTCTTTCCCCCTCTGCGTCTCCGCGTCTCCGCGTGACCCCACTCCTTCTGCTTTGGGGTCGGGGATGATGTCCCGGCCATGACGGCATCGCTATACATCCGTCCGATCGCCTTCGCCGATTCGCCGCAGAGCGAGGAGGGTGAGATGGTGCGACTGGCCGGCGGCATGGTTTACGCCAGCCGGTTCGCTCTGATCGTCCGTGAGGACGGCAAGATCATCGAGCGGCGGCGGGTCTCGGCTCCCGCGATGGCCGAAGCGCTCGCCGCGCTTCCCGAGGCGCTGGCGACCGAGGGTGAAGCGCAATGGGCGGCATTGCGGTTTGCCCATCCGCCGCTGCAGCTCGGTTCGCGAAGGATCCGACTCGACCAGCCGCAGGTCGTCGGCATCCTCAACGTCACGCCCGACAGCTTCTCGGACGGCGGGCAGTTCCTCGACGATCCCGACGCCGCCAATGCCCATGCCGCGGCGATGCTCGAGGCTGGGGCGGCAATGGTCGACGTCGGCGGCGAATCCACTCGCCCCGGCGCCGCGGCGGTGTGGGAAGGCGACGAGCTCAAGCGCGTCATCCCCGCGGTCGAGCGGCTCGCGGCGATGGGCGCCGCCGTCAGCGTCGACACGCGGAGGGTAGCGGTCATGGAAGCCGCGGTCGCCGCGGGGGCACAGATCGTCAACGACGTTTCGGCCTTGCGCCACGACCCGCGCAGCCTCGAGTTCGTAGCTCGCGCGGGAATCCCGGTGGTGCTGATGCACGCGCCTGGCACGGGCGACAACCTCCACGGCGGCGCCAGCTACGGCGATGTCGTGCTCGACGTGTTCGACTGGCTCCGCGCCCGCCGCAACGCCGTGATCGGCGCGGGAATTCCGCGAGAGCGGATCATCCTCGATCCCGGCATCGGCTTCGGCAAGAGCATCGCCGACAACCTCGCCCTGCTCAATGCGCTGCCGCTGTTCCATACCCTCGGGCAGCCACTGATGGTCGGCGCCAGCCGCAAGCGGATGATCGGCGCGTTGTCGAACGAGGCGCCGGCGCACCGCCGGCTCGGCGGCTCGCTGGCGCTGGCGCTCAAGGCGATGGATGCCGGAGTCCAGCTTCTGCGCGTGCACGACGTCACCGACACCGTTCAGGCGCTGCGAGTCTGGCGAGGCTTGCGCGACGCGGCGCTGACCGACTTCGCCCAGCTTCCTGGTTGATCCGTCTCAGCCGGCGGCCACGCGCATCGTGCAAACGAACCCATCACGGCGATAGTCGAGCACGACGTCCTCCAGGGCGCCGTGGCGGGTCAGCAGGCGCGTGCCGATTCCCGAGCGCCGCGGCGGCTCCACCGGCGGTCCGCCGCTCTCTCTCCAGGCGAGGTTGATCGACCGGCCTCCATCGGCCAGCGTCCACTCGATCGAGACATGTCCGTCGTCGCTCGAAAGCGCGCCATACTTGTGGGCGTTGGTGCACAGCTCGTGGAGACTCATCATCAAGGGCGTGCCGACGCGGTTGCCGACATGGCAATCGGGGCCGGAAACCGTGAAGTGCCGTGTGGGGAACGGCCGGATCGCCGAGCGGACGAGCTCTTCGAGTTGCGCGCGGTCACCGACCCCGATGCTCAGCAGTTCGTTCGCCTTGACCAGCGCATCGAGCCGGCCTGCGAGCGATTCATAGAACTCGTTCGGGTCGGTCGACTTGGCGGCGCGGGCGGCGAGGGCGCGGACCATCTGCAGCGCGTTCTTCGCCCGATGCTGCAGTTCCTGGTTGAACGTCTTGAACTCGTTCGCCTGCGTCCGGAACTCGCGCACGGTGGCCTGGAGCTTGTGCCCGATGTAGATCGCCAGCGCCGAAGTCATCACATAAATCAAGACGATCACCGCCCGCGTCGGGTCGAGCCTCTCCAACCACGAGTCGGCGAACAGCAGGTCGACGCTGACGAGACTGCCGAGAGCGACGAAGATCGCGTAAGGCCAGTCGAGAAAGTTGGCAGCAAGGAGGATTACGGGCGCAAAGGTTGCGAACGGCACTCCGTTCGTGCCCCGGTCAATGAGCCAGCGAGCGCCCACCGCGAGGCCAAGCCCGCCGACCGCCAGCAGGGCCTGGACGATCTGCGGCTTCGGCGCGACGATCGCGCGTCCGATCAGTCCCAGCCGCTTCACGCCGGTCCCCTTCCCAACCCGTGCGGACATTCCGCCCGCAGGCGCGCAGAGTCAATGATTACTAAAATGAGCCATTTACAGCTTGTTGACCGTGAGTCTCCGGGCGGATTTCTGATCTCGGGACACAGGCTCGAGTGACGTCAACCGCCCTCGGCAGCGGCCCCGTGCGGTCCCGCTCGCGCTGGATCGCGGCCGCTCTGCCGCTCGATCTCGCAATTGAGCTCGGCTCCGAACAGCAAGGCGTAGTTCGACAGGTAAGCCCAGGTGAGCAGCACGATGACCGCGCTGAGCGCGCCGTATGTCGCGTTGTAATTGCCGAAACGCGCGACGTAAAATCCGAAGCCGAGCGTGAGGACGACCCACAGCAGCCCGAAAAGGACGCTCCCGGGGGTCAGCCAGACCCATTTCTGGCCTTTCGCCGGGGCGAAGCGGTAAAGCGTCGCCGCCGCGGCCGCGCCGGCCAGCATCAGCGCGAGATAGGCCGAGACCTTGCCCAGGACCACCAGCCAGGGGCTGCTCCAGGGGAGCAGCTGCTGCAGATACGCCAAGGCTGCGGCCGCGAGCATCGCGACGATCGTCGCGACGATCGTAACGCCGGTGATCGCCAGCGCCAGCAAGGTCACCCTGAAGTAGCTGCGCGTCTCCTTTTGCTCATAGGCGATGTTGAGCGCGACGATCGCGCCGCCGGCCGCGTTGGCCGCGCCGAACAGCGCCACCGCAAGCGCCACGACGAGGCCGAATCCCTTCTTTCCGCTCGAACTGTGAATGACGTTGAGCAACTGGTCGCCGATGAGCTTCGCCGCATCGGTCGGAATGAACGAAGTCAGTCCCCGGATGTGCTGCACCACGGCCTGTGGATCGGCGATAAAGCCGTAAGTCAGCACCAGCGAGCCGAGCAGCGGGACCAGCGCGAGGAAGCCGTAGAACGCCACGCCCGCGGCGGCGAGCCCGATGTTGTCCGCGCTCGACTGCCACCACGCCTTGGCCAGGACGTCCTTCCACCGCTCCACCAGGACCGGCCAAGGCGACGAACTCCACTTCTCGCGCGGGCGGTCGGCGGGGGCAGGCGCAGCGCTGCTCACGAACCAGTCTTCCGTCGGATGGCAACTCTCGAGAGAATTGACCAACGCGCCAAACGGTTCCGGCGAGCGGATTTTTCAAATTCCGGCAGTGCGCTCCGCTGCTCAGGCGGCGTTGTCGATGCCGAGGTCCGAGAGCTTGCGGTAAAGCGTCGAGCGGCCAATGCCGAGGCGGCGGGCGACTTCCGTCATCCGCCCACGGTAGTGACCGATGGCGAGGCGGATGACGTCGGCCTCGATCTGCTCGAGCGGGCGCAAGTTGCCGTCGGGGCCGTAAAGCATCACGCCGACGCTTTCCTGCGGCGCTGGCGTGCCATTCCGCGACTCACCGAGCAGATTGCACAGCTGTGGGAAGTCCTCGGACGTGAGCGCGTCGCCGTCGCAGAACACCGCGGCGCGGAACAGAACCGCCTGCAGCTGGCGGACATTGCCTGGCCAGTCGTATGCCGCAAGCAGGGACAAGGCGCCGTCGGTGATGCCGAGCGGCCGCAGCCCCGGCTGCTCACCAATCCGCGCGAGGAAGTGACGCGCGAGCGCCGGAATGTCCCCCATCCGCTCGCGCAGCGCCGGCAGGACGACGGTCACCCCCGAAATCGCCTCGAGCAGATGGGGCAGGAAGAACCCGGTTTCGACGAGGTCCTTGAGCGGCAGGTTGCTGGCGGCGATCAGCCGCACGTCGACGCGGAAGCTATGCCGCGCCCCGATCGGGCGGACGTCGCCGCGGGCGAGGGCTTCGGCCAGGCGCTCCTGCACCGATTCGGGCAGGCGATCGATTTCGTCGAGCACGAGCGTGGCCCCATCGCAATGCTGGAGCGCGCCGATCTGGCGCTCGAACGCGCCGGGGAAGGCGCCTTTTTCGTGGCCGAACAGGATCGATTCGATGGAGTTCGCCGGCGTCCCGCCGATGTTGATGATCCGCAGCGGCGCCTTGGCGCGCGGGCTGGCGGCGTGCATCGCCCGCACCAGCATCTCCTTGCCGGTCCCGCTTTCGCCTTCGATCAGCACCGGCATGTGGCCGCGAGCGGCTTTGGCGGCGATCGCCAGCGCGGCGCGGAATGTCGGCGCAGCCCCGACCATCGCCTCGAAATCCGGCTGGGCGGACATCTTTTCGGTCAGCGGCATCAGCTCGTCGCGCGGCGCCTCGCGAGTGGTTGCCGAACGCAGCGCGAGCATCAGCCGATCGGGCGCGACCGGCTTGATCAGGTAGTCCGTGGCCCCGGCGCGCATCGCCTCGACCGCCAGCAGCGGCGAAGCGCTGGTGGTGAGCATCAGGATTGGTAGAGCCGGGCGGCGGCTCTTGAGCTCGGCGATGAGCGCACAGGCGTCATCGCCGGGCACCCACTGGTCGAGAATGATCGCCGACAGCTGCATCCCCTGGCGCGTGCCGAGGGTGGCGATCGCGGTTTCCGAATCGCGAACCACGATCGTCCGCCATCCTTCGCGCGCGGCCAATGCGGTGATGAGCCGGCATTGCGCCGGCTCATCGTCGATCAGCATCAGCAGGCGCTGTTCGAGCTCCGCCATTGTCCCCCGGTCCGTTCCACGTCCGGCGATTGGAATAGAACGTTCAGGTAAAGACCGGATTAAGCTTGAGAGCCGCCGAGGGTGACGATAGAGGCGGCGCCGAGACCTGCTGCTGCTATGGGGAACGACAGCGATGGCGCACAAGGACATCAAGACGGCGCAGCAAACCTACAGCGGGTTCGTGACGCTGCTCAAATGGTCGGTCGGGTTTGTCGCCATAGCCGTGATCATTATCGTCCTGCTGATTTCCTGAGTTGCCGATGGCGGAACCGCTGAGGATCGCCGTCCTCAAGGAACGGGCGGCCGGTGAAACGCGCGTCGCCGCGACGCCTGAGACGGTCCGCAAGTTCATAGCGTTGGGCGCTAGTGTGGCGGTCGACCCAGGCGCCGGCGAGGGCGCAGCGCCGATGCCGTGAATGGCGCCGAGATCGTGCTCGCCGTGCAGGGGCCCGATCCGGTGCAGCTCGCCGGAGCCGCGCCCGGAGCGTGGATCGTCGCCGGGCTCGACCCATTCGGCCAGCGCGCGCGGGTCGAGGCTTATGCGGCCGCCGGGTTCGAGGCGCTGGCGATGGAGTTGATGCCGCGGATCACGCGGGCGCAGTCGATGGACATCCTCTCCTCGCAGTCGAACCTGGCTGGCTACAAGGCGGTGATCGAGGCGGCTAATGTCTACGGCCGCGCCTTCCCGATGATGATGACCGCGGCCGGGACGATCAGCGCGGCGCGGGTGTTCGTGATGGGGGTCGGCGTTGCGGGTCTCCAGGCGATCGCCACGGCGCGACGGCTCGGCGCGCAAGTCTCGGCGACCGACGTGCGCTCGGCGACTAAAGAGCAGATCCAGTCGCTCGGGGCTAAGCCGATCTTTGTCGAGAGCGTCGCGGGCATCGAAGGCGAAGGCGCAGGTGGTTACGCCACCGAGATGAGCGAGGAATACCAGAAGGCGCAAGGCCAGCTGGTCTCGAGCCACATCGCCAAGCAGGACATCGTCATCACCACCGCGCTGATCCCCGGCCGCGCCGCGCCGCGGCTGATCTCGGACGCGCAGATCGCGACGATGAAGCCGGCTGATCGGCTGGTCGAACACCCCGGCGCACCTCGCCGCCGACGCCTCGGCGCTCTACGCCCGCAACCTCTACAACTTCCTCTCGGCGTTCTGGGACAAGGAGCAGGGCCGCCCGGTGCTGCCCGACGCGGACGAGATTACCAAGGCCATCCGTCTCACCAAGGGCGGGGAGATCGTCCACGAGCGGCTGCTGCCAGAGCCTGCCGACGCCTAGGAGGGGAGCAAGACCATGCATCAGCCATTCGCGACGACAGACCTCCTGTTCGTCTTCATGCTCGCGGCGTTCCTCGGCTTTCAGCTGATCAAGCGCGTCTCGCCGCTGCTGCACTCGCCGCTGATGAGCTTGACCAATGCCATCGCTGCGGTGGTCGTGGTCGGCGCGATCACCATCACCGGCGAGGCACACGCGACACCGCTGGCCAAGACGCTCGGCTTCATCGCCGTCACCGCGGCGACGATCAACGCCGTGTCCGGCCTGCTGATCACCGATCGCATGCTCAAGATGTTCCG